>NC_015666.1:3056674-3362341 GCF_000217715.1 Halopiger xanaduensis SH-6
GCGTCGAAGCCGTGGGCGGTGACGATGTTCACGGAGTCGCCGATCGCCAGCGGCTTCGTGCCCTCGGGCCAGTCGTCGGACTTGTCCTTGCCGCCGAAGACGCCGCCCCAGTGGTACGGCAGGAAGACCTCGTCGGGGTGGGGTCGGTAGTCGACCTTCGCCTTCACGAGGATCGCGCTCTTGGCGTCGTGGGCGGAGTGGACGATGACCTCGTCGCCGCCGGAGATCCCCATCTCCTCGGCGCGGTCCGGGTGGATCTCCGCGTACATGTGGGGCTGGCGGTCGGCGGTCATCTCGTTGTTCCGCGTCTCGGAACCGCCACCCTGGTGTTCGACCTGTCGGCCGGAGGTGAGGATGACCTCGAACCCCTTCTCGTGGACCGCCTCGGTGGCCTGCTGCTGGGTCTGGCCGTTGTTCTGGTCGAGGCGGTAGACGTTCTGCTGGTGGCCGTTCGCGGGCCACTCCTCGGCGAGGTCCGGGTACGGACTCTCGATCGGTTCGCGGTGGACCGGCACCGTGTCGAGGAAGTTCCACGCGACCGCGCGCGCCTTCCCGCGACCCGTCGGCGGGTCCGGCTGTTCGACGTCGTACTGCTCCCAGAACTCCATGTCGAGTTCGTGGTCGTACTCCTCCTCGAGCGCCTGCGCCGCGTCGTAGGGCGACTGATCCGGACTCAGCGCGTACTCGACGGGCAGGGACATCTCGCTGGGGTTCGTGACGTCCTCGGGGAGCGTCGTCGTGTAGTGGGGGTACTGCGGGACGCCCTCGATCTCCTCGTCCCACCAGTCGGGCTGGTAGGGCTCGCGGAGCATCTCGAGGCCCTCCTCGCCGTGTTCGTCGTAGGTCTCCTGGAGCGGGTACTCCCGGTCGACGCCCATCGCCTCCCAGTCCTCGGGCGACGGCGCCTCGGTGCCCCAGTTGGCGCGGAAGTCGTGGCCGCCTTCGCGGGGGTCCATGTCGTCGCGCCAGATGATCGGCGTACCGGTGTGGCCCTCTCCCCAGTAGGGCCAGGGCAGCGACCAGTACTCGCCGCTGACCGGCAGTCCCTCGGAGTCGGCCCGCAGCGTCTCGGTGTTGAAGGCGTAGTCGTACTCGCGGTGTTGCTGGAGCTTCTCGGGGGGCTGCTGGTAGCCGATCGAGCGGACGCCGAGGTTGATCTCCCGGAGCGCGTCCTCGTAGGTGCTCTTGCCGTTGTGGAGCTCCTGGCCGCTCCCCCAGTCGAAGTGCTCGCCGAAGCCGAACCGGTCGGCCAGCTCCTGCATGATCTGGAGGTCGGGCTTGGAGTTGTGCGCCGGTTTCCCGGCGGGCTCGGACCACTGCACCGACCGGTGCGTGTTCGTCAGCGACCGGTAGTGCTCGTACTGGCTCGAGGCCGGCAGGAGGATGACGTTATCCTCGTCGGAGAGGGTGCCGGCGACGGCGGGGAAGACGTCGACGACGACCAGCAGATCGAGCGCCTCCATCGCCCGCTTCATCTTGTCCATCTCGTTGATGGAGTTCGCCGAGTGGCCCCAGAGGAACAGCATCTTCAGCGGGTTCGGCTGGTAGAGGTTCGACTCGTGGAGCCGCTCCTCCTGGGGGAGGGCGGCCTCGTACCAGCGGGCGACGGTCAGTCCCGACTGGAACATCATCGACCGGGTCGTCACCTCGTTCGGTCGGTACTCGTCGCCGCCGAGGCTGTCTTCGACCTCGGTGTCGACCTGCGCGGTCGTGACGGTCTCTTCCGTTTCGCCGAGTTCCTCCATGAGGTCCTCGGGAAGCATGTCGAACCGCCCGTACATGTCGTTGAAGTCCGTGCTTCCGCTGGTCCACGGGCTCCGATCCCACACGTTAGTCCAGTGGGCCCACGACCCGGGCGAACTCACCGAGTAGTAGCCCGGCAGAATGTCGGCGTCGACGCCGAGGTCGGTCGCGCCCTGGACGTTCGCGTGGCCGCGCATGACCTGGAGGCCGCCGCCCGAGCGGGCCGCCGACCCCGAGGCGAGACTGAGCAGCGCGTACGAGCGGATGTTCTGGGTCCCGTTGTTGTGCTGGGTGCCGCCCATCGCCCACTCGATCTGGACGTTGGGCTTGTTCTCGATGATCATGTCCCCGATCTCCTCGAGATCCTCGACGGAGAGCCAGGAGATCTCGGCGGCCGTCTCGAGGTCGTACCGGTCGAGTTCGGCGTAGGCGTCCTCCCAGCCGTTGACCCGGTCGGAGAGCATCTCCTCGTCGAGTTCGTCCTGCTCGTCGAGGTAGTAGAGCAGCCCCATCATGATCGCGACGTCCGTCCCGGGCCGCATCCGGTAATAGTGGTCGGCGTGAGCCGACGTCTTCGTATAGCGGGGGTCGATCGAGACGATCGTCCCGCCGCGGGCCTGCCCCTCGAGGATGTGCTGCATCGCGATCGGGTGGGCCTCGGCGGGGTTCTGCCCGATGATGATGTTGAGATCGAAGTTGCGGTAGTCGTTGATCGTGTTGGTCATCGCGCCGAAGCCCCACGTGTTCGCGAGGCCGGCGACGGTCGGCGAGTGACAGATACGGGCCTGGTGGTCGACGTTGTTCGTGCCCATGAACGCCGCCAGCTTCCGGAAGGCGTAGGCCTCCTCGTTGGAGTGGTGGGCGCTGCCGACCATCATCGTGCTGTCGGGCCCGTACTCTTCGGTGACCTCCTGCCAGGTCTCGGCGATCTCGTCGTAGGCCTCGTTCCACGTGATCTTGCGCCACTCGCCGTTTTCCTTCTTCAGCGGGTGCTTCAGTCGGGTCGGCGAGTGCTCCGTCTCGAGGATGCTCGCGCCCTTCGAACAGAGCGAGCCGTTGTTGATCGGGTTCTCCTTCCAGGGTTCCTGCCCCACGAAGGAGTCGCCCTCCTTGACGGCCTTGAACCCGCAACCGACGGAGCAGTAGTTACAGATGACTTTCGCCGTTTCAGCGTCGTCCTCGACGCCGGTCGATTCGCTCTGGCCGTCGCTGAGAACGCGCCCCGTTGCCCCGCTGCCGAGGATTGTGGCCCCGGCGAGGGCGGACGCCTTCATGAACGACCGCCGGTCGAGATCCAGCGTAACTGGTTCCGTGCTCATATTGATTAACAGGATATTCGGAACGACATTATCGTCTCCCACACACCGATGATTGCCATCCGGTAGGGCTCTCCGCGAGTATAATGAATCTTTGGAATTTATACTTCTTTTTCGGATTAATGTATGGAGAATTAACCGTTCTCGACTATCTTACTCCGAGTAACGAAACTACCCTTGCTTCTATCGATAGAATAGTTGTTAGAATGCAATAATTTGAGTTCGAAAACCGAATTCCGTCACGCAACATCTTTTACCGTCCGGCGGTTTCGGCTCGCTAATGAACGTCGGCTCTTTCGTCTGTTCGTGCGCTGGCACCTGCGACATCGATCTCGAGGCGGCGCGCGACGGGATCGACCACGTCGACGTCGCCGCCAGTTCCCGGATGCTCTGTCAGGACGGGCTTCCCGCCATGGAACACGTCATCGAGGAGCACGACCTCGATCAACTCATCGTCACCTGCCCGGAGGCGCCGGCCCAGGAGAAAATCACCGAAACGGCCACCGAGAACGGACTGCACCCCGACGCGGTCTCGTTCGTCGACCAGCGCGAGGGCGCGGGCTGGGTCCACGGCGAGTCCGAGGCGACGGCCAAGACCGCCCGGATGGTCAACGCGCGCTACGCGGGCTTAGAACACGAGTCGGTCCACCAGTCGCTCACTCACGAGGCCGGCGACGCCGTCGCGGTCGTCGGCGACGCCGAAACCGCCGCCGCGCTAGCCGAAGACGCGGACGTCACCCTGATCGCGAACGGGAACGACTACGCTGAGTCCGACTACGACCTCGAGGACGTGACGATCGAGCGCGGCCGCGTCGCCGCGGTCGACGGCAAATACGGCGAGTTCGAGGTCACCGTCCGCGCGCGGGTCACCGAGGACTGTATCTCCTGCATGAAATGCGTCCGCGAGGCGCCCGAGGGGACGGTGACGCGCTACCCCGTCGATATCGACCCCGACGTCGACGACGAGTCGCTGGCCGAGTGCTGTCCGACCGACGCGATCGAACTGGACGGCGTCGAACGCACGCTCGAGGTCGACCAGGTCGTCCACCCGTCGGCGACGGAGTCCGCACGCGGCGGCCGAATCGGCTTCTACACCGCCCCGATCACGTCCGAGAAGATCGCCTCGATCGAACGCCACCTCGGCGGGCTTACCAAACCCGAGTTCCTCGACCTCGAGATGGACGTCTGTGCAGCTGGCGACTCGAGCCGCGTCGGCTGTAACGAGTGCGTCGAGGCCTGCCCGCACGACGCGGTCGAGCGCTCGAGCATTGACGAGGTCGAGTTCAACACGGAACTGTGCCAGAACTGCGGGGCCTGCACCAGCTCCTGTCCGACCGGCGCGACGCAACTGCGCGAACCCTCGAACGAGCGCATCGCCCGCGAGGTCGAGGAACTGCTTACCCCCGACGAGGTCGAGGGTAGCTGGATTCCGGGCCGGGGCGGCTCCGGACTCGAGGAGTCCGTCGTCGCCTTCGTCTGCTCGGAGCGAGCGGCCGATGCGCTGGCCGAGTACGGTCGGCTCGCGGCGTCCGGCCGCGCCGACGTCGAGTACCCGCCGATCCTCCCCGTGCAGGTCAACTGTACCGACACCGTCGGCGAGGCCCACGTCATGCACGCGCTTGCAGCCGGTGCGGACGGCGTCGCGATCGTCGGCTGCGGCGGCGACTGTCTGCACTCCGGCCCCGACCCGAAGGCCGACCTCGTCCGTCGGCTCGACGTCGCCACGGACGACCTCGGGCTCGGCAAGCGCGTGGAGTTCTTCGCTCCCGATCCGAACGAGCCCGAAGCGTTCGTCGAGGACGTCTCGACCTTCGTCGTCGGCCTCGAGGAGTCGCCGATTCCCGAAGGCGAGCACGAGGCGACCGGTGAGATCGACGATCCCGAGCGCGAGAACCCCGCGTTCGACAGTCACGGCTGGACGTTAGAAAGCGTCCGTGCGATCCTCGAGCACGTCGAGCCCGAGCGCGAGGTGATCCGCGGCCTGAAGGACTTCGGCCGCGTCGAGGTCGACGACGCGTGCACGCTCACGCCGACGTGTTCGACGCTCTGTCCGACCGACGCCTTGCGTCGCACGCAGACGGGACTCGAGTTCAACCACGAGCGCTGCGTGAACTGCGGGCTCTGCGAGGACGGCTGCGTAGAGAACGCGATCACGGTCGAGGAAGGGCTCGATCTCTCCCTGCTGCCCGAGAACCGGGAGGACGACGTCGCGGACGAGGAAGACGCGGACCCCGCGTGGACGCAGGTCTTCGAAGGCTCGATGCTCGAGTGCAAGAACTGCGGCACGGAGTTCACGAGCGAGCGGTCGGCCGAACGGATCAAGGGCGAAGTCGGCGACCTCGTCTCGGGGATGGCCCCGAACGCGGACGGCAGCATCTTCGACTACTGTCCGGAGTGCCGCTCGATGCTGCTGTACAGCCGAAACGGAGGTGACGACTGATGAGTATGGACATGGAAGCCGTCTACGCGGCTCGACTCGATCTGGTCGAGTTCCTGATCACCGCGACCCACGACGCGCCGCCCGAGGAGTTCCTCGAGGACGTCCTCAGCGGCGATATCGCGTCGCCGTCGGGGAGCGTCAACGACGACCTCGATACGGGATTCGACCTGCTGGAACAGTTCATCGAACAAAACCGCGGCCGGTCGCTCGAGGACGTCGCCGACGAACTCGAGGTGGAGTACACCCGGCTGTTCGTCGGGCCGCGGCCGCCGGTGCTCCCCCACGAGACGTACTACCGCGAGGACACGGAGTACCTGGGTGAGGGGCTCCCGAAGGTCGAAGCGAGCTACGGCGCGGCCGGCTGGTCGCCGCCCGAAGACTACCCCGAGGAGAACGACCACGTCGCGGTCGAACTCGCGTTCCTGCGGTATCTGGTTCGATCCCAGTACCAGGGCCGGGAGGAGACGCTGGGCTACCAGCGCGTCTTCCACGAGGAACACCTCTCGCACTGGATCGACGACTGCGCGGCGTCGATCGTCGAGGAAGCGGACGGCCCGTTCTACGAGGCGGTCGGGCACCTCCTCGCCGGTTACGCTGCGTTCGAAGAAGAGATCGTCCTGCAGGTTAGCTGAGCGATTCCGCGGAACGGATCTTCAGATCGAAGTATAGCTGATCCGTTCGATTCCGATTCGAAACGCGTCGTCGCGTTAATTCGACTCCGACGCGTCCGACGACTCCGAGTCCGTCCGCGACTTCTCCTTCAGTTCGTCGTCGAACTCGACGTTACCGTCGACTTCGCCCTCGGTAACCTCGTGCGCGCCGGTGTGCGTCCACGCGTCGTCGTCCGTTTCACCGTTCTTCGGCTTCCAGTCGGTCTGTTTGCGCTGCATCGTTGCTCTCCCGTTGCGTCGATCGTCGTATAATCCTTCCGCTCGCGTCGATTCGCGTCGTCGATTCGCGTCGTCGATTCGTCAGGCCGGTTCGCTCAGACCTCGGGTGCCTGCTCGGTCTCCTCGAGGAACGCCCGCGCGAACAGGTCGACGTGCATCTCGAGGACCGCCGCCGGCTCGAGCCCGCGGGTCTCGGCCTGGCGCTCGAGCAGCGCCGCGAGATCGGCGGTCGGCTCGTACCGGACGGTCTTCGCTTCGTCGTCGACCGCGAACGCGACGTTCCTTGCCCCCGAGACGAGGTGCTCGATCTCGAGCAGGGCCTGTTCGACCTTCTGCTCGACCGCCGTCGTCTCGTCCGTGAGCCGGGAGTCGCCCCACTCGCGGGCGGCCTCGAGGAAGCGGTCGCTCAGTTCGATCTCGAGGGTCTTGGGCATGCGTTACTGGGTTCCTTCCGGCGGGAACTCCTCGGGAAGCGGTTCGGTCTCGCCGAGTTCGCCGTAGACGACCACCGCGAGGAGTCCGATCGCGACGAGGGCGGCCAGCCCGACGAGGCCGACGACGCCGCTCTGGCCGACCCAGTCGCCGTAGACGACCGAACCCATGCTCGCGGCGACGTTCTGTATCGTCAGGAAGACCCACGCACCGAACGCGAGCAGCCCGATCAGTACGAGTTTGTGCTGTCGAAACGCCGTTCGGAGTCCCATAGCTGTCTCTCGACTGGTCGTGTCTGTCGGGAGAGTATTAACGTTTCGGAGCCCGTGACCGTCCCAAGCGGAAAATAAATCGATTCTATGACAGTTCCCAGCCCGCTTTCTCCGCGGCGGTCTCGAGCGGGATGTACTCCCAGTCGGCGGCCTCGGCGATGGCCTCGCCGCGCTCGCCGGTGCCGATGACGACCATCCGCTCCGCGTAGAACATCGACGTGCGGTCGATCTCTGAGAGGCGCTCGCTCGGATCCGTTCCGCTGCCGGTGAAAAAGTCGGCGTCGAGGCCGTGATCGCGCTGGAACTTCGTGATCGCGGGCGTGCCGACGTCGCCGACGATCCCGATCCAGTCGCTCCAGCCGTAGGCGTCCGCGAAGACGGCCGCCGGATGCTCGAGCTGCTGGAGCGCCCGATACGTGAAGGCGATCGTCATGTCGTCGACGCCGCCGCCGTGGGGCCCCTCCGCGGCCGATCCTGCGGGGCGAGGTTCCGTCGGTTCGGCCGCGCCCGGCTCCCCACCGTCGTCCGCGCTCGAGCCCGCTCCAGCACCGGCGCCGGCGCCGCCGGACGCCGCCGGAATCCCGACCGGCTTCCCCGACTCCGCTGTCGGAACGTGGGGCGCCGGCTGCGAGTTCTGGTCGACCGCGTTCCCGTCGGCGCCGGTCGCGTCCGCGGTGTCCGCGGCATCCGCGCCGTCGCCGTCCTCGTCGTCCGGCTTCACCGCCGGCCCGGTCGTCCGCGGCGGCTCGTTCTCGGGATCGCCCTCGCCGCGCCAGAACCAGTCGCCGGGGTTCGATTCCTCCTCCGGTTCGTCGTCGTCGCCGACGTCGAGTTCGTCGAGATCGATTCGTTCGGTCACTGTCGGTCACCTCGTTTCGCGTTCGCGTCCGTAACTGCATCGACCGCAAGCTCCGCGAGCCCGAGTCGCTCGAGCGTTTCCGTGGTCGGCCGCCCCTGCTCGTCCCAGCCGCGGTACTCGTAGTAGCGTTCGAGCATCTCCTCGAACGCCTCGGCCGCGACGGCGCTGCCGTCGTTGGGGCCGCCCTCGAGCGGCTCGGTCAACTGTGCGGGAAGTTCGTCGTCGGCCCGCGAGAACCCCTCGCGGACGTTGAACAGCCGCACGAGCGTCCAGATGCGCTCGCCGACCCGCTGGAGTTCGTCGGGGGCGTAGTCGGCCGCCCGGTCGCTCGCGGCGAGCCACTCCGCGCCGAGGTCGGGCGTGAGCGCCTCGCCGAAGAAGTCGTCCGCGATGAGGCTCCAGAGGACCGCGCGGCGGTCCTGCTCGGCGGCGACGGTCACCACGCGCTCGGCGATCGTCCAGTCGCCCTCGATCGCCTCGGTCTCGACCGGGCGAGCCCGCCGGTGGCAGGCGCCCCGGTCGCTGGTCGCGTACGCCAGCGCCATCGCGGCCGACCCTCGAGGATCGTAGGAGGGAAGTTCCATCCCCTTCACCGAGGGGATCAACTCGTCGGCGCCGTACGCGTCGGCCGCCGCCTCGACGCCGTCGGCCAGCGCGTCGCCGAGCGAACTCGAGCGCGTCGCGAGCTCCTCGATGAGGGTGCGGGCGTCGTCCTCGTCGCCGAAGGAGAGGTCGCGATCGAGGTGTCCCTCCTCGCTCGCCCGCATCGCCCACGCGACGGCGTTCCCGCTCGAGATGACGTCGACCGCGAGCCGGTCGCAGACCGAGCCCAGCGTCGCGACGGCGTCGAAGTCGTCGATGCCGAGCCCGGACCCTAACGCGATCGGCGTCGAGCCCCGCGGCACGGTGTCGCCGTCGTCGCTCTCGACGCGGAAGCCGCCGGGAACTGGGTCGTCGGCCCGCTCGCGCTCGTAGGCGGCCTCGCGGACGGCCTCGATGCCGACCGAATCGGCTCCGTCGAAGCGGCCCTTCTGCCAGCCCCGCGTCGGGAGGACACCGACCTCGTTCGCGAAGTCGACGGTCTCGACCGTCTCGCTGGCAGCGTGCCACCGGCCGGTCTCGTCGTCGGCGAACGCAGCCTCGTCGCGCTCTCTGAGCCGCCGCAGTTCCGGCGGCGATTCGGGGGACTCGTCGCGGGCGACGACCGCCTTCAGCCGCTTCGAGCCCATGACCGCCCCCGCGCCGCCGCGGCCGGCGTGGTGGTCGCCGCCGTCCGAGGCGATGGTCGCGTACGAGACGACGTTCTCGCCGGCGGGACCGATACACGCGACCGCCGCGTCGGGGACCCGTTCGTCGACCTCCCGGGCGTCGAGTCCCCACCAGTCGTCGGCGGGTTCGATCGACACCTCCCCGTCGGCGACCTCGAGGGCGACGGGCTCGTCCGCGCACCCGGTCACCAAAATGCCGACGTGATCGCCGAGCGATCCCGCGAGCCGGTCGGCCATCGAGCCGCCGGCGTAGGAATCCAGAAAGGCCCCCGTCAGCGGCGACTTCGTGACGACGACGTAGCGCTGCTCGCCCGGCAGGTGGCCGGTCAGCGGCCCCGTCAGAAAGAGCAGGGCGTTCTCGCCGCCCAGCGGCTCCGCGCCGGCCTCGAGTTCCTCGTAGAGGTAGCGAGCGCCCAGTCCCTTCCCGCCGACGTACTTCCGGCGCCACTCCTCGGGCACCGGCTCGTTCGTGACGGATTCGGTCGTGAGATCGACCCGGACGATGGAGTCCCCCGCTCCCATGTAGTCTCGTCCCAGTAACGGCCGGACGGAACTAAAAGTGTCTCGTTTTCCGAGATTGATTGTCACGCGCGTTTATAGCTTCTCGCGGCTACGGCCGCCGGATGTGGACCGTGTCGCTTCCGGCTACGGAACGTAATGTCGGTTCGATTATCAAAAGAGCCCGCTCGATTCCTGCAGCGTCCGGTACCCCACCAGGTACCGGTCCAGAATCTCCGATCGGTCGTACGCCGCGAACCGGTCGTCGTACTCGCGGTACTCGAGGTCGCCGGCCGCGACGATGGCGTCGGCCAGTTCGTCCTCGCTCGTCGTTCGAAAACCGCGATCCCAGCCTTCGACGAGTTCGTGGGCGCTCGAGTCGGCGTGGTACTCGACGATGCCGACGCAGCCCGAGGCGAGCGCCCAGAGCATCTCCGTGGGAAAGACGCAGTGTTCGGCCGTCTGCGCGAAGACGTGGGCGCCGCGGTAGGCGGCGATCCGCTCCTCGAGCGAGCAGTCGCCCGCGAACGTGATCCGATCGTCGATCCGGAGGTCGCTCGCCAGTTGCTCGTAGCGCTCGCGCTCGGGGCCGTCGCCGACGACCGTCGCCGACCAGTCGCGATCGCGGAGTTCGGCCAGCCCCAGCAGGAGGCTCTCGAGGTTCGCCCCCTCGTCGAGCCGGCGCGCGTAGACGACGTCGACCCGGTCGTCGGGCTCGACCGACCGCACGCGCTCGAGGTCGATCGGGTTCGGCACGGTCTCGAGCGCGTCCTCGCCGACGCCGAGTTCCCGGAGCCACGTCGCGACGAGTTCCGACGGCACGTGGATTCGGTCGGCGCGGCCGGCCGCCCAGCGTCGCCACCGGTCGTTCCGGACGCCGCCGTCGCCGTACCACTCGAGCACCATCGGCGCGCGGGCCAGCGTCGCGCCGACGCTCGCGGCGACCACCTGGCCGGGCGGGTTCGCGCTCGCGTGGACGATATCGGGTTTCGCGCCGGCGAGTGCGGTCGGGAGCCGGAGCGCGAACGCCGATCGAGCGTCGGGCTCGCCCACGAGCCCGTGGTAGGTCACGTCCTCGCGCTCGAACGTATCGTGCTCGCCGTCCCAGAACTGCGCGCAGAAAACGTGGACGTCGTGGCCCGCCTCCTCGAGTAGTTCGCAGATCGTCTGCAGTCGCCGGTTCGTCTCGGTGTCGCGGTGGTGGACCGTTGCTAACGAGACGAACGCGACGCGCATACTCGGTCGCCACGTAGTCCCGGGCTATAAAGTCACTTTTTTCGTTTCGTTTGACGAGCGATCACGGCTGTCGCAGCGACGCGACCCGATGCCGTGTTACTCGCCGTCGTCATCGCCGATATCGAAGACTTCCTCGAGGAAGGAACTGATCGGATCTAGGAACCCGTCGTCGTCCGAATCGTCGTCCGATTCGGCGTCGTCGTCGCTATCGTCGTCCTCGGATGCGTCGCCGTCTTCGTCATCGATTCCCGTCTCGTCGCTCGTTTCGGTCGTATTGTCCTCGCCGCCGTCATCCTGCTCGTCTTCGCTCTCGTTCGCCGAGGGATCGTCCGGGTCATCTTCCTCGTCCGCGTCTTCTGCGTCCGCTTCGGGGTCGAACTCGGCGTCCGTCTCGTTGTCCTCGCCGTCCTCGGTGTCGCTTTCGTCGGATCCGTCGTCGTCATCGTCAGTCGCCGATTCGTTGTCGGCCTCGTCTCCGTCGTCCGTCTCGTTCGCTTCGTCATCGTCCGTTTCGTCGTCCGCGTCGTCCTCGTCATCTGGCTCATCGTTCTCCGAATCCTCTTCTTCCTCGTCCGCGTCTTCCTCTTCTTCATCTTCGTCGTCCGCATCCGCGTCGGTCTCGTTATCGTCGTCGTCCGTCTCTTCGTCTCCGTTAGCGTCCTCCGCCGTGTCAGCACTGCTTTCGTTCCCGTCGGTGTTTGCGTCCGAGTCGTTCGAATCGTCCGAATCGTTTTCGGTCGCATTCGCATTCGCGTCCGCGTCGGCCGTCGCTTGCGACTCGTCGACGGCGCGATCCGCCTCGCCGTCGCCGATCGACTCGAGTTGTTCGTCGTCCTCGGCGCCCTCCGTCTCGACCGGCGACGCGTCGGTGACGAACTCGGGGCCGATAGCGGCGACGATCGCGCCGCACGCGACGAGGATGACGAGCATCGTCACGAGGAGCGCGCCGACGGGGTCCCCGCGGTCGTCCGTCCCGTCCGCGTCCGCGTCTGTCATAGCAGGTCCACGGGAGTCGCCGGGCTTTGTTAAGCACGTCACAGCACCACACGCACACCGAGCCGAGTCGGCGCTCGTCCCTGTGCATCGCCGGTTTGTCGCAGCTGCTCGCGGAACTCCTCCTCGAACCATACCGGCCGCTATCGCAGTCGTATGGTCTCCCTATGGCGGTAATCGATCCGTATCGCTGCCGCCGCGTCCAACCTGTTCGGCGGCGTTCGTCGAGCCCGCTCCCTCGAGGCGGGCTCCGGAACCCAAACGACTACCGCCTCGAGTCGATACGACTCCGGTATGGGTTACGACATCGAACGCTATCTCAACATTCGCAGCGCCTACGGCGCCTCGTTCGGCCCCGACGGCGAGCGCCTCTCCTTCCTGATGAACACGACCGGTACGGCGCAGGTCTGGACGGTCCGAGAGCCCCAGGAGTGGCCCGAGCAGCGGACGTTCTACGACGAAACGGTGAGCTTCGCCTCGTGGTCGCCCGAGCGGCCCGAACTGATCTTCGGGATGGACGAGGGCGGCAACGAGCGCGCGCAACTCTACCGGCTCGACGCGGCGACGGGCGAGATCGAGAACCTGACGGCGATGCCCGACGCCAAGCACCGCTGGGGCGGCTGGAGCCACGACGGCGACCGGTGCGCCTTCGCCTCCAATCGCCGCGACGAGGCGGTTTTCGACATCTACGTGCAGAGCCGCGACGAGACGGGCGACGACGCGGAACTCGTCTACGAGGGCGACGGGTGGCTCTCCCTCTCGGGGTGGAGCCCTGACGACTCCCGCCTGCTCGTCTCGCAGGCCTACTCCAACTTCGACCAGGATCTGTACGTCCTCGACCTCGAGGCGGACGATCCCGACCTCGAGCACCTCACGCCACACGAGGGCGACGTCCGCTATCAGAGCGCGAGTTGGGCGCCCGATGGCGAGGGGATCTACCTCGTGACGGACGAGGGCGACGCGGACACCCTGTATCTGGCCTACCTCGACCTCGAGACAAAAGAACTCGAGACGGTCGCAGACGGCGAGGGCTGGAACGTCGACGGCATCGCGCTGGACGACGAGACCGGCCGATTCGTCTACTCGCGCAACGTCGAGGGTTACACCGACCTCACGGTCGGCGAGTTCGACCCCGACGCGCCGACCGAGTTCGAGACGTTCCCCGAACCCGACCTTCCGGGCGGGATTTCGGGCGGCGTCAGCTTCGGTCCCGACGCCGAGCGGTTCGCGCTCTCGACGACCGGCGACACGGTCAACACGAACGTTTTCGTCGTCGACCTCGAGACCGGCGACGCCGAGCAGTGGACCCGCGCGCCCACCGCTGGCATCCCGCCCGAAACGTTCGACGAGTCCGACCTCGTCCACGTCGAGAGCTTCGGCGTTGACGGGCAAAGCCCGTCAGCCCGTGGGACTCCAGAGGAGTCCCACGCTGGCCTCGAGGTACCGGGCTTTCTCACGCTTCCGGACGACTACGAGGAGGGCGACGCGAACGACGGCGACGGCGTCCCCGTCATCGTCGACATCCACGGCGGCCCCGAGAGCCAGCGCCGCCCCTCGTTCTCGAGCGTCAAGCAGTACTTCCTCGACCGGGGCTACGCGTACTTCGAACCCAACGTCCGCGGCTCCGCGGGCTACGGCGCCGACTACGCCGCGCTGGACGACGTCGAGAAGCGGATGGACTCCGTGGCGGACATCGAGGCCTGCGTCGAGTGGCTGCAGGACCACCCCGCCGTCGATCCCGACCGCATCGCCGCCAAGGGCGGCTCCTACGGCGGCTTCATGGTGCTGGCCGCGCTGACCGAGTACCCCGACCTCTGGGCGGCCGGCGTCGACGTCGTCGGCATCGCTAACTTCGTCACGTTCCTCGAGAACACCGGCGACTGGCGCCGCGAACTCCGCGAGGCCGAGTACGGCTCGCTCGCCGAGGACCGCGAGTTCCTCGAGGAAATCTCGCCGACGAACAACATCGAGCACATCGAAGCCCCGCTGTTCGTCCTCCACGGCGAGAACGATCCTCGCGTCCCGGTCGGCGAGGCCGAACAGATCGCCGAGAAAGCAGAAGCACAGGGCGTCCCCGTCCGAAAATTCATCTTCGACGACGAGGGCCACGGCTTCTCGAAGCTCGAGAACCGTATCGAGGCCTACTCCGCGATTGCGGACTTCCTCGACGAGCACGTCTGAGCGGTCGCCGCCGTCCACCGGTCCGACTCGGTATCCGACCCGGCGCTATCAAGTGTTGAAATAACTTCCAGAACTATTTACATTTCCTCGCCGTTGAATTTCGTGTGCCCGCTATCGAAACCTCCGCACTGACGAAACGGTACGGCGACGACGTCCTCGCCGTCGACGACCTCGAGCTGGTCGTCGAGGACGGCGAGATATTCGGCTTTCTCGGCCCCAACGGCGCCGGGAAGTCGACGACGATCAATATGCTCCTAGATTTCGTGCGGCCTACCACAGGCCGTGCAACGGTGCTCGGCCACGACGCGCAGGAGGAGGCCGACGTCATCCGCGAGCGCATCGGCGTCCTCCCCGAGGGCGCGACGTTGTACGATCGGCTCACCGGCCGCGAACACCTCGAGTGGGTGATCGACACCAAGGGGGCCGACGAGGACCCCGACGCGCTCCTCGAGCGGGTCGGCCTCGAGCCCGAGGACGGGGACCGCTCCGCCGGCGGCTACTCGAAGGGCATGCAACAGCGGCTCGGCTTCGCGATGGCGCTGGTCGGCGATCCCGACCTGCTCATCCTCGACGAACCCTCGTCGGGACTCGACCCGACCGGCATGCAGGGGATGCGCGAGATCATCGCCGCTGAAGCCGACCGCGGCACGACGGTGTTCTTCTCGAGCCACATCCTCGGCGAGGTCGAGGCGATCTGCGACCGCGTCGGGATCATGAACGCCGGGCGACTCGTCGCGACGGGAACCCTCGACGCGCTGCGGGCGGATCTCGACCTCGACGCCTCGATCACGCTCGAGGTCGAGCGCGTGCCGGACGCGCTCATCGGCGACCTCGAGGCCCGCGAAGACGTCCGATCGGTGACCGTCGACGACTCGAGGATTACGGTCTCCTGCGCTGCGACGCCCGTGAAGTACGACGTCGTGACAGCGGCGGGTGAGGTCGCCGACGTCCGCGACATCGTTTCGGAGGACACGTCGCTCGAGCAGTTGTTCAACACGTATACGAACAGCGAGCGAACGGCAGCGGGAGATGCCGACGCTGGCCGTGCCGAGCCGCCGGACGCCGTCGAGGAGGTGTCCGCATGAGCACGCTCTCGGTCGCCAAGAAGGACTTCCTCGACGTCCGCCGCTCGAAAACGGTCTGGACCGTCGGAGCGCTGTACACGCTGTTCGCGGTGCTGTTCTTCTATTTCGGCCAAACTGGGGTATCCGAACCCAACGTCATCAACCAACTCTTCTCGCTTGCAAGCATCGGATCGCTGTTCATCCCGCTGATCGCGCTTGTCGCGGCGTACCTCGCGATCGCCGGCGAGCGGGAGTCGGGCAGCATCAAGTACCTGCTCTCCCTGCCGAACACGCGCCGCGACGTCGTCCTCGGGAAGTACCTCTCCCGCGGGGCCGTTGTCGGCGCCGCGATCGGCTTCGCGTTCGCCGTCGGCGCGGTGCTGACGCTGCTCTGGTACCCCTCGCTCGAGGCGGCCACCTTCGCTCGCGTCGTCGCCCTGACGCTGCTGTTTACGCTGGCATACGTCGCGGTTGCGATCGGCATCTCCGCGGCGACGAGTTCCCGGTCGCGGGCGATGGGCGGCGCGGTCGGCTTTTACTTCGTCGGCAACCTGCTGATGATCTTCCCCGGACTCTCGATCGTCGGCGTGTTCCAGTACGCGCTGAACGGTCGGCTCGGGCTGGATATCTCGGAACACGCGTTCGAGTTCGTGCGGCGACTCAGCCCGACCGTCGCGTACGAGTCGGCAATGCCGCTGGCGATCCCGGACGACGAGATCACGCTCACCGGAACCACGGACGTCCCGGCATACCTCGAGCCCGAGGTCGCGCTGCTCGTGCTGGTCGCCTGGCTCGTCGTGCCGGTCGCGCTCGGCCTGTGGCACTTCGATCGTGTCGATCTCGGGTGAGCGCTCGGCGACCAGACTCGAGATCCCGGTCAAGCCGTCGATTTTCGGCAGCGGTCGGTCTGTTTCCAGCGCGTGACAGTCATGGCAGCTTACGGGTAGCGTGGGAAGTTTTCACACTGGACGGCGAGTCGTCGCCTATGGGACTTCGAACTGCCATCGGACACAACCCGCTGGTCGCGTTCGGACTGCTGTTCGCGGCGGTGTGGACGGGGTTAATCGGTCTCAACATCGCTAGCCAGATGGGCGGCGTCATGCCCGGCAACTGGGTCGGCCAGCACGGATTCGGCGGGCTGATGGGGTTGATCGTCCTGCTCGCCTTCCTCGCGTTGATCCTCGTCGCACTCGGCGAACTCGGCGAGCCCGATCCGGCGCCGGACGAGTGGCCGCCCGAAGAGTAACCCGCCGACCGCTCGAGACCGCAGGATTCGACACCCGTACGCCGTCACGTACACCACAGCCGATGATCCACGACGATACCCGTCTGTCCGTTCAACCGCGATCCAGCACCGGAGGGACAGCATGACCCTGTCGATCACCGTCAGCGACCGCTTTCGGGACGCCGCGGCCGACTGGGGCGACAACCGACTCATGGACGACGAGGAGGCCCTCGAGGTCAAGGCCGAACAGGCGCTGCTCGAGATCGAACACCTCGTCGCCGACGCGACCGACGTCGAGTTCACGGTCGAGGGCGACACGATCCACCACGAGCCGAGTTCGGAACTCGAGGCGTTCCTCGAGCGCCAGGCCGAGCGTCACGGCATCGATCCCGAGGAGGTTCTCGAGATGCACGTGAACCTGTTCGCGCGGGCGTTCTTGGACGACCGCTCGGAGGCGGGCGGGCCGTCGACGGACGATCCGCGACCGGGTCGATAGCGCTACGGCTCGCTCGAGTCCGTGTTTTTCGCTCGAGTCCGGAAATGCTAGGCCAGTCTGAGTGACAGGGGAATCGCCACAAAGCTATATCCGTGCTACTGAATCACACGTATACGTATGACCCACACCAACTGGGAGACGAACGCGGGTCCCGACGGGAAACGTGGGAAGAAGGTGTGGACGCACACGGCGCCCCACTACGTCAACGACGCCGAGCGCGACGGCGACGTCTCGTTCTCCGACGAAGTGCTCGAGGGGTTCGTCGACGACGCGGAGGATGAGTCGGAGGCCGACGACGACGCGTCCGAGTCGTAATCAGGCCATCTGCACCGCGATCTCTTCCTCGAACGCGATATAGCCCTCGAGCACGTCAGCGACGGCCGCGTAGAACGGTTCGTCGGTCTGCTCGCGGACGTCCGCGGCGAAGTCCGCGATCCACTCCGAGAGGTGTTCCTCGTGGAAGACCCGCTGGTAGCCGAACGTCTCCTCGTAGCCCTCGCGCTGTCGCCGGATCAGGTTCCGGAGGAAGGCCAGTTCGACGGCGACGTAGTCGTTCTCCTCGGGGTAGTCCTCGGGCGGCGACCAGCCGGCCGCGCCGTAGCTGGCCTCGACCTCGGCCAGCCCCGCCCCGCGGAAGTCGGTGTCCTCGCGGTAGTAGGTCTCGTGGGGGAGGATCGGCGGCCGCGGGCCGACGAACAGCCGCGTGAACTCGCGCTCGAGATCCTCCTGGACGGCGTCGGGATCGCGGTTCTCGTTTTCGGCGATGAACGAATCCAGTCGCTCGAAGCCGCGGTCGAGTCGGTCGTCGACGCTGCCCTCCGGGAACGTGATCTCGTCGCCCAGCAGCGTCGCGACGAACGCCGCCGTCGGCACGTCCGCGAACGCGTCGATCAGGAAGTTCACCAGCTCGAGGCGGGCCTCGTAGAGCGCGCGCTGATCGACGCTCATTGGCGCTCACCTCCGGCACCAGTACCGTCGGTGCCACCGGCGCCGCCGGCTCCGTCCGTCCCGCTCGGGCCGCCGCCGCGGTCGTACAGAAACTGCGCGCGACAGTTGTCGCAGTAGTCGAAGACGCTGCCCGCCGCGCTCGGTGCGACGCCGGCGACGATCCCGCCGACCTCGCCCTCGATCTTGCGGGCGGTGCCCTCGCTGGCGAACGGCTCGCCGCAGTTGCGACACTCGCGCATCTCGCCGTCGTGAACCGTGACCCAGGCCGGCTCCGACGCGTCGTCCCGGCGCTCGGGCAGCAGCGACAGGTGAAGGCCGTCGTGCATCGTGATCGCGTCCTCGACGCAGCCCTCCTCGCAGGTCCCGCAGTTCACGCAGCGCTCGTGATTGAACTCGAGGACGGCCCCCTCCTCGTCGCGCCGGATCGCGTCGGTCGGGCAGAGCGTCGAACACGTCGGGGTGAACGTACAGCCGTCGTCGACGGCCATCCGACCGAAGTCCTTCAGGCCGCGGATCACCTCGCGCTCGGGCTCGACGTGCGCTAAGATTGCGCGGACGCTCTCTAAGGTCCAGCCGTGACTGTCGAACGCGGGATTCTCGCGCTCGGAATCGTCGGTCTCGCCGGTCGCCTCGTGCTCGCCCTCCGGCACCGGCGACTCCTCGAGTTCGACCGCAAACGTCGAGATCGCTTCGACGAACGCGCCCGGTTCGTCGGGATCGGGCGCGAAGAATTCGAACCGCTCACCCAACTCGAGGTCGCGGCTCGCCCGATTCAGCCGGTCGACGAGGTCGGCCTTCGGATCGGGGCCGGAGTGGAGACAGTCGCCGCCGCAGCCGACGATCGCCACGCCGTCGGCGCCGCAGGCCAGCGCGTGCATCGCGTGGGCCTCGCCGACGGTGTCGGTGCAGTTCACGTGCACGGGGAGAATCGGCGGGTACTCGACCTCGGCCTTTCCCGCGGCGGCGAGGCGGCCGTACTCCCGCAGGGCGTCGTCGGCCTCCTCCGAACAGACGAACGCGACGATCGGGGTCTCGAGGTCCGATCCCGAGCGGTTCAGCAGCCAGCCGCCCTCGTCGTCGGTCCGGCGGAGGAGTGCCTCGACTTCGCGGGCGATGCGCTCGTTCGACGGTTCCCGGAGTCGCGTCGCGCCGGTCGGACAGGCGCTGGTGCAGGCCCCGCAGTTCTGGCAGGCGTCCTTGTGAAATTCGACCTCGTCGATCTTCGTGCGTTCGACGGCGTCGTGCGGACAGACCTCGACGCACTCGTTGCAGCCCGGCTGGCTCGAGTCGCCGGCCGCGCAGACGTCCATCTCGAGGTCGAGGTGGTCGGGCTTCTCGAGGCCGCCGACGTGTCGCTTGACTGCGGCGATCGTGGCCGCGTCGATCGGCGCGGTGTAGAAGCCGATTCGGCCGCCCCGCGTTTGCCGGTTCGCGGCGGGGTAGACGACCTGATCGACCTCGAGCGTACGTTCGACGCCCTCGAGGTCGATCGCGTCGGTGGGACAGACCTCGGTCCACGCGCCGTCGGGTGCGTCGGGGTCGATGTCGACCGGATAGCGCGTCACGGCGCCGTCGGGGCCCTCGTGGACGCATTTCATACAGGAGATACAGTCCTCGGTGACGCACGCCTCGAGCCGGATCGTAAAGTCCCCGTAGCGGCCGTCGACGCCGACGACGCGGCCGCGCTCGATCGTCACGTCGTCCAGATCGGCGGCCGAATCGACGTACTCCCGCCCGTCGGCGATCAGGGTCACGTCGGCGTCCGCGGCCAGCGCTGCGGCGGTCTCGGGGTCGCCGACGACCGCGACGCTGTCGCCGGCTTCCTGGGAGATCGACCGAGGAATGGACTCGGCCTCGAGACCAGCCTGACGGGCGTTGATCATGCGGGCGGTCTTGGCCGTCGCGCTGGCCTCGTCGTGGACCCAGCCGGCGCCCTCGCGCTGATCGACGAACGAGACCGCGTCGGGGTGGACGCTCCGCTGCTCGGCGACGCGCCGAAGTTTCCGCTGGACGCGCTCCTCCGGGCAGGTGACGATCACCTCGTCGAGGTCGTACTCTTCGATCACCCGCTCCATCGCGGGCAAGCCGTCCTCGCACAGCAGGCGCGAACTCGCCGCCACGTCGACGCCCTCGATCCCGTCCCGAGCACCCTCGAGGTCGATATCGCAGGTGTCGGCGCAGGAACAGACGAAGCTTCCGACGTTCATCCCGTTGTGCTATTAGGTGACACGGTAATAGCGTTATGTAATGAACGATTGTGTTTCACGAGTATTTTCATATAAACGAGTGCCGTCGTGAGAATGTTTGACTCAATTGGGGAATAACATCGGGGAATTGTACGTTCATCGCAACGTACTCGAGCAAATATTCATAACTGTCGACGGGGAACGATCCGGTCTAGGTATGGGTGTCTATAGCACGGTGTCGCACCGGGCAGTGCGATACGCGACCGTCACGACAGGGGTATCGCAATGAGCGCCGGGGAAGACCCGGTCACGATCGACCTCGACCGGCGCTCGTTCGTAAAAGCCAGCGCGCTCGCGGGCGGGGTCTTCCTCGGCGGCGGGGCCGCCGGGCACGCGCTCGGCGGCACGCAGGAGGAGCAGGGCGACGACGGCGTCCCCGAGGGAGAGGAGACGTCGAAGGTGATCTGCAACTACTGCGCCGTCGGCTGCGGCTTCAAGGCGGTCAAGGACGGCAACTCCTTCGTCGGGCAGGAGCCGTGGTTCGAGAACCCGATCAACAACGGCTCGCTCTGCTCGAAGGGCGCGGGCATCCTCGAGACCGAACACTCGCCCAAGCGCCTGAAGCATCCGATGCGAAAGGAGGACGGCGAGTGGCGTCGCGTGACCTGGGACGACGCCTTCCGGGAGATCGCCGACACGTGGGAGCAGACGATCGAGGAGTACAGCCGCGAGAGCGTCATGTTCCTAGGTAGCGCCCACCACTCGAACGAGGCGGCCTACGCCAGCCGCAAGTTCGCGGCGTTCATGGGCACGAACAACGTCGATCACCAGGCGCGGATCTGTCACTCTCCGACGGTCACGGGGCTGGCCAACACCTGGGGCTTCGGCGCGATGACCAACACGATCAACGACTACCGCAACTTCGACCTGCTCATCATTTTAGGGCAGAACCCCGCCGAGTCCCACCCGATCGCGATGCAGCACATCTTAGAGGGTCAGGCCCGCGGCGGGACGATCGTCTCGATCGACCCCCGCTACACGAAGACCTCGGCCCATGCCGACTACTTCTACCGCCTGCGCCCGGGGACGGACGTCGCGCTGGTCATGGGCCTGCTCAACTACATCAACGAGCAGGACGAACTCGACGACGAGTTCCTCGCGGGCCGCGTGATGGGCTGGCCGGACGTCGAGTCCGAACTCGAGCAGTACGACCTCGAGACGGTGTCCGATATCACCTGGATCGATCAGGGCGATCTCGAGGAGATCGGCGATCTGATCATCGAGAACAAACCGCAGATCCAGGTCGAGTGGGCGATGGGCGGGACCCAGCACAACAACGGGACCCAGAACATCCGCTCGTACGCCATCTTTAGCCTCGCAACCGGGAGCGCGGCCCGCTCGGGCGGCGGCCTTCAGGTCATGCGCGGCCACGCGAACGTCCAGGGCGCGACCGATCTCGGCGTCGACGCGAGCATCCTGCCGGGCTACTACGGCGTCGACGCGCCGGGGTCGTGGGAGCACTGGGCCGACGTCTGGGATCGGAGCCCCTGGACCAGCGGCAGCACCTCGTTCGAGGAACTGTACGAGAAATTCGAGCTGCTGCCGGAGGACGTGTGGGAGGGAACGCAGACGCCAGCCGAGGTCGAAGCGGGCGGTGCGGGCGTCGACGTCGAGGAAGAAGCGGCGGGCGAAGGCGGCGAGGGTGAAGCGGACGTCCAGGGCGAAGACGAGGAGGCGGAAGGCGACGAGGACGCGGGAGACGAAGAGGAAGAGGAGGAAGGGCTGCAAGCCGAAGCGCCGATCGACGACGTCGAGGAGCGGTCGATGATGTTCCAGATCGGGCTGACCGTCGCCCGCTGGTACGAGGCGGCCCTGGAGCAGGGGGATCGACTGCTCGAGTCGAACCTCTACCAGCCCGACCCGCTGAAGATGGCCTTTTTCTGGGGTCACTCGGCGAACTCCATCAGCGAGATGGACAAGATGAAGCAGGCGATGGAGAACCTCGACCTGCTGGTGGTCGTCGACGTCTTCCCCGCCGTCGCCGGCACCTTACCCGACGACGCGGACGTGCTCCTGTTGCCGGCCTCGAGCCAGTACGAGCACGTTCGGACGGTGACCAACTCCCACCGGTCGGTCCAGTGGAGCGAAGCCGTCGCGGAGCCGGCGCACAACTCCAAGCCCGACCTCCAGATCATGCAGGAACTGGCCCAGTACATGGGCTTCGGCGAGCACTTCGACTGGGGGAACGGGCCGGAGGTCCACAACGGGCGCAGTTCCTACGAGGACGCGCTGCGGGAGATCAACCTCGGCGTCCGCTCGATCGGCTACCAGCAGCCCCCCGAGAAGCTCCAGCAGCACCACGAGTACGACTGGGCGTTCAACGCCGACGATCTGCGGGCGCAGAACACGGGGACTCCCGTGGACGGCGACTACTGGTCGCTGCCCTGGCCCTACTGGGGCGATGACCACCCCGGCTCGCCGATCATCTGGACGAAGGAGGCCGACCCCCGCGACGGCGGCCACGACTTCCGCGAGAACTGGGGAGTCAGAGCGCCCACGGCCGAGGAGTGGAACGACCTCGAGATCGACAAGGAGTACCCGCTGCAGGAGACCTACGACGAACACGGTGAGGACGGCCTCGATCTGATTGCCGAATCGTTCGAGGCGCCGTGGTGGGACGATCAGGAAATCGAGGGCGTCCCGTCGTACCCCGGCTATTCGACGGTCCTCCCGGACGATCCGACGAACCCGTCGACCCAGACGACGCCGGTCGAGATGGCCCTCGACGAGGAGCAGTCGGTGTACGACGCCGCGCAAGCCGTCGCCGAGCAGTACGACGACATCGGCGTCGATCCGTCGGCCTACGAGGAGTACGACAACGCCCAGCCCGATCCGCCGACCGGTCGCGGGAAGGCGCGCGCGGTCGTCTGGAACTTCCTCGATACGGTGCCCGTCCACCGCGAACCCGTCGAGAGTCCGCGTCCGGATCTGGTCGAGGAGTGGCCCGCGAACGGGGAGCAGCGGAACTTCTGGCGGCTCGACCAGAACAACGCCACCGTCCAGCAGCGGGCGACCGAGGCGGTCCACACGGAACTGGGTAGCGACTCTCAAAACGGCCGCACCGTGATCCTCACGTCCGGCCGGCAGGTCGAACACCAGGGCGGCGGCGCGGAGACGCGGAACAACGAGTATACCGCCGACCGCCAGCCCCACATGTACGCGGAGATCAGTCCCGCGCTCGCGGAGGCACTCGACGTCGTCGGCGGCGACGATCACGTCATCGTGGAGTCGGCCGACAAGGGCGCGATCCTCGTGAAGGCGAAGGTGACCAACCGCGTCAACGACGAGGAGATCTTCCTGCCCTACCACTGGGGCGGCGTCTTCCACGGCGAGGATCTGACGCCGAACTGGCCCGACGGCACCGAACCGCTCGCGATCGGCGAGAGCGCGAACATCATCACGCCGAGCGGCTTCGACGCCGAGACCCAGATGCAGGAGACGAAGTCCGGCGTGGTCCACGTCCAGAAGGCTACCCAGTCGGTGGTCGACGACTACGACATGGAGTTCATCGACTACCCGCAGGACGAGCACGGCCTCGGCGCGCAGAAACAGTACGACGTCCGCGAGTGGGACATGTACGAGGGAGGTGAGCAACTGTGACTCAAGATCAAGGCAACTCGGCCGGTCAGGTGATGAGCCAGGGCGTGATGAGTACCGGCTCGGGGATGCGGATCTTCCCCGACGTCGAGGCCTGTATCGACTGCGGCGGCTGCGTCGTCGCCTGCAAACGCACCTGGGATCGAGAAATCCAGAACCAGCGCATCGACATCACGACCATGGCCGAAGGGGTCGCCGGCCCGCAGGGCGAAAACGCCGACAAGACCGGCCGCCTCGAGGCCGGCGAGAACCCCGGCGAGACGAGCCTGCCGATGCAGTGTTACCACTGCGAGAACGCGCCCTGCGTGTCGGTCTGCCCGACCAACGCCTTACAGAAGGACGACGACGGCTTCGTGGCGGTCCACGAGGACCTCTGCGTCGGCTGCCAGTACTGCCTGTCGGGCTGCCCGTTCGGCGCGCCGCAGTTCCCCGACAGCGACGACGGCTCCGCGCAGATCGTCGGCACCGGCGGCATCATGGACAAGTGTACCGGCTGCCGCGAGCGCCAGGAGGCCGGAAAGGGACCGGCCTGCGCCGAGGAGTGCGCCACCGACGCCATCCTCGTCGGCGGCGCCGGCGAGATAGCCGACGAACTCGAGCAACGGGACAGTCAGCCGTTCTTCAACGACGAGGCCATGGAGGTCATCTTCGGCGCCGAGGACGCCCGGCTCTTCCACACTGATCAGCAATGAGCGACGAACGATCACCGGACGACAACAACCACGATCGAGACGACCGCGCTGCCGGGTCGCCGGGGCCGCCGGATTCGGACACGGACACGGACTCGAGTTCGAGCGCCCCGACCGACGACGGGCGAGTAGATGAATCGACTGCAGACGACGCTCCGGGCGCGGCGGACAGCGGTGAGCCGAGTGAAACGAGGCGATCCACATCAGATCCCAGATCTGAGGGCGGCAGTCCGAGCGACTCGCACGAGGGCCGCCACGAGCAGGCTGACGGCGGATACAGCGAGGAACGCACGCCGCCGGAGCAGCGCGACCGCGAGTCACCACCCGAATCCGGGACGGAACCCGGACCCGAGGAACCGGGCGAACCCGCCGGTCAACCGTCGACCGGCGGCCTCGCCGACCGGGCCGCGTTCTGGCTCAGCGCCCTGTTCGGGCTGGCGCTGGCCGTCGGCTCCGTCGCGCTCGTCTCCGGCCGCGCGCCGTTCTTCGAGGACGTGCTGCGGATCCGCCCGTCCGTCGAGGGCGGCGGCGTCGGCGCCGACTGGGTCGCCGGCAACACCGAACCGGTCCTCGAGGCGATGATTACCGTCGTCCACTTCGCGGACGTCATTATGGGAATCTTCATCCTCGTGATGGTGTTCGTCCACTGGGCGGCGTTCCGCCGGCTGGGCGCGCGGATGCGGCCGCCAAGCGGGACGCAACGGCGGGAAGCCGCCGCGGCGACGGACGGCGGCGTCAGCGAGAGCGGTGGCGACACCGATGCCGACGGCGACGGCGCCGGTGCTGACGATGCTACGACCGAGGACCGAGCCGGCGACGACGGCCCCGGAGGTGATCGGCCGTGACCAACCTCGACCACGGCAAGTTCTCGCGGGCCACCACGATGTTCCACTCGCTGCTGGCGCTGACCGTGTTCGTCCTGTTCTTCACGGGCTACGCCATCGCCTTCAACACGGAGCTGTGGTGGCTCGTCGAGCTGATGGGCGGCAACGAGGGCGTGCTCTCGATCCACCGCGCGGCCGGCTTCGCGCTGATCGCGCTGACCGGATTCTGGGTGCCGTACGTGCTGCTTCGCTCGAGCAGTCGGTCGAACTTCCGCTCAGTGCTGCCGAGCCCGGACGACGCGCGGGCGTTCATTCAGGACGTCAAGTTCGCGCTCGGCCGGGCCGACGAGCGCCACCCGTCGGCGCGCCAGTTTGCGGGGTTCAAGGCCGACGAGGTGCCGCTGCTGTCGTACGTCGGCAAGGGGGTCATCTGGATCTTCACCGTCGAACTGATCCTGTTGATGATCTCGGGGCTGCTCATCTGGCAGAAGACCTGGCTGATCGACTTCTACAACTCGCAGTCGGTCGCCATGGCCTTCGTCGCGTTCCACGGCCTCCTCGGGATCATCATGCTGATGGGCGTGATGTTCCACACCTTCGAGCACGGGTTCCACCCCGCGTTCTACCCCGTCGAGATGAAGGCGTTCCTGCCGAAGGGGATGACGCCGAACTTCCACGGCGACCCCGACGAGTACGACACGACCGGCATCGAGCGCCTCCGGCGCAAACCCTCGTGGCGGTGGGCGACCAACGTCGTCGCCGTGCTCGTCGTCGTCGGTATCGTCAGCGTGATGATGGCCAGCCTCGAGTACGGCGGCTACCCGGTGCCCGACACGCTGGCGTTCGGCGAGGGCAGCGTCCTCCGGACGATCGGGATCAACGCCGGGATCTTCGTGTTGCTGCTCGGGTTGTTGCTCTCAATGTACGGCAACGTCCTTCGGGCGCGGTACCTGAGCCAGCGCGGCGAACAGCGAGCGACGGGAGCGGCGACGGACGGGGGCGAGCCGAGCGCGGCGAGTCGAGCCGACGACTCGGCCGATCCCGGCGACGACTGAGTAGTCCTCGAGTTTTTCTCGCGGGTATCGTTGACGGACAGGTGGATGAACCGTCGAACCGTAAGCGCTCGTTACGCGCCTCGAGTCCGTCGGAAATCCGACCGCTCGCACCGGGATTTACGTGTTGTTACGGCGTGTGTGATAGCATGGCAGACTTGCTGTACTCGATCTACGCCGTCGCCGTCCTCGTCGTCGCCGTCGGCGGGCTCGTCGGGGTCGCCTTCGGGACGCCCAGCGGCGGCGGGACCGCGGGTCGAAACTATCGCTACGACGCGCTCGTGATCGTCGCCGCGCTCTTCATCGCGGCGCTGATCGCCGAGTTCCTGCTGTAGCCGACTGTCGTCGGCTGTCGATGCTCGAGCGTGCCACCGACGGGTGGTGCTCGAGCCGTCCCGGTAAGTTGCCGCTGACGACTACCGAGGACACCGAGAACGAAATCCGCCCGTTAGTCGATAACGCCCGTCTTTCGTGCGACTTCGTGGGCCGCTCGTTCGTTCATCCCGTCGCCCAGAATCGTGTACCGGTCGCGGATCTCGTGGCAGGTCGTCAGCGCCTCAATGACGGTCTCGTCGTCGATGCCCAACTCTGCGGCCGTCGTCGGCGCGTCGATGCTCGCGAGGGCGTCGCGGATGTCCCGCCAGACGCCGTCCTCGCCGCCGTGGAGGTAGGCCGTCATGATCGAGCCGACGCCGACCTGATGGCCGTGTAAGGCCCCGTTGGGTTCCAGGCGATCGAGTTGGTGCGAGAAGAGGTGTTCCGCGCCGCTGGCGGGTCGCGAGGAGTCGGCGATGCTCATCGCGACGCCCGAGGACATCAGCGCCTTGGTGACGACCCAGGCCGACTCCTCGAGGCCGGGCCGGATCAGGTCGGCGTTGTCCACGAGAATCTCGGCGGTCATCTCCGAGAGCGCGGCGGCGTACTCGGAGTACTCGACGTCCTTGAGCCGCGTGGCCAGCCGCCAGTCCATCACCGCGGTGTAGTTGGAGATGATGTCGGCACAGCCCGCGGTCGTCAGCTCCCAGGGCGCCTCCGCGAGGATCTCGGTGTCGGCGACGACCGCCAGCGGCGGTTCGGCCGCGACGCTGTGGCGAGTGTCCCCCTCCGGGACGGAGCCACGGTTGCTGACGATCCCGTCGTGGCTGGCCGCCGTCGGCACCGAGAGAAAGCCCATCTCGAGGTGGTCGCTGGCCATCTTCGCGATGTCGATGGCCTTCCCGCCGCCGACGCCGACGAGGTAGGACACCTCCTCGGCTTCCGCGGTTTCGATCACCCGCTCGACCGAGTCGAAGGTCGCGGTCTCGATCGTGACGATCGCGGGGTCGATGCCGGCGGCCTCGAAGTCCGCGGCGACCGGATCCGCGGCGACCTCCCGCGGCGTCGGACTCGTGACCAGCAGCGGCCGTCCCTGCAGGTGGAGGTCGTCGACGACCTCGACGACCGACGAGCGGACGCCGTGGCCGACGACGACGTTTCGCGGCAGGCGAATCCACGTCGACTTCTCGAACATACCTACCCTGTCTCACCGGCGGGTCATACGTGTTTTTCCTCTCGATCGCTCGCGGCGCCGGTCTGCGGTTGTGAGGCCGTACCGGCAACCGACGATTCCACAGATGTCTCGCTGCGACCTAATTACCAGATACGAATGGTACTCTGATTTCCGAGTATAATTGTATCGCGTTCAATCCTTCTGTGCGCGGACCGAAATCGCCTCAGACCGAACTGCGATCGTAGCCGCCGTCGATCGTGATGATCTCGCCCGTCGTGAACGACGCCGCGTCGCTGGCGAGGTACAGTGCTGCACCGCTGATCTCGTCGGGCGTCGCGACTCGCTCCATCGGCGTCCGCTCGTCGACGCCCTCCCGGAACTCCGAGCCGTCCTCGAGTTTCGGGCCGGCCAGTTCCGTCTTGACGAAGCCGGGAGCGATAGCGTTGACGCGGATGTCGGGTGCAAGATCGGCTGCGGTCGCACGTGTTAGGCCGTTGAGACCCGCCTTCGCCGACACGTAGCCCGCACGCTCCTCGCGGGACTGTTCGGCCGACATCGAGGAGATGTTGATGATGCTGCCCTCGTCCATGGCGTCGCCGAACACCTTGGTCGCCCGGAAGACGCCGGAGAGACACACATCGATATCCTGATACCACTCTTTTTCAGTCATCTCCGTGACTGGTGCTGCCGCGACCGAACCCGCCGAGTTGACGAGAACGTCGATCCCGCCGAGGGCCGCTTCGGCCTCGTCCTTGAGGTTTCGGACCGACTCGAGGTCGCGGACGTTACACGTCACTTCGGCCGTCTCGGCGCCGAGGTCGCGCAGTTCGGCCGCCGCGTCCGCGACGCTGTCTTCCGACCGGCTGGACGCGATGACGTCCGCGCCGTTGCGCGCGAACGCGCGTCCGATCTCGAGGCCGATGCCGCTGGTTCCGCCGATAATTACGACGTTCTTGCCGTCGACGCTGATCGCGCCGGAGTCGTCTGTCATGTGCGACCGGTACTCGAGGGGCGGCCGTGGTGATGGTTTCGGTTTTTCCACGGGATCCGGATGCGCACTTGCGTCACAACTGTGCGGGCGCGGGCAGCGCTTCTCACAAGCTCTCTGACTACGGCTGGAATATAGCTGAAGTCCGATAGCGGTTTCTCAATCTGAGGGGGTCGCCGAATCGGGACGGTACCCCTCGCTGATGGCCTTCCACTTGTTGGTGCGGAACCGCCAGTAGTTGATCGCGGCGGGAACCGACGCCTCCGCGAGGAATGCGAGGTAGAGTCCCCAGTACCCCAGGCTCGTCGTCGCGCCGAGGTACGCGAGCGGGATCGCCCCGAAGAAGACGCCCAGGGCCTGGCTGAGGAAGGGAATCCGCGTATCGCCGCTGGCGTCGAGCGGCCCCGCGGCGGCGCCGCCGACGCCCTGGAAGAGCACCGCGACGCAGGCCGCGTACACGAGGTTGACGGCGATCGGAATCTCCGGGCTCGTCGGATCCTCGGCGAACAGGACGACGATGCGGTCCGCGAACAGCGCGATCAGGACCGCGAAGAGGACGTACGTCGCCAGTGAAAACCGAACGATGTCCCGGCCGTACGCCTCCGCACCCCGCTCGTCGTTCTTCCCCAGCGACTGGCCGACCAGACTCGAGGCGGCGAGGCCGAATCCCCATCCGGGCGTGTTCATGATGCCCCAAATGCGCCGAGCGATGACGAACGCGGCCAGAGTCGGCTCCCCGAAGATGGCGAGGACGGTGAGCATCGGAAACTCCGCGACGGTCCAGACGAGGTTCCGCGCGCCGATCGGCGTCCCGATGCTCACGAGGTCGGTCAGGGTCCCGACGTCGTAGTACCGGCCGAACGGATCGATTTGGACCGGAAACTCGCCGATCCCGGGCGCCCGGCCGCGAGCGATTCCGACCGCGAACACCGCGGTAACGGCGACGTTCGAGAGAACCGTTCCCAGCGCGGCGCCGGCGACGCCCCACTCGAGGCCGAAGATGAAGACGGCGTTCAACGCGATGTTCGCGACCGCGCCGCCGGCGCGGACCTGCATCGCCGTGTAGGCGTCGTCGGCGCCGACGAGCGTCCGGCTCCCGACGAGGTTCAGGCCCGCGAACGGAATGCCCAGTCCGACGACCCGCAGGTACGTCGCGCCGTACTCGATCGCCCGCTCGGAGCTCGCGATCGGCGTTACGAGTTCGTACGGGAACAGCCAGAAGACGACACTCACGGGAACGCTGATCGCGACGACCAGCAGCGTGCTCGAGCGGACGGCCAGCGCCAGTTCGTCGTGGGCCTCGGCGCCGAACCGCTGGGAGACGAGCGCGATCGTCCCGCCGGCGACGCCGCCGCCGAGCGCGAAGGCGAGCCCCCAGTACGGACCCGCGACGCCGACGCCGGCGACCGCGGCCGTGCCGACGGCGACGCCGACCATCGCCACGTCGACGGCGCCTTTCGACATCCGCGCGAGCCCCGTGACGACGCGGGGCCACGCGAGATCCGTCGTTTCGACGGCGCGCTCGCGGTCGATCACGCCGATCCGCGCGAGCGCGAGCCCGATCGCGAGTATCGTCAGCCGCACCGGATTCGAGTCCCGTAGCACGAAAGTCACGCACCCCGTTTCGATCGGTCGATCATAGGTGATCGTGAGCCGGCAAGGACTTCCGTTTCGTCCGCGACCGACACGTGGACGTCCCCGTCGATACTGCCGCGTCAAAAACGACCGGCGGAAACCGTGGTGATATATCCGTCCCCATGCCATACGGGCACACAATGACAGATCGAACGCGATACGAGGCGGCGCTCGAGAACGGAACCCTCTACCTCGAGGACGACGACGCGCGGATCGAGATCGGCCCGATGGACGCCGTCGTCGAACTGATCGGTGGCGAGACGTACACCCTCGAGTACGACGATCGACAGAGCGCAGCCGCCTGGTTGCCGACCGACGACGACAACACGATCACGATCGACGTCCGCGATTCGGTGCTCGACTGGGCCTACACCGAGGATTTCACCACGAACGTCGGCAACAGCCCGCTCGAGCAGACGGGCGACAGCGGCTACCCGATTCGAACCGAGGTGTTCGCCGATATGGTGACCTCGATCTGGGATTCGAAGGGACACATGGAAGCGTAATGCCGCGGTTGCGGCGCTGAGCCCTATCCCGCGTCCATCCCTGTGGAGAGTGTCGGCTTCGGCCCAGTTCGATGTCGCTTAAAAGCCGATATCCGCTGGGTACAATGCACTAACCATATTTTCCGTCTCACGTTTCTGCTCGAGTACTGTGTTATCGTTCCGATTTTGTGGCGTGGAACGTGGCACCGTTCGTTGAACCTATCTCCAAACAGAATTCTGTAATAGAGAAAGAAACGCTAGCAATGTGATGGTTGATCCCATAGATGGCGCTTATCAGCTATTAGATTACATGAGTACAATCGTAATCCAATATCGAATCAAACCACTGTTTAGAATTGGATTACAGAAGTACTTGTGTAATATACTGTCCCCCAGATCGTCGCTATTCGTTCGGCAGATAGCATCCTGTCTCGCTATCACACCGTCCTGATTTCGATTCATCCACTAGCGAACTACCGGTCGATAGCCCCTGTTTGCCGGGTATCTCTCCCGTTTGACGGTGAACTCGATGATCTCGTCCGTGCTTGGATACAATTGACGATACGTTCTGTATAACAGAATTGCTTTCTCAGAAAATAATATCTATTGTGTGTATCCTCTCAGTCCACTATCGATCCAGAACGACGGCAAGATAGCTGACGACTCCGATTCGTAGCTGGCGCAACGATCAGGGATCTCAGAGTCAAACGAGAGTAAAACGAGGGTGGAAACCGCGTTCCACCGGCGGAAAACTGAAATGAGCGACGACGATTCAATTCGAGGCGCCGAAACGAACGGAGCGATGCTCCGTGGGTTCGACGTCGGCTTACACCTCGTCGAATACCGCGAATCGGTGATTCGCGAACTCGATGAAGCTACGCTTCGTCGAACAGCGTCTCGCCCTCGACCATGTGCTCCTCGACGGCGTCGAAGTCGAGCGTCAGGCCGAGGCCGGGCTTTTCGGGCACTTCCATGCGGCCGTCTTCGATGAGGTTGTCCTCCTCGACGAGATCTTCCCACCAGCCCAGCTGGTAGCTGTGATACTCGAGGGCCAGCGAGTTGGGGATCGCAGCGGCGGCCTGCGCGGAGGCCATGGTGCCGATCGGCGACGAGACGTTGTGCATCGCGACCGGGATGTAGTAGAGATCGGCGAGGTTCGCAATTTTCACGGTCTCGCGGATGCCGCCGACGCGGGGCAGGTCCGGCGCGATGATGTCGACGGCTTGCTCCTCGAGCAGACGGCGCTGCCCGTGGGTTCGGTAGACGTTCTCGCCGGTTGCGATCGGCGTCGTCGTGTGCTGAGTGACCTCCCGCTGGACGTCGTGGTTCTCCGGCGGGACAGGGTCCTCGAGCCACCAGACGTCGTACTCCTCGAGTTCGTCGGCCAGTCTGTGGGCCGAGCCGGCGGTGAACGCCCAGTGGCAGTCGAAGGCGACGTCGGCGCGGTCGCCGACGCGCTCGGTGACTTCCTTGACGATCTGGACCTTGTGGTCGATTTCGGGGTCGCGCAGGTGGCGGTTCGCGCGGTCGACCTCGTGACCCGAGGGGACGTCGAGGTCGAACTTGATGGCGTCGTAGCCGAGTTCCTCGACGACGCGTTCGCCCTCGTCGGCGCAGGCGGTCGGGTTGGCCTCGTCCTCGGTGTGCAGGTCGCAGTAAATGCGAACGTCGTCGCGGTACTTCCCGCCGACGAGCTGGTAGGCGGGGACGTCGAGGATCTTGCCGGCGATGTCGTGGAGGGCGATCTCGATGCCCGAGATCGCGGAGATCGTCTTGCCCGAGATCGAGCCCTCGCCGGACATCTTCTGGATCATGTGCTCGTACAGGCGATCGATGTCCAGCGGGTTTTCGCCGATGATGAAGGGTGCCATCCGCTGGATGATCGCGTCGTCGCCGCCGCCCCAGTAACACTCGCCGTTGCCGACGATTCCGGCGTCGGTGTAGACGCGCACGAGGATCCACGGGTAGTTCCCGTCGACCATCGTCGTCTGGACGTCAGTAATCTCGACGTCGCGCGGTCCGCGGTCGGCCTCGAGACCCATCGTCTCCGAGGACAGGTCCCGCATCGTGTACTCTGCGTTCGGATCTCGCAATGTCCGATAGTTCGGCATACGATCAATGCATATGCGTCGGGGTATATCATGTTTGGCATGTTGCGCTGTCACACGTGGCGACGCGCCGACAGCTGTACCCGCCGCTCGAGGCGTGCCCGAAGTTCACTCCTACAGAACGGGGCTGCACCAAAAACAAATGAGCGACGACTCGAGACCGACTACGCGGCTCCCGGCGTTAGAAGCCGTCGTAGACGGTCTTTTCGATGGTGTAGAAGTCGATCCCCGCGTCGCCCTGCTCGCGCCAGGTCTCGCTCGAGGAGCGCTTGAACCCGCCGAAGGGGACGTGCAGTTCGAGGCCGGTGGTCTTGTCGTTGACCTTCGCGACGCCGGCTTCGACTTCGCGGACGAAGCGCTCGGCCTCGGTGTGGTCGTCGGTGACGATACTGGCCGAGAGGCCGTACTGGACGTCGTTGGCCGTTTCGAGGCCGTCCTCGAAGTCCTCGACTTCGATCACTGCGAGGACCGGGCCGAAGACCTCTTCCTGGGCGATGCGGTAGTCGTTGTCGACGTCGGTGAAGACGGTCGGCTCGACGTAGTAGCCGTCGCCGAAGCGGTCGCCTTCGGGCTGGCCGCCGCCCGTCGCGAGGGTGGCGCCTTCGTTCTCGGCGATTTCGATGTAGTCGAGCGTGCCCTCGAGTTCGCTCTCGGTGACCTGCGGACCCATGTCGTACTCGTCGCCGGGGCCGATCTCGATGGATTCGGCCTGCTCGACGACGGCGTCGACGAACTCGTCGTAGACGTCCGTGTGGACGATCGCGCGGGAACAGGCGGTACAGGCCTGGCCGGTGACGCCGAAGGCGCCGTTGGCGACGATTTCGGCGGCCTCGTCGACGTCGGCGCTGTCGGTGACGACGGTCGGGTTCTTGCCGCCGAGTTCGGTCTGGACGCGCTTGCCGTCGTCGGTCGCCTTGTCGTAGACCATCTCGCCGACCTCGCTCGAGCCGGTGAAGGAGACGGCGTCGACCTCGTCGTGGGTCATGATCGCGTCGCCGACCGTGCTGCCGGGGCCGGTGACGACGTTGGCGGCGCCGTCGGGGATGCCGGCCTCGTCGAGCGCCTTGAAGATCTCGAGCGCGACGCCGGGAGCGACCGATGCCGGGTTGAGAACGATCGTGTTACCGGTCGCGAGCGCGGGTGCGATCTTCCAGGCCGGAATGGCGATGGGGTAGTTCCACGGGGTGATGAGCGCAGCGACACCGACGGGCTCGTCGACCGTGTAGAGGTTGGTGCGCGGGCCGCTGGCGCTCTTGACGTCGCCGCCGAGGTCGCGGGTCTTCTCGGCGTAGTAGTAGAAAATGTCGATCGCGCGCTGGACCTCGCCGCCGGCTTCGGCGTGGGTCTTGCCCTCTTCGCGCGTGAGCAGTTCCGTCAGTTCTTCCTTGCGGTCGGCCAGAATCGAGCCGGCCTCGCGCAGGATCGCACCGCGCTCGGGAGCGGGCGTGGTCGCCCACTCGTCCTCGGCGGCCGCGGCGGCCTCTACGGCCGCGTTGGCGTCCTCGGCGCCTGACTGCTGGTACTCGGCGACCGCTTCCGCGGGCGCGGCCGGATCCTCCGTTTCGAACGTCTCGCCTGTCTCGGAGTCCGTCCAACTTCCGTCGACGTAGTTTTGGTAGCGTTCGGTCACACGTGTTCCTTCGCGGTCATCCTATACGGTTCTTATGATCCCTGCGGGAATTTCGTATGGTACAGTCTGGCACAACGACCGACCGTTCGGCCGTCGACTCGAGTTCGTGACCGACGCGTCCGACTCGAAATGAACACCAGAGCTAATACGGACGAGCGAATTGGTAGTACCGACATGCGTTATTACCAGCTGCGCGAGGAGGGGACTCCTCGCCTTGCAGTGCAAACCACGGACGGATTGTACGATCTGACTGCGGCGAAACCGCAACTCCGAACGCTCGAGGATCTCTTCACTGCTGCGACGATTGCCGATAGTTCGCTCGACCGCGTCGCGGAGCGGCTACTCGACGGCGCGGCCGTGCTCTCACCCGACGTACTGGATGCCGACGGCGACGGGGACGACGGCGCGGTGTCGGCACCGATCTCGTCGGGCGAAGTGTGGGCCGCGGGTGTCACCTACCGCATCAGCGAGGAGGCCCGAAAGGCTGAGAGTTCGATGGAGGACATGTATATCGACGTCTACGACAGCGAACGGCCGGAAGTGTTCTTCAAGGCGACGCCGAGTCGAACGGTCGGTCCCGACGAGCGGGTCGGCATCCGCGCGGACTCCGAATGGGACGTGCCCGAGCCGGAACTGGGCGTCGTGCTGTCGGACGGAGAGATCGTCGGCTACACGATCGGCAACGATATGAGCAGCCGTTCGATCGAAGGTCGGAATCCGCTCTACCTCCCGCAGGCGAAGGTCTACGATCGCTGCTGTTCGATCGGCCCCTGCGTTCGTTCCGCTGATTCGGTGGACGATCCCCACGATCTCGAGATGTGGATGACGATCAGCCGGGACGGCGAGGTGCTCTACGACGACTCGACGAACACGGGGAAGATGGTGCGCTCGGTCGAGGAACTCGTCGACTGTTACACCAGCCACAACGCCGTTCCCGAGGTTTCGGTGCTGCTGACCGGCACCTCGCTCGTTCCCGACGACGATTTTACGCTTCGGGAGGGCGATCTGATCGAAATCGGCGTCGAGGATATCGGCACGCTCTCGAACACCGTCGTCGAAGTATAACTCACCGGCTTTCAGCCTGACTAGCTTCGTTTTGAGAAGTCGCTGCTGCTCGTAGCGCGTCAGTGACTGTATTTCTCGAGAATTGCCACCTTCAGTTCTGCAGCTGCTTCTAACGGCGATAGAACAGTGCAGTAGTGCAACCGGAAACGGGTCGTCGGGATAGTCTACCCAGAATGACACCGGCGACGTGGTCTGGCTAGGGGCAAGACTCTCGTGGTTGACGACCGAGACGACCCGATCGGTTCGAGGAGGCGGAGGATAATCAACTGAGTGGTACCAGCAATTATTGCAAAAGGGCTGGGACGGACGGAATGCTGCAACGATACTCGGGGCCGAAAAATCGGAATGGATCTAGTGATCGTTCGCGTCGCTATTCGCGCGTCGGTCGCGTTCGTCGTCTTACTCCGGCGAGAGGCCGTTCTGGAGCAGGTAGTGCGTGATGCGGTTCGAGGTCAGCCAGTCGTTGGTCTCGAGGTCGAAGTTCCACTCGTCGGCGTTGACCCAGTAGTGTTCGCTCCACGGGAAGACCATCGCGCCGGGGAGGAGTTGGTTGTGCGCCCAGGCGAGGTTGCTCGCGTGCTCCTGGACCTCCTCGTCGCTGTCGGCCGTCGAGAGCGCATCGAGCTCCTCGGGGATGTTGATCGTGACCGTGTCGCCCTCAGGGTTGCCGACCTCCGGCACCTCGACCTCTTCGCCGAAGAGGTCCCGGTCGGTCTCGTAAATCCCGCGGGTGGTGCTGTACATTTCCTCGTACAGGTCCGAGTGCGCGTGGTACTCGCGGGCCATCCCGTAGTTGAGGTGGATGGTCAGGTCGTAGGCGAGGTCGTTCTGGGTATCGGACTGCCAGGTTGGCATCTCCTCGACGTACCAGTCGACGTCGATCCCGAACTCGGCGAGGTTGTTGTACACCATCTCCGAGTGGTCCTCGAACCAGTCCCCGACCGGGAAGTTCAGCGTCCAGGTGTCGCCGTCGGGCGTCTCCCACATGTCGTCGCCGTTGCGCGAGAAGCCGACCTCCTCGAGCAGTTCGGCCGCTCGGTCGGTGTCCTGCGGCGCGTAGTTGGGCATCGCGTCGAGCACGTCCTCCGAGACGAAATTCTCGATGTAGCCGGAGTCGATGCCGCCGGAGTACTCGTCGACCGGCGTCCCCGGCGCCGTCACTTCGGTGACGTTCTCCATGTCGACGGCGTACGCGATCGCTTTGCGAACTTCGGGGTTGTCCCGGATATACTCGTCCTCGGCGCCGAAGATGATCGCGAGCGACTGCCCCGAGTAGGAGACCGGCGGACTGTCGTACTTGTCCGGGAGGCCCTCGAGGGTCGGGTCGTTGTGGATCCAGTCGGCGTCGCCCGACTGCATGCCCGCTTCGCCCGTGTAGTATCCGCAGCGCTGGTAGAAGTCCCAGTCCTTCGCGATCGGGTGGTTCTGGTTCGGCACCCGGTCCCCGTACTGTTCGTTCGCCTCGGCGTAGAAGAGCGGCCCCGAGAACTTGACCTGGTTCCACTCCGGCTCGAAGCCGATCACCTCTTCCTGAACCGTCTGCTGCTCCTCCTCGGAACTCGCCTCCTCGAACTGCTCGAGGAAGTCACCGTACTGCTCCGCGGAGACCGACAGCAGCGTCTCGGCCCACTGGGCCTCCCAGAGCCCCTGCTCGAGGTTCGCGTAGTCGTCGCGGGGTTCGATCTCCAGCGTGTAGTCGTCGACGGCGCGGACGCCCTCGTCGGGGTCGATGTACTGCTCGAGCCCCATCTGCATGTAGCAGTCCATCCGGATCCGCGCGGCGAAGTCCTCGGCCGTGATGTCGCTGCCGTCGTGCCAGCCGTAGTCCTCGCTGAGCTGGACCTCCACGAGGTTGTCCTCGCCGACGGTCCAGTCCTCGGCGACCCGCGGAACGTACTCGCCCATGTCCGTGTTGTAGATGGCAAGGTACTCGAAACAGGACTCCTGGATGTCGCCCGAGTTCCAGAGCTGGTGGTACTCGTTGAAGATATACTCCCCGTTGTACGGATTGGCGTTACTCGCGGGAAGCACCTCGTTCATCTCGTCTTCGTAGTTCTCCGGGACGTCCGCCTCGATCTCCTCTAGGTTGTTGCCGGTGACGTTGTCCGGATCCTCCCCGTTGCCGCCGCCGGAACAACCCGCGAGCGTCGCCGCTCCGGTTGCACCGGTCAGGGCCAACATCTTCCGTCGGGACAGATACTCCTTGCTCTGATGGTCTGCTGGCATCGGCCTAATATGTAATATTATACATTATAAACGTTTCGGGAGTGTCTCACACACAATGGGGGTGCGTTACCGCATCGTTCGAGTCCGTTCGGTATCGATTCAATCGGTCCGACGCAACGATGCTTCACTATTCGGATTTACCATTATATATCTTTTCCGTCAGAGCGTGCGGGTCTCGTTCCCCTCGGCGGCGTCGTAGATCGCCTCGATTGCCTGCATATCCACGAGGCCGTGCTCGGGCGTCGCGTGCGGCGATCGATCGTCGAGCACGCAATCGGCGAAGTAGTCGAACTCCTCTTCCATCTGGTCGACCTGCGGCGTCTCGATATCGATCGTCGTCTCGCCGACCGTCGCTCGAAGGCTGCTCTCCGAGTGGAACGCGGGCTCGATGCACAGCCGTCCGTCGCTGCCGACGATCTTCAGGAAGCTATCGAGCTGCGAGTGCTGGCTGGCCGTACAACTCGCGAGCGTTCCGTCCTCGAAGGTCACGTTGAACGCCGCGACCTCGTCGGGCACGTCCTCGAAGTACTCGTGGCTCGAGTCCATCATCGACTGGACGGCGACGGGGTCGCTCTCGAGGACGAACCGCGTCGTGTTCAGCGGGTAGATGCCGAGGTCGGTCACGCTCGTCCCGGGGCCGGCCAGGTCGGGATCCAGCCGCCACTGATCGGGCCCCCAGCCGGTGATCGACTGGGACATGTTTCCGTGCACGTGGACGGGGTCGCCGATCGCACCCTCTCGAACGAGTTCGCGGGCGCGCCTGACGGCCGGCTCCGTGTGCATCCGGTAGGCGATCATCGCCGGCACGTCCGCGGCCGCGTCCGCGAGTCGCTCCGCGCGCTCGAGGGTCGCTTCCATCGGCTTCTCGCAGAGGACCGCCTTGCCGCGGGCGGCCGCGCTCTCGACGAACTCGAGGTGGCGAGCGTTCGGCGTGCAGACGTAGACGGCGTCGTAGGCGTCGGCGGCAGCGCCGTCGTGGAACTCCTCGGACGACAGACCCGCTTCCACTGCGTCGTGCTCGGCGGCGACCCGCTGTGCCTTCTCCGCCGATCTGCTGACGACGACGGTCGTCTCGCAGAACGTCGAGTTCTCGATCGCGGGCATCGCCCGCTCTTTGGTCCACCAGCCGAGTCCGACCAGCGCGAACCGGACGACGCCGTCGTCGTCCGCCGACGCTTGCCAATCCCGATGTGTAAATGACTCTAGGTAGTCGCGTACGTCGTCTAACCCCATGTACAGTTGATTGCGGATACCCCGTAATAAATCGCGGCGGTTACGTGCGCGCTGTGCTGACCGGCAGCCGATGACAGTTCGTTACGGGTCGTTGCCACCGACGCCGGGGAACGAACGGATAGCCGGAGGCTATCCGCCCCAAAACTCGGGGTCTCACATGATGGAATGATATATATGACGAAAGCCCGAACGTGATATCGAATGTCACGTGCCACCGGTCTGTGGTCTCTCAACACCGTGTGTGCCAACCGACCGCACACGTCGTCCGACAGGGTGAGTGAACATGTCAAGTAATACGCTCGATACGGCGGAGGTGAACGATCGAACCGCGGCGGATCCCGTCATCACGGTTCGAAATGCAAACGTTCGGTTCGAGATGGACAAGGGGACGTCGAACGTGCTCAACGACGTCAGCATGGACATCCACCGCGGGGAAACCCTCGGGGTGGTCGGCGAGTCCGGCAGCGGGAAGTCGATGTTCGCCGACGCGCTGCTCGACGCCGTCGTCGATCCGGGAATCCTGACCGGCGAAATCACGTTCTATCCGAAAGACGGCGAACCGATCGACGTGCTCAACCTCGAGCCGTGGGAGCTGCGCGAACTGCGCTGGGAGAAGATCTCGATGGTGTTCCAGGGCGCGATGAGCGCGTTCAACCCGACGATGAGCATCGGCGAGCACTTCGAGGAGACGCTCGACGCCCACAACTGGGACAAGGAAGAAGGACTCGAGCGGGCGCGGGAACTGTTCTCCGATCTCCACCTCGAGCCCGACCGGATGATGTCCTCCTACCCCCACGAGCTCAGCGGCGGACAGAAACAGCGCGCCCTGATCGCGCTGAGCCTCATTCTCGAGCCGGAGGTGCTCGTCATGGACGAGCCGACGGCCGCGCTCGACCTGCTGATGCAGCGGTCGATCCTGAACCTGCTGTACGACATCAAGGACAAGTACAACGTCACGCTCGTGTTCATCAGCCACGACCTGCCGATCGTCTCCGGGTTCGCCGACCGGCTGGCGGTGCTCTACGCGTTCGAGTTCGTCGAGGTCGGCGAGGCGAACGAGATCCTCGGGAACTCGGTCCATCCCTACACGCGGGCGCTGCTCAAGTCGACGCCGAACCTCGACATCTCGCTCGACGAGATGCGGCCGATCGAGGGCGAGAGCCCGGACCCGGTGAGCCACCCGCAGGGCTGTTCGTACCACCCGCGGTGTCCGCTCGGCGACGAGCGCTGCGAGGTCGACGATCCGGAGTTTATCACGGTCAACGACGAGCACGAGGTCCGCTGTCACTACTGGGAACGCGCCGACGAAGCCGTCCCCCTCGCGTTCGGAGGTGACGACGAATGAGCGACGCCGACGACCCCGTCATCTCGGTTCGCGATCTCGACGTTCACTTCGAGGACTCGTCGATGCTGAACTCCGTGACGCCGTCGTGGCTCAGCGACCGGCTCGGGCTGGAGGAGGACCCGACCGTCCACGCCGTCGACGACATCAGCCTTGACCTCGGCGAGAACGACGTCCTCGCGCTGGTCGGCGAGAGCGGCAGCGGCAAGACCACCCTCGGCAAGACGATGGTCGGCCTGACCCGCCCCACCAGCGGCTCGGTCGAGTACCGCGGCCACGACATCTGGGACGTCCGCGAGGGCGAGGACGACGAGATCACCTTCGAGGAGATCCGCCGCTCGCTGCAGATTATCCACCAGGACCCCGGCTCCGCGCTGAATCCCTACCGCTCGGTCCTCGAGAACCTCGAGGTCCCGCTGAAGCGCTGGCACCCCGAACTCAACTACGCCGAGCGCCGCGGCCGGATCCTCAAGCTGCTCGAGCGGACCGGGATCAGCCCGCCGGAGGACTACGCCGAGCGGTACGTCCACCAGCTCTCGGGCGGGGAACAGCAACGCGTCGCCCTGATCCGCGCGCTGCTCGTCGAGCCCGAGGTCATCCTCGCCGACGAGGCGGTCTCGGCGCTGGACGTCTCCCTGCGCATCGGCGTGATGGATCTGTTCCTCGAGATGCAGGAGATCTTCGACACCTCGTTCGTGTTCATCAGCCACGACCTGGCGAACGCCCGCTACCTCGCCGGCAAGTCCGGCGGAAAGATCGGCGTGATGTACCTCGGGGAACTGGTCGAACTGGGGACGGCCGAGGAGATCATCCAGAACCCCAAACACCCCTACACCAAGGTGCTCCAGTGGGCGACGCCGGAGCTCGATCCCGAACAGGCCGAACAGGCGATGCGCGAGTCGCCGCCGGTCCGGAAGATCGACATCCCGGACGCGACGAACCCGCCGTCGGGCTGTCGGTTCCACACCCGCTGTCCGAAGGCCCGGGAGGCCTGCCGCGAGCAGTCGCCGGAGTTCTACGAGAGCGACAGCGACGAGCCCCACAAGACGAAGTGCTTCCGCGAGGTGGACGACCACGAGTACTGGGAGAGCGAGGACCTCGTCGACGAGGACGCGTTCGAGGAGTCGTCGACGATCGACGATTCCTCGGCGGCCGACTGAACTCGTTTCAGTGTATTCTACGACGACGTCGAGATTGACTTGCACTTCGTAACTGCGTCCGACCCGCGACCGACGACCTGCAACTCACGTTCTCCGCTCGAGTTCCCGTACTGCTACCGTCGCGTCGGTGCGAAATCGGCCGCCGACCGTTAGAACGGTTCCCAGTCGGAGTACAGTGCGATTCCCGTCCCGACGGCCGTCACCGCGAGGACCGCCGCACTCACCTGGCCGATGACGTACGACGCCGTTCCCGGCTCGAGGTAGAGGAACGACCAGCCGAGCAACAGCAGGAACCCGACCGACAGGGTGAACATCCACAGCCAGAGTTGCTGACTGTAACTGGATGGTTGGCGCGCGTGAGAGGTCGAGCGTGACATCGATGCGAACGAGTAGCGCGTCGACGTAGATAAACGTACGGGAGCGCTGATCGCGTCGCTGCAGCCACGTCCGAGGCGGCCGGTCGCGGGCGAATCGGTCGTCCGTGATGGCAGACCGCATGATTGATATGGTGTGGCATCAAGCCATTCTATCATGATCGACGTTTACATGGAGACGTTCGAGCACCCGTACCTGCTGGCGCTCGTGCCGATCGCCTGCGTCCTGTTTACGTTCGCAGTGGTAGCGAGCGTTCTCGGCGCCAACACGTGGGCCGGATTCCTGGCCCTGTACACGATGGCCGTGCTGATCATCTGCGTTATCGGCCACGTCGCCGTCTACACCATCGCGTACAGCACCGAAGTGCTGCGCCAGTGGCGCATCCGTCGCTCGAAACTCGAGTAACGGCGTCGAACCGCCTGCAACTCTTTTCCCCGGTTTCACACCACTCGTCACGGGTCCGACTCGCGATTCTCGAGGGACTCGAGACGAAAACCGAGGGATACCGGCGTTACGCCTGCGGAACGCGCCCCTTCTCGTCCGGCACGCCCGAGTGCTCGTAGAAGTACTCGCAGAGCCGGTCGCGCCACCGTCGGGCCTGCAGGACGTGTTCGTCGAACCGCTCGGCGACGTGGCGGTGCCGGCGCTCGTCGACGACGCCCTCGAGCGACTCCCACTTCGCGCGCAGTTCGCGGACTTCCTCGACGCCCGCGTAGCAGTTGTCGTACAGCGTCTGGATCACGGTTCGGCCGTCTTCGAGTTCGTACTCCCAGGGGAGGTGGTGGAAGAACAGCAGGAGTTCCTCGGGACAGGTCTCCGGATCGTCGTAGCGCTCGGTGATCGGATCGCGGTACTGGGCCGCGTAGCCGCTTCCCTCGGAGGTGCGGTCGACGCCGATGCCGTCCGCGGTCGCGCCGATGTACTCGGGCCACTCCTCGGGTCCCGGATCGTAGTGGTTCTCGAGGGCCTCCTCGCCGTTGTACATCATGTGCATCAGGCCGAGGCCGCCGGTGTGGTAGTCGATGCAGGCCTGCCAGGAGTCGAGCAGGATCTCGCTGACTGTGTCGACGACCTCCTCATCACGACCGAAGGTCTGGCGCGCCCACTCCTCGATGATCGTCTCGCTCTCGAGGTCGGGGTCCCAGCAGAGCCGGGCGAAGCCGTAGAGGTTCGACTGCAGAAGGTGGTTCCCGGTCCAACTGGGATCTTCGCCGACGATGCCGACGCCGGCGATGCCCTGACCGTCGCGCTCGGCGAGCACGTCCTTGACCGGCGTGCCCTCGCCGTCGGCGTAGGTGTCGAACTCGAGGACCTCCTTCCACATCGGGATGTGGGAGGTGGCGTGGACGCCCTGGCCGGTGTACTCGCCGGTGAGCTGGAGTTCGCAGCCGAGGTTCGTCTCGGGCATCGCGCCGAACAGCGTCGAGACGGGTTCGCGCTGCTGGAAGTCGATCGGGCCGTTCTTGATCTGGACGGTGACCTTGTCGTGGAACTCGCCGTCGATGTGTTCGAACGCCTCGTAGGCCTGGACGGCGCGGTCGTCGTGCTCGGAGTAGACGAACGCGCGCCACCAGACGCGGCCGTCGTGGCCCTCGAACGCCTCGCCGAGGACGTTTGCCCCCTCCGCATGTGACCGGTCGTAGTCGTAGGGGCCGGGCTGGCCCTCGGAATCGGCCTTGACGAGGAAGCCGCCGAAGTCCGGAATGATCTCGTAGATTTCGTCGACCTTGTCCTGCCACCACTGTCGGACCTCGGAATCGTGCGGGTCGGCCGTCTCGAGCCCGCCGAGTTTGATCGGGGCGGCGTAGTTGACCGAGAGGTAGATCCGAATGCCGTAGCGGCGGAAGACGGATGCGAGCGCCTCCAACTTCTCGAGATTGTCGCGCTCGAGGAGTTGCCAGCCGGCCCGTTCGGAGACGGCGTCGTTCGCGGTCGGTCGCGAGGGGATGCCCGTGTTGACGTTGTTCGGGACGACGCCGTTGATGCCGACCGATGCCAGCAGGCGCGCATAGTCGTAGTACCGCTCGCGGACGTCCGGCAGGCGCTCCCAGTCGAAGATCGACTGGCCCGCGTAGCCCCGCTCGACGGAGCGGCGGAACGGGTTGTCCCAGTGGTTGATGATCCGGGAGTTGTTCGCGGGCTCCTCGACGACGTCGAGGTCGTCGATCGGCTCGCCCAGCGCCACGCGCCGCAGCAGATGGAAGGTGCCGTAGACCAGGCCGCGGTCGCTCGGGGCCGTCACGACGGTACACTCGTGGCCCTCCCACTCGACCGTGCGGATGACGTACCCGTCCTCGTGGAGGTCCCAGACCTCGTCCGGATCGATCGTTTGGTGAATCGGCCGCATCTCTTCGGGGTGGCCGATCACGAGGAAGCTGTCGACCGAACGAGGCGGGTGCTGCCAGAGATGCAGTTCCCGGCCGAGCATCCCTTCGAGGCCCCGCCTGAGTTCGGCGCGAACGGCGCCCAGTTCCGGGGCGCCCTCGGAGACGTACGCGTGGGAGAGCCGCTCGCGGTACGGCGCGAGCTTCGAGTCGTCGACGCGCTCGTACCGGAGCCAGCAGTCGTCGTAGGTCGTATCGAACATTCGTGTGCCCATGAGTGACACTGCCCTAAAAACGTTCACGGTCCGTCGGCTATATCGGCGCTCGAGGAACGCGCGAACGGAGCGGAGCCGGGTCGGCGACGCGCAACTACGTGGATTCCTCCCCTCGAAACAGGCGCCAGTTCTTAGAACAAAAAACGTTATAGTTGTCTGTCTTGACTGCAGTGATACAATGCGAGACGATAGCACAGAGAGCAGCCGATACTGCGATCGCAAGACGGTCCGGCGCCGGCCGGTTCTGGCGTCGCTTGGGGCGCTGGGGACCGCCGGCGCCGTCGGAATTGGTGCCGGAACCGCAAGGACGGCCGCTGAGACGACTCAGGATACCGACTGGGAGACCGCGGCCGAGGAACGTATTCAGGAGCACCGAACCGCCAACCTCGAGGTGGCGGTCACCGACGCCGACGGAAACGAACTCGACGGCGCCGAAGTCGAGGTGACGATGCAGGAACACGCGTACGACTTCGGGACGATGATCCACGCGGAGTTTCTCACGGAGGGGACCGAGTGGGGAAGCCCTCTCGAGGCGCCCGACGGCACGCCGTTCGACGAGGACGACCAGCAGCGGTACCGCGAGACCGTCGACGAGTTGTTCAACACGGTCGTCCTCGAAAACCTCCACAAGTGGAACCAGTGGGAGGATAATCAGGAGATCGCCGACAACGCCGTCGACTGGGCGGTCGAGCGCGGTATGAACGTTCGCGGCCACGTCTGCCTGTGGGGCAACGTCGACGCCTGGGCGATTCCGGCCGACGTCGTCGAGGCAATGGGAATCGAGTGGGAAGCCGGCGGCGCGACCGACCCCGATCACGATCCGGAGTACGTCGTCGAGCGTGCGAACGAGCACATCGAGGAGATCATCTCCCACTACGGCGACGACGTCGCGGAGTGGGAGGTCAAAAACGAGGTCCTCCACGCGACGGCGATGATCGAGGCCGTCGAGGGCGAGGACGTCGATCCGGCCACCGCGGAGATCCTCGGCGACTGGTACGAGAAGGCCGAGGCGGTCGCCGACGAGTACGACGTCGACATCGCCGTCAACGACTACAACGCGCTCGAGGGCGGCTACGACGACACCCAGGCCGAGTACGAGCGGCAGATCGACTACCTGGTCAACGAGCGCGGGGTCGACCTCGACGGGATCGGTTTCCAGTGTCACTTCGCCAACGATGAGACGCTGGAACCCGACGAACTCCTCGCCGACCTCGAGCGCTACGAGGGGTACGGTGCGGGCTTCCGGGCGACCGAGTTCGACACGTTCCAGGGCAACTGGGAGAGCCCCGAGGAACAGGGCGAGTACCTCCGGACGTTCCTGAAGACGTGGTTCAGCCACCCCGACACCGACTCGTTCCTCGTGTGGGGCCACTGGGACGGCGTGCACTGGGCGCCGGACTTCGACGGTTCCGACCCCGACGGCGTCCTCTTCGATCTGGACTGGAACCCCAAGCCGGCCCACGACTACTACACGGAGCTGGTCTTCGACGAGTGGTGGACCGACGAGACGGGCGAGACCGACGGCGGCGTCTACGAGACGCGCGCGTTCAAGGGCGAGTACGAGATCACCGTCCGCTACGACGGCGCGGAAACGACGACGACGGCGACGGTTTCCGACGGCGGCGAGACCGTCGAACTCGCGATCGACGGCGGGTCGAGCAGCGGCGACTCGAGTGACGACGGTGATGACGACGGGAGCGGTGGCGACGAGGACGGGGCCGACGGGAGCGAAGGAGCCGACGGCGACAGCGTTCCGGGTCTCGGCGTCGCCACGGGGCTTGCCGGTCTCTCGGGACTCGCCGGCTACGCCCTGCTGCGAGGCGATGAGGAAGAGTCGTAATCGGATCCCGACCTACCGCTCCGCGAGCGCCGCTTTCACCGCATCGTAGGCTGGCTTCTCGTCGTACCGATCGTCGAACAGCAGCGGATCGCCGGTGTAGCGCTCGCCGAAGTCCTTGAAGCTGCGGAGCCAGGAACTGCCGTCGTGGACGCCCCACGTGACGAGCGTGTCACAGCCCGCGTCGCGGCAGGCTTCGACGACCTCGCGGTAGTAGTCGGCCTGAACCTCGTCGGCGTCGGCCGGCGCCTCGCCGGCGTGGAACGCCACGTCCATTTCGGTGATCTGCACGTCCAGACCGAGGTCCCGGAAGCGCTCGATGTTCTCGGCGATCGACTCGGGATCCGGGTGGTCGCCCAGCGCGTGCAGTTGGAGGCCGACGCCGTCGATCGGGACGCCGTCCGCGAGCAGGTCCTCGAGGAGGTCGTAGATGGCGTCGGACTTCTGGTTTACCTCGTCGGCGCCGTAGTCGTTGTAGTAGAGGTCGGCGTCGGTGACCTCGTCGGCCCAGCGGAAGGCGTCGGCGAGGTAGTCCTCGCCGAGCGCGTCGGACCAGACGGTCTCGCGCAGCGAGCCGTCGTCGGCGACGGCCTCGTTGACGACGTCCCAGGCGTCGATCTTCGCCCGGTAGCGGCCGGCGACGGTGTGGATGTGGTCGCGCAGGAAGGTTCGCAGTTGGTCGGGGGTGTAGTCCCAGGCCTGGAACCAGCCGGGCTTCTGGTTGTGCCACACGAGCGTGTGCCCGCGCACGTACATGTCGTGCTCCACGCCGAAATTGACGATCGCGTCGGCGTCCGCGAAGTCGTAGGTGTGACGCGACGGCCGGAGCGGCCCCATCTTCAGGGCGTTCTCGGGCGTCACCGCGTTGAACTCGTTTTTAGCGGTCTTCCAGTAGCTCGGGTCGACGCGAAGCGCGTCGGGATCGAGCGCGGCGCCGATCCGGAACTCGTTGCTATCGGCGACTGTCCGAAGCGTTGACTCGGTAGCCATCGTCTCGAACAGCGGTAACGAATCACATAAAACGTGTGGAATGCGGCAGGGTGGCACAACAGGTGGGCGCCAGCGCCGCGCCGCTCGAGCCCCTTGGTCGGCGCACAGGCGTAAGGGTTGTATGGCTGGTTTTCGAACCCTGTCCCATGGGAACGACTGAGACGCAGCGTACGGTCGCAAAGTGGGGGATGCGCCTCTCCGTGCTGGTCGGCGCGCTCGGCCTCGTGTACTTCACGACGCGCGGAGAACTCGTGACGGGCGTCGTCGTCGGCGCGCTGTTCGGCGTCGGCAGCTACTGGGAGTACAAACGCCGGATGCGCGACCTCGATCGCGTGGACGCTGCGGAGCAGACGCGGGATCCGTTCGAAGAGCGAGAGCGTCGCCGCTGAGTGGCTCGCCGACGCGTCGGCTCGGTCAGCGGTCGCGGAAGTACGGAACGATCTCGTCCTCGTAGTGGCGCAGCGTCTCGTCGAAGTCGCCAACCGGGATGAGAACCAGATTGTCCACGCCCGCGTCTGCGAAAGCCTCGATCCGCTCGATCGCCCGCTCGGGGTCGCCCGAGATCGTGACTTCGTCGACCGCTTCCGCCGGGATCCGTTCGGCAGCCGAGAGCAACTGCTCCTCCTGCTCGTCGGTGAACGCCATGTCCCGCATGATCGGCGTCTCCTCGGCGATCTCCTCGTAGCCCATCTCGGCAAGCAGCGGGGGGCGGAGCGCGAGCGTCGTCCGGTTGCGTTCGACCGCGATCTCTCGAGCCTCGTCGGCGTCGTCGGTCACCGTCGTCGGCACCATCACCGCGCGGTCGATCTCCTCGGGATCGCGGCCCCTGTCTTCCGCAGCCGAGAGCACGCGCTCGAGGTCCGCGGCGTACTGGTCGGGCGAGTGGATCCACGGGAACCAGCCGTCGGCGACCGCGCCCGCGAAGCCGCGCATGCTGGGGCCGTAGCCGCCGACCCAGATCGGCGGGCGGGGATCCTGGACCGGCTTCAGTCCCATGTGGGCGTCCTCGAGGCCGTAGAAGTCGCCGTCGAAGGAGAACGGATCGTCGGCCTGCGAGTTCCAGAGGCCGTCGATCACTTTGACGGCCTCGACGAACTGCGAGAAGGGATCGTCCCACTCGATGTCGGTCATCGGCGTGAAGTTGAACGCTTCGCCGGCGCCGATACCCAGCGCCGCGCGGCCGTCGGTCATCCGGTCGAGGGTGACGGTGCTGTGGGCCAGTTCCGTCGGGTGGCGCCGCACCGAGTCGGTGACGCCGGGCATGATCGTCGCGCGGTCGGTGTGCTGGGCGATCGCGCCGAGCACGGTGAAGGCCTCCCAGGGCGGATCGACGAGGAACTCGTCTGAGCCGGTCGGATGGAACAGGTGGTCGGGCAGCGTCAGCACGTCGAAGCCCGCTTCCTCGGCGCGTTGCGCTTGTTCGACGGTGCCGGTGACGTCGCCGTACGTGACAACCTGGCAGCCGAACTGCAGGTCGCTCGGATCGGTGCCGTTCATGGACGGGCGATTCGTCCACCCGCGGTAAATAGGTGGGCGGTTCCCCCGCCCGTATCCGTAGTTTTATAGTCGATTCGACGGGACGTGACGCGTATGAGCTTCCTCGACGAGGACTACTTACTCGAGACCGCGGCCGCCCGAGAGCTGTACGACGCGATCGCCGACCTGCCGATCGTCGACCCCCACACGCACGCCGACGTCGCCGAAATCGTCGAGAACGACGGCTGGGACGACATCTGGGAGGTCGAGGCCGCCACGGACCACTACGTCTGGGCGCTGATGCGCAACTGCGGCGTCGACGAGGAGCTGATCACCGGGGACGCCGACAACCGGGAGAAGTGGACCGCCCTCGCCGAGGTGTTTCCGCAGTTCGCCGGTAATCCGACCTACGAGTGGGTCCACCTCGACCTCAAACGGCGGTTCGGTATCGAGAAGCCGATCTCCGCCGAGACGGCCGACGAAATCTGGGAAGAGACGAAGACCCAACTCGCCGCCGACGATATGCGCCCGCAGGAACTGCTCGCCGAGATGAACGTCGAGGTCGTCGGCAGCACGGACGACCCGACGGACGATCTCGAGTACCACGAGCGCGCGGTCGAGGAGGTCGAGGGCGTCGACATCGTCCCGACGTGGCGCGCGGATCGGGCCGTCAAGATCGAGCGTCCGGAATGGACCGACTTCGTCGCCGAACTCGAGGCCGCGACCGAGCTCGGCACCGACGACTTCGACGGCTTCCTCGCGGCGCTCGAGGCGTCCCACGACTACTTCGCCGAGCGGGGCTGTCGGGCCTGCGACCTCGGGATCGAACAGCCCGTCTCGCGGCCGGTCAGCGACGAACGCGCACGCGAGATCTATCAGCGGGGGATCGCAGGTGGCTCGCTCTCAGAGCGCGAGGTCGAGGATTTCCAGGCGTATCTCACCGAGTACATCGGCGAACTGAACGCCGCGAAGGGATGGGTCACGCAACTGCATATCGGCCCCGTCCGCAACTACCGCGACTCGCTGTTCGAGCGGCTCGGCCCCGCCGCCGGCGGCGATATCTCGACGCAGGACGTCGATCTCGCGAAACCGCTCGAGCACTTCCTCAACCGGTTCGACGACGAGATGAACATCGTCTGCTACACGATCGACCCGACCCACTACCCGACGATCGCGACGATCGCCCGGGTCTTCCCGAACGTGACGGTCGGCCCGGCCTGGTGGTTCAACGACAGCCCGTTCGGCATCGAAGGGCAACTCGAGTACGTCGGAACCGTCGAACTGCTCTCCCAGCACGCCGGCATGGTCAGCGACTCGCGAAAGCTCCTGTCGTACGGCTCGCGCTTCGAGATGTTCCGCCGCTCGTTGGCGAACGTCGTCGGCAATCAGGTCGACCGGGGGCAGGTGCCGACGGATGTCGCGCACGACCTCGTCGAGCGGCTCGCGTACGACCGACCGAAAGAACTGTACGGCTTCTGAAGACGGAGCGGCGGCTCCGCTTGCTTCACCTCGAGCGGGTGCGGGTGCAGGTGCGACAGGCGGCCGGGCTCACCGTTTCTCGTGCCGCGCGGTCGAGTTCAGACCGAGTCGAACGTCCACCGCTGGTGGGCTTCCCCGTTCCAGGTGTACTGCTGAACGTTGGCCCCGTCCTCGGTCGAGGCGTCCGAAACGTCGAGGGCTTTTCCGCTGTGGACTGGTTCGATGCGGTACTCGCCGTCGCCCTGGTCGCTGAGGTAGAACCGCTGGTTGTCGCCGCCGCCGTCCGAGTATTGCTGGACGTTCGCGCCGTCGTCGGTCGAGGAACTCTCGACGTCGAGGACCTTGCCGCTGTTGACGTTCTCGATGCGGTACTCGCCGCCGCCGGTGTCCTCGACGTTCCACTGCTGGTTCTCGCCACCCCAGTACTCGTACTGCTGGACGTTCGCGCCGTCGTCGGTCGACTCGTCCGCGACGTCGAGTCCCTTGCCGCTGTCGACGTTCTGGATGCTGTAGGTGCCGTCAGCAAGCGAGCCGGACGATCCGCCGCTACCGTCGTCGCTGTCCGATCCGTCGCCTCCGCCGCCGCCACCGCCGCCGCCACCGCCGCCGGACTCGCCGACCGTGACGCTCGAGCTCCCGCTGCTCTCGTAGCCTTCGGTAGCTAGGATCTGGTAGTCGTGAGACCCCATGTCCATGCCGTTGCTCTCCCACGCGTCGAAGTGGTTGCCGGCGGTGATGGTGCCGCTGCTGCGGGTGGACTGCCGGACGCTCCAGTACTGCGGGAAGGTCGCCTCCCCTTCGATGGAGGGGGCGTTTTCCCGCAGCGACTCGTAGATATCGTAGGTGCCGCCGTCGCTGGTGACGGTACCCTTGTAGTCGTGTTCGGGTCGATAGCTGCCGTGGTTCTCGATGATGTAGTACTCGACGAGCGGATCCGTCGTCCACCCGTAGAGACACAGGTACCCGTTGCTGCCCCCGTTGAACGAGGCCGAGTAGTCCACCTGTCTTCGCGCGCCGGTTTCCCAGCCCTTGCCGCAGACGAAGTTCCCCGTGTCGTTCCACTCGACGCTGTAGTCGCCGCCGGACTCGAGCGTCATGGTGACCGTCCCCTCCGAGTCGGTCCAGAACGAGTAGTAGTACCCCTCGTGGGTGCCGGTCTCGTTCGAGGTGACGTCTCGGGCGGCCGCGACCGGGTTCGCTACGGCTCCGATGCCGAGGCCGGCCGCTGCGGTGGCCGAAACTGCCTTCATGTAATCGCGGCGGTCGAACTCCCGCGGACGCCTGTCGTCCGCGGCGACCGCATCGGTTTCGGTCGGTTCGTCGTCGCTGGTCCAGTTCTCGATCGCGTCGCTCTCGGTCAGTTCGTCGGTCGATACGTTCGTCTCGCGCGTATTGTCGTTCGTCATCGTTCTATTGGTGATCGGATGGCGTCTCGTTCGTCCGATTCGCCGCGTCGTGTTTGACCCTCGGTACCGATCACCGAGGGTTGCCACGACACACCAATGGCCAATGGCAATAGTTATTAACTTTTTCTAGAATTTAGTTATTAAAATTATAATACACTATCGTTGTCGGTATCGAACGAACGACCTCGACGACCGACGTTGGCGTCGTTCGATCGACAGCCGGCGGATCGACCGGGAGTTCGAGCGTGCCACGCTCGAGAACGGCCGTGTATCAGAAACCGCTCGCTGATCGGCGATAGACGCGAAAAAGACGGCTCGAGAGCTGTCGTTACTCCGCGTCGACCGACGTCTCCGTGAAGTACGTCCGCGCGGTCTTCGGGACCTGCTTCGTGTCCGTTACCTCGAGGTCGGCCGTTCCGACGATACCGTCGGCCGAGCGGCCGATGCGAATCTCGTATGGGCCTTCCTCGACGGCGAGGTTCATACTGAGATCGTGGAACGCGAGCTGGGTGGCCGACAGGTCGAACGCGACGCGCTTGGACTCGCCGGGCTCGAGCGAGACGCGCTCGAAGCCCAGCAGTTCCTGCACGGGCCGGGCCTGGCTCGCGTTCGTCGCCCGACCGTAGCACTGGACGATCTCGTCGCCGGCGCGGTCGCCGACGTTCGCGACCGTCACGCTCGCGGTGAACGAGCCGAGCGGCGTGACCGAGTCGGTCGAGAGCGAGACGTCGCCGTACTCGAACTCGGTGTAGCTCTCGCCGTGGCCGAACGGGTAGACCGGCTCGCTGTCGGTGTAGACGTAGTCCTTGTTCGCGGTGTTTTCCTTCCGGTTGTAGTAGACCGGCAGCTGCCCGACCGACTTCGGCAGCGAGACGGGGAGCTTTCCGGCGGGGTTGTTCTCGCCGAACAGCGTCTCGGCGATCGCCGTGCCGCCTTCGTCGCCCGGGAGCCATGCGTAGAGGATCGCGGGCGCTTCCGCGGCGATGTCCTCGATGGCGTGGGGCTTGCCGCTGACGAGGACGACGACGACCGGCGTGTCCGTCTCGAGCAGTTCCGCGACGAGTTCCTCCTGGACGCCGGGCAGGCCGAGGTGGGTCACGTCGCAGCCCTCGCCGCTGGTCGGGACGCTCGGCTTTTCCTCCTTCTCGGCTTCGACGTCGGAGAAGTCGACCGCAGAGCGCGCGCCGACGAACGCGAGCGCGACGTCCGCGTCCGCGGCGGCGTCGGCCGCCGCGTCGAAGCCGTCGGTCGAGGGGCCGGAGATCGTACAGCCCTGTTCGTAGGTGACGTCGAGTCCGTCGCGGGCCTCGAGCGCCTCGAGCGGGGTGACGGCGTCGGCCTCGTACTCCTCCTCGGGGTAGTGGGCCGCGTAGGCGTAGTCGCCCATCAGCTCCTTCGGGTTGTCCGCCTTCGGACCGACGACGGCGACGTCGTCGACGTCAAGCGGCAGCAGGTCGTCCTCGTTCTTGAGCAGCGTCATCGACTGCCGGGCGGCCTCCCGAGTAACCTCGCGGGCTTCGTCGGTGTGGAACGCGTCTGCGGCCGCGTCCACGTCGACCGCGGGATCGTCGAAGACGCCCTTCCGGAACTTCTCCCGGAGGATGCGGCGCACCGACTCATTCAGCGTCTCTTCCGCGAGGTCGCCCTCCTCGACGGCTTCGACGAGGTGTTCGCCGTAGTACTCCGTGTAGGGGAGTTCGACGTCGATCCCGGCCTCGAGAGCCTGGACGGCGGCTTCGGGTTTCGTGCTCGCGGTCTCGTGTTCGGTTACCAGGTGGCGGACGCTGTAGTAGTCGGAGACGACGGTGCCGTCGAAGCCGAACTCGCCGCGCAGGACCTCGGTCAGGAGCCACTCGGAGTTGGCGCAGGGGACGCCGTCGAGGTCGTGGTAGGCGTTCATCACCGACTCCGCGTTGGCCTCGCTGATGACTGCCTCGTAGGGGAACAGGTGGGTCTCCCGCAGTTCCCGCGGCCCGACGTTGAGCGAGGAGCGGTTCTTCCCGCCGTCGGTCGCACCGTGGCCGACGAAGTGTTTCAGCGTGGCCGAGATGCCGTCCGCGCGGCCGTCGCCCTGGAGTCCCGACACGTACGCCCGCGCCATCTCGGCGACCATGTACGGATCCTCGCCGAAGGTCTCCTCGACGCGCCCCCAGCGTAGATCGCGGGCGACGTCGAGCACCGGCGAGAGCGCGTGGACCGTGCCGATCCCCTCGAGTTCGCCGCGGATCGTCTCGGTAACGGTCTGTAGTAGCTCCGGATTCCAGCTGCTGGCCATCCCGAGCATCTGCGGGAAGGTCGTCGCCTCCGGCCCCATGTAGCCGCTGAGACACTCCTCGTGGGGAATCGCGGGAATTCCGAGGCGCGTCTCCTCTCGGAGGTAGGTCTGGAGTTCGTTCGTCACGCGTGCGGCCTCGCTCGGCGCGAGGCTCCCCTCGCCGCCGAGTCGCGTGAAGTGACCGATCCCGTGTGCGAGCCACTCGTCGACGGCGTCCCAGTCGATCTCGCCGTCCTCGTCGAGGAGTCGATCGGCGTTGACCGAACCCAACTGGGCGGCCTTCTCCTCTACGGTCATCCGCTCGAGGAGGTCTTCGACCCGGTTTTCGACGGATTCCGATTCGTCCTGATACGCAGCGGTAGACAGCTCGGGTGTCACACCTGACCCGTTGTGAGCGATCGTCTTAGTATTTCTGACAGTGGTTTCGCGGCGGCAGTAGCGGCGAGCGCCCGACAAGCGGCCAACGGGTTGGCGACGGGCATCGTTCGCCGCTCGTACAACGACTCGTCTCGTTGCTTCACCTGTATCCGTGCATACTGGATAGGATTCTCTACTAAAGAACTACGTTCCGTCTACCAGAGAGCGTGCTCAACGCACGGCCGTGCCAGTTGACGTCGCGTTTTACCCTACTACATTACATGGGTACGCGTGTAATATTACCTGCGAGGACGAGCTACTCCGTCTCGATCACGATGCTACTGACCCACATATCGTGTGAAATAACTCCCGCTATGCGATGCAATGAAGAATATGATTCTCTTATTCAGAACAAGATCTAATTATTAGTTCGGTAACTCTCCCCCGTATCCTCAATCGGCGGACGGACGATGCGCCGACGCGGGTCGCCGATCGCGCAACCCTCGACCGAGTTGTTGACGACGCCCCACCGAAATCGGCGTTCGAACTCTAACTATCGTTCTACCGGGTTCCGCCGACGATTCCGAGAGGATACCGTCCATTTTACTGGAAAAGTAACCGATTGCTAGATAATCGCCGGTCAATCTCGAGTAATACGCCTCTTTTCGCGGCAGTCCGTTTTTATTGAAACAGTAATTTTATTAGGGTTGGGAGGCAGTACATCAGTATCAATAAACGATGACTAATTGGCTCATTAAGCGAGTGGGGCAGAGCGTGCTGACCGTCGTGGTCGTGTTCCACCTGACGTTCGCGCTGGTGCGGTTGATGCCGGGCAACCCGTTCGAGGCCATGGTCGCCCAGATGTTGTCCGAGAATCCGAACAACCCGGCTGCGGCGCGGCGGCTCGTCGAGATTTACATCAACATCAATCCCGACGCGCCGATGTACGAGCAGTACCTCGATTACATGTCGTCGATGCTGCAGGGCGATCTAGGGTACTCGATGTCGCAGCAGGAGTCCGTCAACCAGATCCTCGCCGAGGCGGTACCGTGGACGATCTTCTACATGTCCATCGCGATGGTCGTCACGTTCACGACGAGCATCTGCCTGGGTGCGATCATGGCCTACTACGAGGGCTCGAAGTTCGACACGGCGATGACGGTCGTCGCCGTCGTCGAGAGTTCGACTCCCTACTACGTGGTCGCACTCCTGATGTCGTTCGTCTTCGCGTACCAGCTCGGCTGGTTCCCGACCAACTCCCGGTACCCCGGCGCTGCCGAGATCGGGCTGAACGGCGAGTTCGTCTTCGGCGCGTTACACCACGCCGCCCTCCCGATCCTCTCGCTGATCGTGACGGGCGCGGCGGCGTCGCTCAGTATGCGCGGAAACTCGATCAGCGTCCTCGGCGCAGACCACATACGGGTCGCCCGCCTTCGCGGGCTCCCGCCGACCCGGATCGCCCTTCGCTACGTCATGCGCAACGCAATCCTGCCGCTGTACACCGGACTGCTCTTGCTCCTCGGGTTCATGATCGGCGGCTCGATCATCCTCGAGGACATCTTCCAGTACCGCGGGATGGGCTGGTACATGTACGAGGGGGTCCAGAACCGCGACTACCCGCTGATGGTCGGCGGCTTCATGGTGATCTGTATCACCGTCGTCATCATGATGTTCATCGCGGACCTCACGTACAGTCGACTCGACCCGCGCGCGAAGACGGGCGGCGACGACATGGAGGTCTACGGGAGCGCGGCCGGCGTTCCGATCCGGACCCAGATCAAGCGGTACATCAAGCGCCTGACGAACAGCAGCGAAAAGCGTGCCGACGGCGGCACGACGACCCACGGCTTCTTCGGCGAGGAGGACGTCATCGACGTCGACCGAAAGGACGTCCTCTACCGAAAGTTCGATCGGTCCTTCTACGCGCCCGCGAAGATCGTGCTGAGCGACTGGCGCGGACTCCTCGGCACGGCGATCCTCGCCGGATTCGTCTTGATCGCGCTCTTCGGCGAACGGTTCGTTCCGAGTCCGACGGCGACGTTCGACCGGTGGGTGTCGCCCCTCGACTTCAATCCCGCGCACCCGCTTGGAACGACCAACGGCGGGCAAGACCTGCTCTCGCTGATGGTCCACGGGACTTCGCCCGTGTTGATCATGATCACGGTCGGCGCGTTCGCGACGGTGACCCTCGGGGTCAGTATCGGCGCGACCGCCGGGTTCCGCGGCGGCAACACCGACCGCCTGCTGATGACGCTCTGTGACATCATCGTTTCCGTCCCCGGCCTCCCGCTGATCATCGTCATCGCCGCGATCGTCGAACCGCGCCACCCGGCGATGGTCGGGCTCGTCCTCTCCGTCGCAGCCTGGGGAGGTCTCGGACGCTCGATTCGCTCCGAGGTGCTCAAGGTCAGAAGTCAGGAGTACGTCGAGGCGTCCCGCGCGATGGGGGTCAACACGTTCTCGATCATCCTGAAGGACATCCTGCCGAACATCTGGCCGTACATCCTCATCAACCTCGCCAACAACGCCCGCAACATCATCTTCTCCTCGGTCGGGCTCTACTTCCTGGGCTTCCTGCCGCGCAGCACCCGGAATTGGGGCGTCGTCCTCGACGCGGCACAGAGCAATAACGCGCTGTACTCGGTCGGTCAGATCCACTACATCGCCGTCCCGGCGGTGTTCATCATCGCCCTGTCGATGGGTCTGATCCTCGTCTCGCAGTCGCTCGACCGGATCAGCAATCCGCGGATCCGGGCCCGTCACGCGAAGTCGGTCGACGAAGAAGAGCCGGTCTGAGCCGACGGGGCACGTTTCTCGTTCGATTTGAGTCCTCGTTTCGCCGCTTTTCGTAACTACCGGTCGTCTCGAGCAAGCGGTTAGGGGTTCAGCCAACGGGCGCCGAACGTCGAACTCGAGGCGTCGAAAATCAGCGCTGGATTAGTTCGCCGGGTACGCGTCCGCTTCCGCGAGGACGTCCGAATCCTCGAGGGCCCAGTCCTGCAGATACTCCTCTTCTGCGGCGACCAGTTCGGCGAACAGTTCGCGGGCTTCTTCGGTCTGAAGGGTTCGGATCTGCTGGTCGATGAGGAAGCCCTGGAAGGCGGCGTCGACGTCGCCGTCTCGGGAGGCTTCGATGACGGTTTCGATGGTGTCGACGTGGCCACGAATGAGGCTGCGAACCGGGCGCGGGAAGCCGCCGGCGGCCGTCGGCTTGACCTCGTTGTTGCGGACGACGGCGTTCGTCTCGACGACGGCGCCGTCCTGCAGGTCCGACACCTGGCCGACGTTGGGGAGGTTGATGTTCGTGACGTAGGTATCCCGCCCGACCAGCGCACGGAGGATGTCGACGAAGACCTCGTGGGATTCGGTCAGCTCGAATTCCTTCTCGCCGTCGAGCCAGGCCTCGACGTCGGTCGTCTGATCGGACTCGGCGGGCGTCCAGTGTTTCGAGCGGTAGTCGCTGCCGGTGCGCTTGACGCCCCAGCGGTTGAGTCCCTCCTGGCCGTTCTGAATGAACGACGTCGCGTACTCGACGAGGTGGCGGTCGCCCGCCGCCGGAAGCACGTCGAACCGGCGGAACAGCTCCCAGGTCACCTGCCAGTTGTCGACGAAGACGCTCTCGTCCTCGAGGTCCTCCCAGCTAAACTCCTGGTGGGCGTGGTCGCTTTCGACCAGATCCTCGAGAACCGGCCAGAGGTCGACGCCCTTACAGCGGGCCTCGTCGATCCAGGTGAAGTGGTTGATCCCCTTGACGTTGACCGAGATATCCTCCCGCTCGGCGTCCATATCGAGTTCTTCGCGGGCGTAGCGGGCGAGGCGGTGGCGGGTTCCGAGTACCTCGTGACAGAGGCCGAGCGCGTTGATGTCCGGATACTCGTCGTAGAGCGCTCGCGTCACGAAGTGGACCGGATTCGTGTAGTTGAAGACCCACGCGTCGGGGCAGTGCTCGCGGATCGCAGCGGCGAACTTTCGGTACAGCGGGACAGTTCGCATCGCGCGGAAGATTCCGCCGGGGCCGATCGTCGCCGCGACGGCGCCGTAGATACCGTACTCCTTGGGAATGTCCAGGTCGTGGACGAACGTCTCCGCCGGATCGTACTGGGTCGAGAGGATGACGATGTCGGCGCCGGAAAGCGCCGTCTCGAGGTCTTCGACGGCCTCGTAGGACCAGTCGGCCGAGGGCTCGACGTCGGCCTCGTCGTGGACCCAGTTGCCGAACTCGGCGTTCAGCTGGGCGCTCTCGTAGTACTCGTCGTACAGTCGGACCTGTCCGTGCAGGTCCGACTGCGCGAGGTCGCGGATGAGGTTCGGCGCCCACTGTCGACTCCCGCCGCCGATGTACGCGATCGTGATATCGTCGGGGTCGATCGCGTTCTCGGACCGTACTGCGTGTACTTGCTGTGACATCGTACCGAGTGAGTGTTATCCACTGGCATAAAGTCCTGGGTACGAGTAAGATCGACCCGTATTCGTTTCCGGCGGGAAGTGCGTCCGGCGGATCAGTTCGTCGCGACGGAGACGATCCCGTCGAAGTTGAGAATGACGCCCTGCGTCCGGTCGCCGAACAGCGCCTTTCCGGTCGGCGACCGCTTGCGACCCGCGATGAAGATGTGATCGCAGTCGTGTTTCTCCGCCGTGGCGACGATCTCCTGGGCTTCCGGCCCGTCGTCGATGACGATACAGAGCGGTTCGTAGTCGACGTCGAGGTCCTCGAGTTGCGACTTCGCAAGGTCGGCGGCGAACTGGCGCCCGCTCTCTCTGACGTCGTCGGGCGAGTACGACGTTCCCTCGACGTTCGCGATCGTCGACATGGTTTCGACGTCCTGTTCGTATTCGTCCTTGTCCATCGTCGCGAGGAGTTTGAGTTCGGCGTCGACGCCGGCGGCCAACTCACCGGCTTCCCGAATGAGGCGTTTGGCGAACTCCGACGATTCGACGACGACGAGTGCGCGATCCATATTCCTCGCATTCTCTCACGATCAAATAAACGTACTGCCCGAACGCGACTACTGCCGGAAGCGACGAATGGGTGGGTGTTCGACCGCTGTTTCTCGACCACCGAATGATCTCGAGATCATAGTTCGTTATCAGGCCATAACAGAGAACAGCTTTCTATAATCGATGGTAGTTATGAACATACACGAAATATCATTGAATCTCCGTTCACGACGGATGCTTGGCTCGAGAGACGGCAACAAGGCTCTATATCTAATCTCGCTGTCGATCTGTTCGTCGTTCCAACGGAAGTCGAGACAGAACGCGTTATCGATTATTGAACGATGTTTCGACTATGAGAATCTATTGTGTGTTTGAGGCTCGCTCGAGGCGCCGATTAAGGCTCGAGACGTAATCGACCTGCAGGTAACCTCGAATGCACGACTCGAGACCGAAAATCAAACCGCCGCGATCGGCGTCGGCTCGTCCGACTCGCCGATCACGACTTGACGGCGCCTTCTGCCAGCCCCTTGACGATGTAGCTCTGGAGTAGGAAGAAGACGATCAGCATCGGCAGCGTCGCGCCGAGCGCGCCGGCCATCAGCATGTCCCACTGGAGCGCGTACTGGCCGACCCACTGGGACATCCCCGGCGGCAGCGTCTGGGTCTGCGAGTCGTTGATCAAGATTAGCGCGAAGACGAACTCGTTCCACGCCTGAACCCACGTGAAGATCGCCGTCGTCGCGATCGCCGGCGCCGACAGCGGCAGGATCACCCGCACGACCGCGCCGAACCGCGTACTCCCGTCGATCATCGCCGCCTCCTCGAGCGACTCGGGGAGGTTCTCGTAGAACCCGCGCAGCATCCAGATCGCGAACGGCAGCGTGAACGCGACGTACGCGATGACGAGCCCGGTCAGCGTGTTGAACAGCCCGATGTCCCGGAAAACCAGGAACAGCGGGATCGCGATCAGGATCGCCGGGAACATCTGCGTGATCAGCAGGAACGTCGCCACCGCCTTCCGGCCGCGGTAGCGGAGGCGGCCGATGCTGTAGGCGCCCAGCGTACAGACCGCGATGCTCAGGATCGTCGCGCCGATACTGACGAGGAGGCTGTTGCGGAACCAGTAGCGGAAGTCCGAGCCGAACCAGACGTCGCGGTAGCCCTCGAGGTTCGCGTTCGCCGCCCAGCCGAGGGGATCCCCGACGAACGCCTCGAAGGAGGTCTGGTTGACCGACACGATGAACATCCAGAACACCGGGAACAGGACGATCGCGATCAGCGACCACAGCAGCGCGTGGAAGCCGATCCGTTTCGCCTGCGCGGTGCGCTCGGGGCTCAGGTTCAGGAAGCCGGCGTTCGATTCGCCCTCCGGAACCGAGCCGGGGTCGGGTTGCGTATCCGTTGCCATGTTATTTCCCTCCGATGTCTTCGCGGTACAGTCGCAGGTAGATGAGCCCGTAGGTCAGCATGACCAGCAGCATGACGACCGCGATGGCGCTCGCCAGCCCCATGTTCTGGAGGTGGAACGCCTGCCGGTAGATGTACACCGGCAACACCATCGAGGAGTTGCCCGGCCCGCCGCCGGTCATGACGTAGATCAGCGTGAAGTGGTTCAGCGTCCAGAGGCTCATCAGCAGCGTCATCACGACCGCAACCGGCTGCAGGAACGGCAGCGTGATGTGCCGGAACGTGTCCAGCCGCGTCGAGCCGTCGACGCGAGCCGCCTCGTACAGGTCGCCCGGAATGCCCTTCATGCCGGCCAGGAAGGTCAGCATGAAGAAGGGGAAGTTCCGCCAGACCCAGGCGAGCATGATCGAGAACAGCGCGTAGCGCGAGCTCGCGAGCCACTGGATGCCGTCGGTGAGCCCGACCGTGCGGAAGAGCCCGTTGATCGCGCCGAGCTCGTAGTCGTACATCAGCCGCCAGTTGAAGGCGATCGAGATGAACGGGATCGCCCACGGGAGCAGAAGCAGCGTCGTCGCGATCGATCGGCCGTAAAACTCCCGATTGAGCAGGGTTGCGAACCCGAGCCCGATCAGGGCCATGATCACGACCGCTGCGAACGCCCACACCAGCGTGTTCCGCATCACGACCCAGAACTCCGTCCAGCCGACGATCCGGGCGTAGTGCTCGAGGCCGACCCACTCGGGGTCGCCGATGCCGTCGTACTCGAAGAAGCTGAGGTAGATTCCCCGGAAGAGGGGATAGACGCTGACCAGCCCGAGCGCGAACAGCGACGGCAGGAGGAACAGCCAGCCCCAGACGCTCTCCTTCGAGAGCCAGTGGTAGTACTCCCGTGGGAGTTCGAACTCGCGGAGCGTGCCTAATCGCGTTGACATGTGTTAGTACCCATCAAGTTAATCTATAAACCTAGTGTAGCGTCACGGTCACGTTACTCGTAGGGGTCCCAGATCTGTGGCGTGCCGTCGCTGCCGTCGATCCAGTCCTGCAATTCGTCGGGCGCGTCGTCGAGCGAGGGTTGCTCGTCGCTCTGCTCGAGTTCGTAGTCCACGGCGTCGGACTCGCTGATCGTCGATCGGACGTCGTTCGCGAGGTCGACGAGCGCCTCCTTCGGATCGTGGTTCGCGCCGAGGATCCCGGAGATGGCGACCGAGTAGGCGTCGGTCGTCCCCTCGAGGTCGCCGAGGAACGGCGCGTTCCGCTGGGGTCCGGTAATCCCGTAGCGGGCGCTGTCCGAGGCCTGGTCCAGCCGGTTCTGGATCCACTCGTCGGGGATGTCCGTCGGGTTCTCGGTGAACGGGGGGAGCTCCTCCTGGGCCTCCCGAACGGGGAGGAAGTTCGGCGTCGCGTCCGGGTAGTACCCCTCCATGGTGTCGGGGCTGGTCATGTACTCGATAAACGACATCGAGAGGCCGTCCTCGACGTTGTGCTGGGTGAAGTCCGATTCGAACGCAGAGAGGCAACTTCCGCCCATGAAGGCGGTGTTGGTTCCCATCGGCCCCTCCGGAATCAGCTCCAGGCTCGTCGAGTCGGCGACCGCGTCGCCCTCGTCGATCATGTTGTTGGCCGCGTCGCCCGAGTTGATCATGAAGGCGGCCTCGCCCTCCCGGTAGAGTTGTTCGGCGTCGGTGCCGTCCATGCCGGCCCAGCCGCCGGGACCGATCTCCCACTCCTCCTGCATGCTGGCCATCCAGAGGTGGGCGAACAGCGACGTCGGGGAGTCCAACTCGACGGTCCACTGGTCGTCTTCGTAGCCGTAGAACTCGCCGCCGGCCTGGACGGCCGCGCCGTAGAGAACCTGTCCCGTCCCCGTGGACTGCGATCCGGCGGAGACGAACCCGGTCTTGTCGGTTTCGCTCTCGACGTCCGTGGCCGTATCGACCAGCTCCTCCCACGTCTCGGGGATGCTGTCGTGGCCGGCGTCCTCGAGGATGTCCGTGTTCGCGTAGAAGTTCCGGACCTCGACGAACCACGGGAAGCCCCAGACCTCGCCGTCGTAGTTGCCCCAGTACGACGGCGTGTCGTACCAGTCGTCGTACTCGTTGAACAGCTCCGTGTTCGGCCGCACGACGCCGCGCGAGCCGTAGTCGACGGCGTGCTCGTTGGCCATCTCGCTGACGTTCGGCGTGTTCTGGCCCTGGATCGCCGACGCCCAGGATTCGAACACCTGGTCCCACGTGATGACCTCGGTCGTCAGGTTGACCTCCTCGTCGGACCAGTTCTCGAACTCCGCGGCGGTGTCCCGAAGCGCCTGTTCCTCCGACTGAATGTACCCCCGCATCGTCCACCAGAGGAAGTCGCCTTCGCCGGTCCCTTCGGTGTCGTCGCCGCCGACACAGCCGGCCAGACCGGCGGTCGCACCGGCGGCACCCATCGCACCCGCGGTTTCCATGAAGCCGCGCCGCGAGTACTCCTCGGCGTCCGGCTCGTCGGTCGATGCTGATGGCTCCGCTGTGTCATGGGTGTTCCCACCAGACATGTCCCTCTGTGACATAGGTCTACTGAGAAGGTACATGGTATCGTATAAATATCTTTTCAAAGTGGTATCCAGAATTAAACTACTGCCTGATCTATCATTGGGTTGCCGTCGGGATCGGGCTTCGAGACGTCGGTATCGGCGGACAGAACGACTGGCCACCTAGCTAACGCGCGATACTTTCGAACGTAGACCGCCTTTCTATACCCATTATCTAGCCAACATATCGTGATCGATCACCATATTTTATTACGGTCCGTGCGGACGTGTCGAACTACGATGGCAGTACAGCGTCTCTCGTCGCGAACCGTCGGGATGGCCGGCGTGCTCTCGCTCGCGTTTTTGGTCCTCGCGTACGCCGGCGTCCAGTACATCCTCGAGCAAGGGTGGGGGTTAGTGTTCGAAGTGGCGTACCTGCTGGCCTTGCTCATCGGCTTTGCGATCGTCGCGGATCGGCTGTTCGTCCAGTAGTCGGCGGCCGGTGACGGACTCGAGGACGAACCCGAGACTCACCACGAAAGAATTTATGCAATACGAGAACGATACACAGGCCGATGGATATGGCGGAGTCTAGCGCGACGATCGGCAGCTGGGAGCGGCTGTCGCCCGAGGAAACGAGACTGGGGATTCGCCGCGCCGCCCTCGAGATGGGCGAGCTGGTGCGGAGTACGCTCGGGCCGCTGGGCGTCGACAAGATGATCGTCCGGCGCATGCAGGACGACCGGCTGCGCGGGTTCGTCACCAACGACGGCGTGGCGATCTTAGAGGAGTTCGAGGGCGAGACCGACCACCCGATCGCGAACCAGTTCATCGGCCTCGCGGAGACCCACGAGGACGAGATCGGCGACGGAACGACCACGACGACCCTGCTGGCCAGCGACCTGCTCGCGACGGGGATCGACCTGATCGAGGACGGCGTTCCCCCGGTCGCCGTCGTCGAGGGGTTCTCGATCGGCGCCCAGCGGACGCTCGAGGTCTGGGACGACGTCGGGATTCCCGTTGCGAACACCGGCCAGCCGACGACCCGCGCAGCGTTCGACGAATCGCGACTCGAGCGGATCGCCACCTGCGGGATGACGAACGGCCGCGCGGGCTCGTGGCCGCTCGAGCGGCTCGGCGACGACGTCGTGGACGCCGTCCTCCGCGCGTGGGAGCCCCGGCGGGGAACCGTCCATCTGGGCTACGTGTCGATCGAGGCGATTCCGGGCGGCGACGCCGCGGATTCCGAACTGATACGCGGGACGCTGGCGCCCTCCGAGCCGATGGTCGAGGGGACGCTTCCGGTCGACGGCGGCGTCCTCGTCGTCGACGGCTCGCTCGAGCCCCGGGAGATCCGCGCGTCCTCGGTCACGATCGACGGCGACTCCGCGGGCGAAATCGCCGGACTCGAGAACGAGGCCGCCCGCATCGCCGCGGCGATCGCTCGGGCCGACCCCGCGGCGGTGTTCGTCGCCGGCGACGTCACCCACGACGTCGGCACCGAACTAGCCCACCGCGATATCGCGTGCTTCCGCAACGTCAAGGACTCCGACGTCGAGGTCCTCTCGCGAGTTACGGGCGCGACGATCCGCGGCCCCGTCACGCCGACCGCACCCGCGTCCGTCGCGGAGTGCGGTCGCGGCGCCGTCCGGCTCCGCGAGGCGCAAGGCGACACGACCTGGCTCGAGGTCACAGCGCCCGACGGCGCCGATCCGCGGAGCGTCGGGCTCGTCGTCCGCGGCGGCACCGAGAGCGCCGCCGACGAGGCGCGACGGCGGATCAAGGTCGGCCTCAACGCGGTTCGCGCCGCGGTCAAACGGCCGGTCGCGCTTCCCGGCGGCGGCGCGGCCGAACTCGAGGCGGCCCGGGCCGTCCGGGATCTGGCGCCGAAGTTCGACGGCCGCGAGCAACTCGCGGTCGACGCGTTCGCCGACGTGCTCGAGTCGATCCCGCGCACGCTCGCGCGGAACGCGGCCCGGGATCCGATCGACGCCGTAACCGAGCTGCGTGCGCGCCACGACGCGGGGCACGCGCGGGCGGGCATCGACGCGAACGGCGACCTCGTCGACGACGTCGTCGCGGCCGGGGGCGCGCTCGACGCGCAACTGGTCCGGACGAGCAGCCTCGCCCGCAGCGTCGAGTTCGCGAACTCGCTGCTCAGGATCGACGGCGTCGTGCGAAACACCGCGCCGCCGTTCGATCCGGAGGACCTGCCGGGTGCCTCCGGGGCACCCGGTTCCCCCGGTACCCCTGACGCTTAGAAGAGAAACGCGGTGGCGACGCCGAGCAGCGTCACCGGCAGCACGCTCAGGACGCTCTGCTTCTCGCCGATCTCGTACAGTTGCTGGACGACCGGCAGCAGCAGGAAACCGGTCACGATCCAAGTGAGCGCCTTGAGGACGCGGACGGCGTGCATCTGCGGCATGTCGTAGACGAACGAGTGGGCCGAGAGGGCGAACTCGACGGCCTCCTCGCCGGTTTGGGCGCCCATCGCTGCGGTCGCGCCCTCGGGAACGGTGATCGTCACGATCACCGCGGCGCCGAGCAGGAAGACCGGCGCGAACAGGACGCTCAGGTAGCCGCCGAACTTGAACGTCTCGACCGCCAGGTCGTGTTTGTCAGAGAAGTAACCGGCGATAGCGCCGACCAGGCCGAAGTAGAGGAACCACGAGAACGCGACGACGGCCGCCCCGAACACGAGGTTGACGCCGAGCGCGATCGGCCAGCCGGGGAAGACGTAGCCCTCGACGACGATGTACGGCTCGCTCAGGTACTCGAACGCGCCGCGGGCGAGCGCGTGGAGCGCGAGTCCGACCAACGCCGGCAGCCAGCCGTACCGGCCGACCACGTCGATCATCTCTCCGATGTCGTTCGCCCGGACGAGTTTTCGCCACGGCCTGATCGCCGTCCACTCGTTCCCGCGAGCGGTAGCGTTCGCGCGACGGCTCATACCCTCACCTGTTTTCGGGCGGTAAAAAAGATGGCGCTCAGAAGCGCTACGACCGACGACTCGGTCGGATTCACGGCGTCGGCGCCGCTTCCTGTTCTCGCTCGACGAGGTGGGCGATGTTGAGCCCCGTCTCAGTGTCGAACAGGTGCGCCTGCTCGAGATCCAGATTCAGGAACACCTCGTCGGCGTCCTGCGGAATCGACTCGGGATCGATGAACGCCTTGCGCTCCGCGACTTCCTCCTCGGGCGCCGTCTCGTCGGTATCCTCGAGGGCGGCGGCGTCGCCCGAGACGAGCGTGTCGTCGCCCTCGCCCTCGAGTTCGAAGTACAGCAGGTCGCGAGCGCCGAGCGGCTCGATGATGTCGACGGACGCGGCGATGTCGCCCGCGTCGCCGGTCCGGCTCACGGTGATGTGTTCGGGGCGGACGCCGAGCTTCAGGTCCGTGCTTCCGGCGGTCTCGATTTGTTCTGCGTGTTCGGGGTCGAGCGGAATGTCGACGTCGCCGGTGAGTCGGCCGCCGTTCTCGGCGGGTTCGTACCGGACGTTGAAGATGTTCATCGACGGGCTGCCGATGAACTGCGCGACGAACAGGTTCCGCGGATCGTTGTAGACTTCCCGTGGCGTGCCGACCTGCTGGAGTTCGCCGTGGTTGAGTATTGCGATCCGGTCGGACATCGTCATCGCCTCCTCCTGGTCGTGGGTGACGTAGATCGTCGTCGTGTCGAGTTCCTGCTGGATCCGCTGGAGCTCGGTCCGCATGTGCTTGCGGAGTTTCGCGTCGAGGTTCGAGAGCGGCTCGTCGAAGAGGAAGACGGCGGGCTCGCGAACGATGGCGCGGCCGGTCGCGACGCGCTGTTGCTGGCCGCCCGAGAGCTGTTTGGGCCGGTCGTCGAGCAGTTCCGGAATGCCCATCAGCTCGGCCGCGTCCTCGACGCGCTCGTAGATCTCCTCCTCGGGGAGGCTGGTCGAACGCTTGAGGCCGAACGCCATGTTCTCGCGAACGCTCAGATGGGGGTACAGCGCGTAGCTCTGGAAGACCATCGCGATGTCGCGGTGGCGCGGGGGCAGGAGGTTGACCCGCTCGCCGCCGATCGAGATCGTTCCGTCAGTGATGTCCTCGAGGCCGGCGACCATCCGGAGCAGCGTCGACTTCCCGGAGCCGCTCGGGCCGACGAGCGTGAGGAACTCGCCGCTTTCGATCGTCAGGTTGAAGTCTTCGACGGCGAGGATATCGCCGTCGTACACCTTCGTGACGTCCTCGAACTCGATCGAACTCATACCCGTTGCCTACGAAACCTATCGTTAATATTCTTTGGGAGGTGTTCGCGTGTGACTCGATATCGGGCCGGGTTCGCGCTCGAGGAGCCGCTCGATCTGTCGGCCGGAGATCGCCCCGATATATACACTTATGTGACAGGCCGACGCACGGTTGAAACGGATATGAAAGTCGGCGTACTCACGGCCCCGCTCGACGATCAGCCCCTCGATGAGGCGCTCGAGTACCTCGCGGGAATCGGCGTCGAAGCCGTCGAACTGGGATGTGGCGGCTTCACCGGCGACGGCCACCTCAGCACGGACACCCACCTCGACGACGAGGACGCCCGGGTCGAAGTGCTCGAGGCGGTCGAGAAATACGACATGGAGATCAGCGCGCTCGCGACGCACAACAACCCGCTCCACCCGGACGACGAGCGCGCCGCCGAGGACGACCAGCAGCTCCGCGACGCGATCGAGCTCGCCGGCCAACTCGGCGTCGACGCGATCACTTGCTTCTCCGGGCTGCCCGGCGGCAGCCCGAACGACGAGACGCCCAACTGGATCACGGCCCCCTGGCCGAGCGAGCACCTCGAGGCGCTCGAGTACCAGTGGGACGTCGCGATCGACTACTGGAGCGAGATCAACGACCTCGCGGACGAGCACGACGTCGATATCGGGATCGAGATGCACCCGAACATGCTCGTCTACGAACCCCAGGGCATGTTGAAACTCCGCGAGGAAACCGGCGAGCGCATCGGCGCGAACTTCGATCCCTCGCACCTCTACTGGCAGGGGATCGACGTCACCGAGGCGATCCGCCTGCTCGGCGAGGAGGACGCCATCCACCACTTCCACGCGAAGGACACGAAGGTCTACGACGCCAACGCCCGCGAAAAAGGCGTGCTCGACACGGCGCCGTACACCGACGAGCCCGACCGCTCGTGGCTGTTCCGCTCGATCGGCTACGGCCACGACGAATCCCACTGGAAGGACGTCGTCTCGACGCTCCGGATGGTCGACTACGACGGCGCGCTCTCGATCGAACATGAGGACTCGCTGACCAGCGGCCGCGAAGGGCTCGAGAAGGCCGTCGACGTCCTCTCGCGGGCGGTCTTCGAGACGTCGCCGGGCGAGGCCTACTGGGCGGAGTAACGGCGCTCCCCTATCATCGGCGGACGGACCCGTCGATCCGACCGATCCGGCCCGACGGGTGGAGATACCCGGCTGCGACACTGACGCGGACCCGACCTATATCCGTGCGCCCGACATATCGGCGATCGATACCGTATGACGTACGACGTAATCCAGGTCGGGACCGGCGGCCAGGGCGAACGATGGTGCAAACAATACCTCCCGCCGAACGTCGAGGACGGGCTGATCGACGTCGTGGCCGCAGTCGACACGAACGAAGCGGCCCTCGAGAACGCGAAAGACGGCCTCGGGCTGAGCGGCGAGCAGTGTTACACCGACGCCGCGACGGCGTTTGCGGTACACGACGCCGACTGTTGTACCGTCGTCGTCCCGCCGCAGTACCACGAAGACGTCGTCGACGAGGCGCTGGCCCACGACCTGCACATTCTCTCGGAGAAGCCGATCGCCGACACGCTGGACGCGTCGGTTCGCATCGCGGAGAAGGTCGACCGCGCCGACAAGAAGATGGGCGTCACGATGAGCCACCGGTTCGACCGGGACAAGACGACGCTCCGACGGGAACTGCGATCGGGCGAGTACGGCTCGCTGGACTACCTGATGCTTCGATTTACCTGTAACTGCCGCTCGTACGGCAGTTGGGGCGCGTTTCGCCACGACATCGAGGATCCCCTGCTGATCGAGGGCGGCGTCCACCACCTCGATATCCTCGCGGACCTCGCCGACGCCCGCTGCGAGACGCTGTACGCACAGACGTGGCTGCCGGAGTGGGGCGAGTACGGCGGCGACGCGCAGGCGCTGATCAACCTGACCTTCGAAGACGGCACTCGCGCCGTCTACGAGGGCGCGAAAACCAACGCCGCCGCGCTCAACGGCTGGGGCAACGAGTACGTCCGCGCCGAGTGTCGCGACGCGACGCTCGAACTCGACGGCCGGCAGCTCGAGCGGTATCCCTACGATCCGGACGCCGAACCCCAGCTCGGCGAGGGTGTCGACGAAACCGATGCCGAGCGGGTTCCGCTGCTCGAGGGAGAGAAGTGGGCGAACACCCTGCTCGTCGAGCGGTTCGTCGAGTGGCTCGACGGCGGCGAACCGATGGCGACGAACGTGCGGGAGAACCTCCAGTCGATGGCGCTCGTCGAAGCGGCGATCCGGAGCAGCGAGACCGGCGAACCCGTCGCCGTCCAGGAACTGCTGACGGACGCCGTCGAATCCGTTTCGGTGTGATTGGATCGAGGATTCCCCGGTTCGTCGACTGCGCCCGTCTCGAGTACGCGTCTCGGCTGCGACGACACTGTTACTGACGGCAATCAGTATTTGTGATCGCGCCGTAACCGGTCGCGGACGCGCGAGTGCCGCCGAAATCACTGCATACCGATTCGATCCCTACTGGAGGCCGGTTCTGTTCCTAAAAACATTATTATCAATGAGAGAACGACGTGTGGTAAACATGAACTAGCATCGAAACGGTCGGTCGACGGTCGTTCGCCCCCTCCTCGCTTCCCGACCTGAAACTGTCGAAGAACGGCATCAGAGCGACGAAGAACCGACTACTCGTCCGTAGTGACGATCGTCGAAACGCCCGACGACGGACGGCCGCGGCAAATAAATTACAGCCGTATGGCTGTAATCGTACGTCGCGGGACGAGTCCCGTGCACTGGCATCTACCAGCCGGTAATACGGCCGACGAGCGGTATCGGCGATCGACGGTGGAGGTCAAATCTAAGATTACGCACAGTAAACGCCGTTTAGTATGAGTACATCGCATTCTGTATGTTGAAGCTGCGCTCGTGCTACAGTCCATGGGCGGCGAGCGAGCGATCCGATCCGTTCGCCGTTCGTTTTTCGCTTCCGCCCCGACCGACGACCGGCGATCACCTCGACGGGCCCGATTTCTCCGCTATACAATCGCGTTCTGTGTAGGCGGAGGATCTTAGAAGCTGTCGTAAACAGTCTTTTCGATGGTGTAGAAGTCGATGCCCGCGTCGCCCTGCTCGCGCCAGGTCTCGCTCGAGGAGTTCTTGACGCCGCCGAAGGGAACGTGCAGTTCGAGGCCAGAGGTTTTCTCGTTGACCTTCGCGACGCCGGCTTCGATCTCGCGGACGAAGCGTTCGGCCTCGGAGTGGTCGTCGGTGACGATGCTGGCCGAGAGGCCGTACTGGACGTCGTTGGCGACCGCGAGCGCCTCGTCGAACTCCTCGACTTCGAGCACGGTCAGGACCGGACCGAAGACCTCCTCCTGAGCGATGCGGTAGTCGTTCTCGACGCCGGTGAAGACCGTGGGCTCGACGAAGTGACCGTCGCCGAAGCGGTCGCCCTCGGGCTGGCCGCCCCCCGTCTCGAGGGTAGCGCCTTCGTTCTCGGCGATCTCGATATAGTCGAGCGTGCCCTCGAGTTCGTCTTCGCTTACCTGCGGACCCATGTCGTACTCGTCGCCGGGGCCGATCTCGATGGCCTCGGCTTCGGCGACGACGGCGTCGACGAACTCGTCGTAGACGTCCGTGTGGACGACCGCCCGCGAGCAGGCGGTACACGACTGCCCGGTCGTTCCGAACGCGCCGCCGGCGACGATTTCGGCGGCCGTTTCGACGTCGGCACTGTCGGAGACGACGGTCGGGTTCTTACCGCCGAGTTCGGTCTGAACGCGCTTGGCGTCGTCGGTCGCCTGGTCGTAGACCAGCTGCCCGACCTGGCCGGAGCCGGTGAAGGAGACGGCGTCGACGTCATCGTGGGCGACGACCGCGTTCCCGGCGGTAGCGCCGAATCCGGTGACGACGTTCGCGACGCCGTCGGGGATACCGGCCTCGTCGAGGGCCTCGAAGAGCTCCAGCGCGACGGCCGGGGCGACCTCCGCGGGTTTGAGCACGAGGGTGTTACCGGTCGCGAGCGCGGGTGCGATCTTCCAGGCCGGGATGGCGATCGGGTAGTTCCACGGAGTGATGAGGCCGGCGACGCCGACCGGTCCGCGGACCGTGTAGAGGGTCGTTTGCGGGCCGCTGGCGCTTTTGACCGTCCCCCCGAGGTCGCGGGTCTTCTCGGCGTAGTAGTAGAAGATGTCGATCGCGCGCTGCACTTCGCCGCTGGCCTCGGCGTGGGCCTTGCCCTCTTCGCGCGTGAGGAGAGTCGTCAGCTCTTGTTTGCGGCCCTCGAGGATCGACGCCGTCTCGCGCAGGATCGCACCGCGATCGGGTGCGGGCGTATTTGCCCACTCGTCCTGTGCGGCGGCGGCCGCCTCGACGGCCGCGTCGGCGTCTGCGGCGCTCGATCGCTCGTACTCGGCGACGACGTCGGTCGGTGCGGCGGGGTTCGTCGTTTCGAACGTCTCGCCGGTTTCCGACTCCGTCCACTGCCCGTCGACGTAGTTGTGGTACCGCTCAGCCATGGATAGACTACGGCGGGGACGGTATACGATTCTTGTGATTCGGCGACTGTCCCAACCGACATTGACGGATCTTCGGCTCGAGGCTCTCGCCGGATCCGCTCGTTTCTCGTATCGGTTTCCGACGAGACACTGCTCTGGAAGCGCGACTACCATCCCCGATCTCCCGACGGCGTGCTCCCAGATTGGGACGAGATTCCCGAGCGAGATCATTCAGTTCCGTCGGGGTAGACATAACAAAACCCGAATGCTTTATCATTGATGACTAGGGAATGGTATGTAGATGTCAACAAGTGACAGGAGTGAGCGGACCCCGTCGCAGCGACAGTTAAAGGACACCGGCAATCGCCGGCGGAACCCGCCGCGAAGCCAACTTTCGAAAGCCAACAAGTACCAGCGGTACGTCTCGCGCCGGCAAATGTTGGCCGTTTCGGGGGCTGCTGGAGTGGCTGCCCTGGCCGGCTGTATGAACGACAACGAGGACGAGGAACTCCTCGACGAAACCGACCTAGACCCAGTCCTCGACGACGTCGATTATAACGAGAACTACGAAGAAGAGTTCGAGGTCGTGTACCCGGCGCCGGAACTCAATCCGGTCGACGACGACTACATCTTTAATCCGTATCATCCGCGGTGGAACCCCGGGGACCTGGGACAGGAGTTCGGGTTCGAGTATCTGACGATATACCACACCGAACGCAGCGAGTACCTGCCACGAATCGCCGACGACTGGTCGATCGATGACGACACCCTTCGAACCGAAGTCTCGCTCTCGGAGGAGTACGCCTGGTCGACGGGTGAAGACATCACCGCCCACGACTTCGTCACCGCGTACAAGCTAGACGGATACATGGGGCTCGGGATGCAGGACTTCGTCGACATCGAGGAGGGAATCTACGCCGAGGACGATTACACGCTCGTCATCGAACCACGAGAGGAGTACAGCGACATGGAGGAGGAGCTGTGGATGACAGAATGGGCCGAGACGAATCTGACGGTGTCCGAGGCCCAGTACGGTCACTTCGTCGAGGACTTTGAAGACGCGACGACTGAAGATGAGACCCAGCGCGTCCAAGAGAGCCTAATCAACTACGAAGTGAGTTGGGACGAGGTCATGTACTCGGGCCCCTGGGTCTTCGTCGAGGCAAACGAACAGTTCGCCGACCAGATCCCGAACCCCGAACATCCGATCGCACAGGATTGGGAATTCTTCCAGCGGACCGGCATGTACGTGGACGAAGAGGGGATCCAGTCCGGCGAGGTCGACTGGGGAGACGATACCCCGGAGATTCAGGACGTTCCCGATAAATACGGAAAGGGACCGCTACCGTACGACGGACAGTCGTTCGCGATCATCTTCGGAAACAGCGACGAGTACATCCGCGACCACCCCGAAGTGCGCAAGGCCATCACCTACGCCGTCGACGTTCCCTACCTCACCGAAAGCACCGCCACGGACGGGACGGAGTACGACGAGTACTCCGCGGGGATCGACTCGCTGTACGTCGAGGACTACGTCGACGCCGACGTGCTCGATGCGATGCCGAACTACGCACCGCAGGACACCGACAGGGCTGCGGAACTGCTCGAGAGCGTGGGCTTCGAACGTTCCAACGGGACGTGGCAGACACCGGAGGGCGACACCTGGACGCTCAACTTCTCGGTGGGCAATTGGTTCGAGTCCCACTCGAAGGTGATTTCGAACAATCTGCAGGAGTTCGGGATCGACGTGGACCACTACGTCGAGGAGATGCCGACCTGGCAGGCGACCACGCGGGCCAACCTCGACTTCGACGTGACGGTCCACTTGAACTACGGCCAAGCCCGCAATTACCATCCATACTCCGACTTCGACGGGATATTCAACGATACGAATCTGGGACTCTTTACCGAGCGGACCGGAATCGTCGAGGAAGACGTTGAGGTGCCCGAAGTCGGCAACCCGGACGGAGACACGGTAACGTTCAACATTCCCGAGGAGCTCGAAGCGATGTCGACGGCCGACTCCGAGGAGGAACTCGTCTCTCACGCGACGAACCTCGCCTGGGTCCACAACCAGCTGCTGCCGGCCGCCGTCTGCTTCCCCTGGGGCGGCGGTCACTACTGGGTCAACACCGTGGACTGGAACTTCGACCTCGAGAGCGACGACTGGCTGACCTCGAACCGCCTCACCCACTACCTGTTGGAAAACGGGCTCGAACGGGTCTGATCTCGGCATCGGCCTGTGACGCGGTTCCATTATTGCAGTTTCAGCAGGTGAATCGCCTCGGCCGGCGCTCGCTGCGTGAGGACGTCCCAGTCCCGGCAGCTAAAACTAAGGTGGTCGGACTAAAAAAGGAGAGCAGCACATGCGTTACTATCAGCTCCGGGAGGGCACACCTCGTCTCGCAGCGAAAACGGGGGATACCCTGTACGACCTGACGGACGCGAAGCCACAGTTACGGACGTTCGAGGATCTGCTTACCACCGCGACGATCACCGACGAGTCGCTCGATACCATCACCGATCGACTGCTCGAGGACGCGACCGAACTGTCGTCGGACGTCCGTTCGGACGGCGCGGTGGCAGCACCAGTCTCGTCGGGCGAGGTGTGGGCCGCGGGCGTGACCTACCGCATCAGCGAGGAGGCGCGGAAGGCCGAAAGCTCGATGGAGGACATGTACATCGATGTCTACGACAGCGAACGGCCGGAAGTGTTCTTCAAGGCGACGCCGAGCCGAACGGTCGGTCCCGACGAGCGGGTCGGCATCCGCGCGGATTCGGAGTGGGACGTACCCGAACCGGAGCTGGGCGTCGTGCTCTCGGACGGGGAGATCGTCGGCTACACGATCGGCAACGACATGAGTAGCCGGTCGATCGAGGGTCGAAACCCGCTCTACCTCCCGCAGGCGAAGGTCTACGACCGCTGCTGTTCGCTCGGCCCCTGCGTTCGCTCCGCCGAGTCGCTCGACGACCCCCACGATCTCGAGATGTGGATGACGATCAGCCGAGACGGCGAGGTGCTCTACGACGACTCGACGAACACGGGGAAGATGGTGCGCTCGGTCGAGGAACTCGTCGACTGTTACACCAGCCACAACGCCGTTCCCGAGGTTTCGGTGCTGCTGACCGGCACCTCGCTCGTTCCCGACGACGATTTCACGCTTCGGGAGGGCGATCTGATCGAAATCGGCGTCGAGGATATCGGCACGCTCTCGAACACCGTCGTCGAAGTATAACTACCGCGGCTGATTACGGCACCGTCCCTCGACGGTCCAGGCAGGTTGATTTTGCGGATCGAGTATCGATACTGCCACCAGCGACCGACGACGACAACCGCAACGCTCCGCTGGTTTCCCGTTCGCTAACGCTTCAACGCGTTCCACGAAGGACGAGACTGAGCGAGCTATGAGAAACGGGTTTTCGCTACGCAGAACAATCTATATGTATGTCGAAATCAATCATGAGTGTATGCCCGAACCGAAACACCCCGTTCGAACCGTCGACAGGACGTTCGAGATCCTCGAGATTATCCAGGAACTCGACGGTGCGGGAATCTCCGAAATCGCCGAGCGGGTCGATATCGGCAAGAGCGCGGTGCACAACCACCTGACGACGCTCGCGAACCGCGAGTACGTCGACAAGGACGGCGACGAGTACCACATCGGCCTGTCGTTCCTCGGTCTCGGCGCGTACGCGCGCAACCGCACGCCGATCTACGATACGGCCCAGAAGGAAGTCGATAAGCTGGCCGACCAGACGGGCGAACTCGTGAACCTGCTCGTCGAGAAAAACGGGATGGGGATCTACCTCTACCAGGCGAAAGGGGAGAACGCGGTCGAACTCGACACCCACGAGGGCAAGCGCGTCCCGCTGCACTGTACCGGGCTCGGCAAGGCGATCCTCGCGTTCCGTCCGCAGGAGGAAGTCGACGAGATTCTCGACGCGAACGGGCTCCCGAAGGTCACCGAACACACGATTACCGACCGCGAGACGTTCTCCGAGGAACTCGAGAACGTCCGCGAGCAGCGCTACGCCGTCGACCGGGAGGAACGCCTGAATGGACTGCGCTGCATCGCGGCGCCGATCACCGACGACAAGGATCGAAGCATCGCCGCCGTGAGCGTCTCCTGTCCCGTCCACCGCGTCGGCGACGAGCGGTTCTACCAGGACCTGCCGGAGGCGGTGCTGGGAACGGCGAACGTGATCGAACTCGAGCACAACTACTCCTGACGGTTCCGGCAGCGTTCTCGGCGGACGCGTTGCGGTGAACTCGGAGTACGGTCACCGACGGACGCGGTCGCAGTTTTTGCAAACGGCGTCGGTAACGCCGACCCGCTGATACAGTTCTGGTGGACAACCTTTCGTAATAGCCGACAGCTATCGAGCGGAATCTGACGACCTTTCTAACCGACTAGGAAAATCATTATAATAAGAGAGTACGATTGGCTGACTGTATGGCAGACAATGACGGTCGCATTAGCGTGAGAGTTGGGAACGGCATCTCGCGTCGGCAGGTGATGCAACAGCTCGGTGCAATCGCGGCGGTCGGCGGACTAGCCGGCTGCCTTCAGCGGGATGAAGAAGGCCAGGACGGCGGCAACGGCGGCGATTCCGGCTCCGACTCCGACGGCGCCGCGCCGTCGTACCAGCGCGTCGATCTGACGCCGCCGCCGACGGAGTTGGACTTCTCCCGCGATCCGCCCGAGCGGGACATTACGATGGTGTGTCACAATGCGGCGATCTCGTTCTGGGACCCCGCGATCGGCGGCCTGCACGATGCCGCCAGTCAACTCGGCTGGAACGCGACCTTCACGGGGCCGTCCGGCGGCTTCAGCGTCGAGGAGCAGATCAACATCCTCGAGAACGTCGTGGCGTCCGAGCCCGACGCCATCGTGACGACCGTGAGCGACACGGAGGCGTACAACAGCGTCATCCAGGACGCGCTGGACAACGACATCGCGGTCCTGACGTTCAACACGAACAGCCTCCGGGAGGAGGGCCGCCAGCACATGCGCGAGGAGTTCGGACAGGCCCTCCCGTTCGTCGGCCAGGACCAGTACTCGTCGGGCTACGCCAACGGGATGGCGCTGCTCGACAAGCTGCCGGACGACGCGAGCAAGGTGACGATCGGACTGGCCGACCCCGCCCACAGCGGCCAGGCCGCTCGAGCCAGCGGCGCGGAGGACGCCATCCGCCAGAATTCGGACATCGAGATCACCGATCGGGTCAACTACACCGACGACTCCAACGAGGGCGTCTCCCGCATCGCGAACCACCTCGCGGCCAACCCCGAACTGGACGGGATGGCCGGCAGCGACGCCTACTCGTGGTTCATCGGTCAGGCTGCCGAGGAAGAAGGGATGGCCGAGGACATGGTCATCGGCGGCTTCGACCTGGATCAGAACACGCTCGACTACATCCAGCAGGGCGTGATGAACTACACCACCGGCCAGGACCCCTACAGCCAGGGCTACCTCCCCGTTCACCAGGCGTTCGCCTACCTCGAGCGCGGGATGCCGCCCAAGGAGATCATGACCGGTGCGGAGATCGTCGATCAGGAAACGATCGACTTCGCGCTCGAGCGGCGCAACTGGGGCGAACTGCTGGAGTACCACGGCGTGTAAGCGCGACGGATTCACCACACCAGACTCTCTACCACCTATGTCGGACACCGATTCGATACTTCAGACGGTCGAACTCACGAAGCACTTCGGGAACGTCGTTGCAGTCGAGGGGGTCGACTTCTCGCTGCGCGAAGGCGAGATCATGGCGCTGGTCGGCGACAACGGCGCCGGGAAGTCGACCTTCATCAAGATGCTGTGTGGCGTGCACGAACCGACGAGCGGCGAGATCCACGTCGACGGCGAGCAGGTCGCGTTCGAGGACTACAGCGACGCCCGCGAGATGGGCATCGAGACGGTCTACCAGGACCTGGCGCTGGCCGAACAGCAGACGGTCGCGGCGAACGTGTTCCTCGGTCAGGAACCGGTTCGGTCGGATCCCCTCGGTCGATTCCTCGGCGTGGTCGACAAGCAAGCGATGCGCGATCGCGCTCGAGAGAGCCTCAACCGCGTGCAGATCCCGGTCGATCCCGACGCGAAAGTGAGCGATCTCTCGGGCGGCCAGCAGCAGGCGGTTGCGGTCGCTCGCGCGTTGCAGTCAGATCCGGACATCCTCATCCTCGACGAACCGACCAGCGCCCTCTCGATTGAAGGGGCGCGAAACGTCCTGCGAGTGATCGACGATCTCCGAAACGAGGGGCTGTCGATCATCCTCATCAGCCACAACATTCGGCAGGTTCTCACGCTCGCCGATCGGGTTTCAGTGCTCGCGCAGGGCCGGCTGATGGGCGTCCGCGACACCGATTCGGCGACCCGCGACGAGATCATCGCGCTGATGATGGGCGCCGAGGACGAGGACGAGATCGAGGAGTTCGAACTCACGTCCGTCGACGACTCCGCGGACGACGAGGGGGCTGCAGCATGAGCGGGGCGACGCCAGCAGCCGCGGACGGGGACCCCGTCAGCCGCGAGACCGACTCGCGGCTCCGGCGGCTCTTCCAGCGCCGACAGATCGGCGTGCTCCTCGGGTTCCTCCTCCTGTTCGGCCTCATCGCCGCGTCGCGACCCGACCTGTTCTTCTCGTGGGACAGCTTCAGCAGCATCCTCTCGCGGCTGCTGCGCCAGGCCGCCCCGTACGTGATCATCGGCATCGGGATGACCTACCTGATGATCGGTGGCGAGTTCGACCTCTCGGTCGGCTCGATGTACGGCGTGGCCGGACTCTCGTTCGCGATGTTGCTCACCGACTACCGGCTGACGGTGCCGGCGGCGTTGCTCGCCGTCCTCGTCATCGGCGCAGCCGTCGGGCTGGCCAACGGGGTCGTCGTCACCAAGGTCGGCATCCCGTCGCTCATCACGACGATCGGGATGATGAGCATCCTCAGGGGCGTCGCCTACATGCTCACCGCCGGCGGCTCGCAGCAGACGCCCGACGATCTGGCACTGCTCGAGCTGTTCGGCGGCTCGATCACGGTCGCCGGCGTCGAGATCACGTACATGGTGTTCTGGATGTTCGGACTGTTGATCGTGTTCGGACTCGTTCTCCAGAAGACCCGCTTTGGCCACCACGTCTACGCGACCGGCGACGACCAGTCCGCCGCCGACCGGAGCGGGATCGACACTGACCGCATCAAGATCGCGAACTTCGTTATCACCGGAATCGTCGCCGCCTTCGCCGGCGTCGTGGCGATCGCCTACTACGGTTCGATGTTCGGCTCTGCGGGTCGCGGCTTCGAGCTGCTGATCATCGCCGCGGTCGTCATCGGCGGGACGAACCTCTTCGGCGGCGAGGGGAGCATCTCCGGGATGTTCCTCGGCTCGCTCGTGATCGCCGTGATCCCCGTCTTGCTGGTGTTGAACAACATGTCCGTCGACATCCAGGAGACGCTGACCGGCGCGGTGATCATCGGCGCCGTGATGGTCGATATCCTGCTCCGGGACTGAGTCCCGGCCCGCTTTTGAACCGCTTCTCCGATTCGTCCCTCGAGAACGAGCGGCGAGCGCCGAGAACCGCCGGTGATAACCTGCTACCGATCACTCGAGGCCAACCCGCGAACGGAACACCGGCACGCCGTCGGGACCGACGTCAGAGACGCGGAAGAGCGCACCTGCGCCGTCGCCCTCGTCTGCTCGGTCGCCGTCCGCGAGCGCCGTCGTCAGGTAGAGATCCTCGTAGTCGGGACCACCGAAGGTGACGGAGGAGACCTTTCGGGCGGGCAGTTCGATCTCGTCGACGGGTTCGCCGTCGCGGTCGTAGCGAACGACTCGGCCGCCGTTCCAGCGGGCCGACCAGACGGAGCCCTCCTCGTCGACCGTCATGCCGTCCGGCACGCCGTCGTCGCTCGGGACCTCGACGAACGGCCGGCGGTTCGAAATTGCGCCGGTCTCGCGGTCGTACTCGTACGCGTAGATGACGTGTTCCTCCGATTCGGTGAAGTAGAACGTCTCGAGATCCTCGGTAAAGCCCATTCCGTTGGGGATGTCGACGTCCTCGACGACGGGGGTCACCGTCCCGTCGGTCTCGAGGCGGTAGAGATCGCCGAGGTCGCCCTCGCCGGGCATCGTCCCGCAGAAGACTCGGCCCTCGGGGTCGGCGATAACGTCGTTGAACCGCGTCTCGGCGCCGTCGATTTCGGCGACCGGCTCCGCCTCGTCGGACCCGGGTTCCCAGCGACTCACGGTGCCGTGGGTGAACAGCAGCAGGGCGCCGTCCGCTTCGATGGTGTAGCCGCCGAGCGGTTCGTCGTCGCCCTCGGTCTCGTAGGCCAGGTCGTATTCGTCGGTCGCCGGATCGTACGCGTAGAGTTTCCCGGCCGGGATGTCGACCCAGTAGAGCAGTTCCTCTTCGGGGTGCCACAGCGGCCCTTCGCCGGTGTGGGCGGTCGTGTCCGCGACGCGTTCGTATCGTGTCATGCTCTCGGTGTTTCGGACGTTTCTACTTGAATCTAGCTTTGACCCGCCGTTCGACCGGTCGTTGTCGCAGCATCGCCTCGAGCGCCCGCGTTTTGACCGCGGTCGTCACCATTGCACCCGTACAACGCTGTCGGCCGCACAGATATATTCGATCTACAGCTATACATGATACAATATATAATGGATAATGGCCAACGTAGGGCCATGTTGGAGGTGTGCCGATTAAACGGTGTAAAATGGATTTTCTATGTGTCTATATGCATTCCTCGATTGAAGTAGATTAGATCAGTTTGATCGGCAGCGACATCGCTGTTTGGCGTTTATATCGTGTTAAGTGGGCTAAAAACGTCGATAATTCCATTAAATACGCCCTTCCGAACATGCGGCGATAAACACGTTCGAGATCTGGTATGGGTACAATCTACTCGAGTTTGTATCAATTCAGTAAAATCGATATACTGCGGTCAGAACGGACGGCTACAGCGTGTCCAGAATCCCTAACACTCGCTCTTCGGCGTCCCGGTCCGGGCCGTGTTCGCTCCCGTCGCGGTCGCTCTCGAGGTGATCGGCCACCGATCGCTCCATGGCTTCCTCGAGCGGCGTCGACTCCCACCCGAGGGCGGCGAGTTTAGCCGTCGAGAGGACGTGGGGATAGTCGCGGTAGAGGACGTAATCGTCGAGCGAGAGATCGGCGGCCTCGAGTTCGCGCGGGCCGGCGTGGACGATGTCGACGCTCGTCTCGAGCGCGTCCGCGATCAGTTCGACCATCTCCTCGAGGGTGACGATGCGCCGGTCGCCGACGTTGTAGGCCTCGCCGGACTCGCCGCGTTCGGCGACGATCCGCAGCGCGCTCGCGACGTCCTCGACGTAGACGCGGTGCCAGACGTTCGTTCCGTCGCCGGGAACGATGACGCGATCGTACTCGTTGACGCGGTCGATCCAGAAGTCCAGCCGTTCGGTGTAGTCGTGCGGCCCGTAGACGATCGGCGGGCGGACGGCCATCGCATTGACGCCCTCTTCGGCCGCGGCGAACACTGCGCGGTCACCCTCGGCCTTCCGATTTCCGTACGTTTCCTGCGAGTCGTCGGTCGCTTGGTCGGCCGTACAGGGCTCGAGCGGCGTTTCGTCCTCGCGCTTCGGAATGTCCTCGCGGCCGTAGGCTGCACCGCTCGAGATGTAGACGTAGGCGTCGCAGTCCGCGAAGATCGTCGTCGCCGCGCGGACGTCGCGGGGCTGGTAGGCAACGCAGTCGAAGACGGCGTCGGGGTCGACCGTCATCGCGGCGGCCTCGAGTGCGGATTCGTTCGTTCGGTCGCCTTCGACGTGGTCGACGCGGTCGTCGTCGGCGAACGGATTCTCGTGATTGCCGCGGTTGAAGATCGTCACGTCGTACTCGTGGGCGAGCAACTCCTCGACGAGGTGGCGGCCGATAAAGCGCGTGCCGCCGATGACGAGTGCGCTGTCCATGTCCGGTCGTCGTCGCTTCGGGGGAAAACGGTGACGATGACGGCGACGGTACCGGGTCGACGGCCGTCTCGTCCGGCAATCAGGGGGTGGTTTTTTCTCGCTTCTCGGTGCCCGTCACAGCATGACCGAACAGCTCCGGACCGACCAGCGAGCGGCCGTTCCCTTCCGGTGCGACCACTGCCACTATCCGATTCCGGGCGAGGCGGAACGCGCCGACGACGGCGACGGTCACTTCTGTTCGACGGCCTGCAAGGAGGCCGCCGAAGACGACTCGACGATGCCCGAACCCGACGCGTACAAGCGCGTCGTCACCGGGATCGAACCCCTCGACTCTCTCTTGCCGAACGGCATCCCCGCGGACGCGTTCGTCCTGCTGTCGGGCGACGAAGGGACCCGTCGCAGCGAGCTCCTGACCGAACTCGTCTGGCGCGCCTTAGAGCGGGGCGAACCCGCCGTCGTCGTCTCCTACGCGAACCCGCCGACGGCGACCCTCGAGCGGTTCTTCCAGAACGGCTGGAACGTCCTGCCGGCGCTCGAGGACGACCGCTTGACGGTCATCGACTGCTTCACCCACCGGCTCGAGGATCGGGATCGGTTCCTCGAGACTCAAACGGAGTGGACGAACTTCGTCGGCGAGGCCGCGGCGGACGCGCTCGTCGAGGTCGAAGATCCGAGCGATCTCGCCGCGGTCGCAAGCAGGTTGCAGGACGTTCTCGACGACCGGGAGATGTCGGAAACCGGGATCGTGACGATCGACTCGCTCGACGAACTCGACTCGCTCCTGCGGGAGGAGTCGGTCCACAACTTCGTCAAGGACGTTCGCGCGACCGTCTGTAAGGGTCGGTTCGTGCCGATCGTCGCCGGCGCGACGACCGCGGGGACGGACCCGTACCCCGAAGCCGAGTACGTCTTCGACGGCATCGTCGACCTCCGGCTGACGGATGAGATGACGCCGAACGCGCGGCTTAAACAGCTCGGCGTCCGGAAACTGATCGGCGCCCAGTTCCTGCCCCAGTGGGTGACCTACGAGTACGAGCCGGTTCGCGGCCTGTTCGCGTTCGGGCCGTCGACGGACGCCCGGGAGGTATACGAGAACGCGGGGCCGGTACCGATGCAGGAGCGCCCACAGCGATAACGGCTGTTCGAGCCCTGTATCGGGCAATTTCTCGCCGCCAGTTCGTGCACGCGAACTCATGCTCAGGATTGAACCCTCCGTTCGCTGTAGCCCGTCGTGCGGACGCCTGCACTACGGTCGGTGACGGTCAGCGCGTCAGACTACGGCGAACCGACAGCCGACGACCGATCACTTTCACACCTTCACAGCTATGAACGACAACAACGACGAACGCCGACAGTCACGGGAGCACGGATCGGACCGGTACGACGAGGAGCGCCAGCAGGGCAACCAACACCAACGCCAGGGCGACCGCGACCGCGGCTGGCTCCAGGGCTCCTCGAGCCGGCGCGGCGAAATGCGGGGCCAGCGATCCGGGGAGCAGAATCAGAACCGGGAACGAGGCCAGGAATCGGCTCGGCCGCGGTGGACCGAAGAGCGAGCGGAGTCGTCCGGTGAGCCAGGCATGGGTCGTCGGTCCACTACGCAGCCGGATCAGCATCAACGCGCTGGCGGGCGTCAGGGCCACGAGCAGGGCCAGCGCCACGGCGGCCCGATGCAGTCCCAGCACGGCGGCCAGGGACGAACGCAGGGACAGAGTCAGCACGGCGATCAAAGCGGGTTCGCGACGAACGCGCGTTCCGAAGCGAACCTCGAGTACGGCGGCGAAGCCCGCCAATCGGGGCGAGATGAACGCAGCGCTCGGGAGCAGTACGGTGGCGGCCAACAACGCGGTGGCAGACAGCAACGGTCCGGCCAGTCGGGCCAGCGCGGCCAGCACCGGCAGGGCGGCCAGCAGCGCCAGGGCGGTCGGCAGCAAGAGCGGGGGTTCCAGTCAGACCGACAGCAGCCACAAGAGCAGCAGCGGGGCTGGGAACAGCAGGGCCAGCCGGGCCACTATCAGTCGCGGGGCACTAGCGCGAACCAATCTCCGCAACAGCAGAACCCTCCGCAACAGCAGAACCGTAGCCGCGGACAGGGCCACGACCAGAGCCAGCGCCACAGCGGGTTCGAGACCGAGACGCCGATGGGCGAAAACCTCCAGTACGGCGGCGAAGCCCGCCAGTCGCAGCGGTCTCAATCGCAGGGACCACAAGGCCGCGGGCAGTCCGAATCGCAGTTCCGGTCCGGTGACCGCGGACAGCGCAACCAGCAACAGTACGACCAGTCTCGCGGGCAGAACCAGAGCCAGCAGAGCCACGACCGCGGTATCGGCGAGCGACGGCCGCGCGGCGAATTCGAGCAGGATCGGCAGCGACAGCAGCACAATCAACCACAGAACCGCGATCAGGGCCAGCGACGCCGCTCGAGCGACGATCGGTGGTCCCAGATGAGACGGCAGGGTCAGGGACAGGACCAACGGCACGACCAGCCCCAGGAGGAGTACCGGCAGGGACAGCAACCCTACGGTCGTCACCAGCGTAGCCAGGGTGAGGCGTTCTCGGATCAGGACCGCGGGGGTCAGGATTTCCAGCGCCAGCATGGATCCCAGCAGCAGGGCCAGCAGAATCAGCAGAACCGGTATCAGGCGGACCGCCAATCCGGACGGAGTCAGCAGAGCGGCCGCCAGTCGCAGGGCGACCGGCAGCAACAGCGGGGACAGCACGGCCGAGGCGGCTCCGAAATCGGCCAGTACGGACACCCCGATCAGCAGGGTCGCGATTCCGGCGGTTCCGGGCCCGACTATCAGCAACAGGGCCGCGACACCGATCGGTCGGACACCCGCTCGATCAATCAGGAACAGTCCGGCGGCGGGCTACAGTACAGCCAGCAAAGCCGCCGTTACGAACGGGGCGACTGGGCCGAAGGCTCGTCAGATCGCGGGCGGGACCAGCAGAATCAGCGGGGCCAGCAGGGACAGAACCAACGCGACGAGGACATGAGCAACCGTCGGCACGTCCACGAAGGCGATCCGACGTCGGATCGAGGCCGCGACCGAGACGACCGCTCGAGCTAATCGCGGTTCCTGAGCGCAGACGCAAGCGGTCGATATTTTTCGACGCTGCTTGACCGCCGTCCGTCGCGTCGCTCTCGAGGTGATACCATCCTCGTTTTTGGCAGTCCCGTACCGACAGCCGGTATGGGCAGTACCGACGAGAGCAAATCAGGCAGTTCCGGCGGCACGTACGTTCTCGTGATCGACGTCCCTCAATCGACGACGATCGAAGTCGGCGCGCTCGGCGACCGCGAGTTCGCCGTCGGCGCGTACGCCTACGTCGGCAGCGCCTTCGGCCCCGGCGGCTTCGCTCGCGTCGACCGCCGTCGGAGCGTGCTCCGACGAGCTCTCGCTCGCGGTGCTCGCGAGAACGCCACCGCGAACTCGCCCGCGGCGAGCGCGACGCCCGCCACTGGCACGTCGATTACCTGCTCGGTCACCCGGAAACGGAACTCGAGACCGCCGTCACGTTCCCCGACGCCGATCGGGAGTGCGAACTGGCCGCGTCGCTCCCGGGTGAGCCGGTCGCGGGCTTCGGCGCCTCCGACTGCGACTGTTCGGCGCACCTGCTCGCCGCGCCGTCGATCGACGCCGTGCTCGAGGCGGCGGTCGATGCGGGCGGTGTTCGGGACGGCGCGTAGCGAATCACTGGCCGCGAATCGGCACGTTTCGGTGAAAAACGAAACGAGAGCGAAGACGAAAACCCAGTTCTCGAGGCCTCGAGACGACTGTCCGATCAGTCGTCAGTCGTCGCTCGCCGCGAAGTTGGCCGATTCGGCTTCGACGGCGGCTTCGGGGACGCCCGGCAGTTCGTCGCGGACGTCGTCTGAACCCTGTTCGGTGATCGCCTCGTAGTAGGCTTCGGGCATGACCTTCACGAAGGCCTCGAGCGCCGCATCCCAGTTCTCGAGCAGGCGTTCGCCCCGCTCGGAGCCGGTGTAGGCGACGTGGTTCTCGACGAGGCGGCGCAGCATTTCCTCGTCCTTGTCCTCGAGTTCGTCGTGGAGCGAGACCATGCCGGTGTTGGCCTTGGCCGCGAACTCGTCGTCGGGGTCGTAGACGTAGGCGACGCCGCCGGACATACCGGCCGCGAAGTTCTTGCCCGTCTCGCCCAGCACGGCGACGACGCCCCCGGTCATGTACTCGCAGCCGTGGTCGCCGACGCCCTCGACGACGGCCTTGGCGCCGGAGTTGCGGACGGCGAAGCGCTCGCCGGCGACGCCGTTGACGTACAGCTGGCCGTCGGTCGCGCCGTAGAGCGCGACGTTTCCGATGGCGATGTTTTCGCTCGGGTCGTAGTTTGCCGTCTCGGGCGTGCGGATCGCCACCTTGCCGCCGGAGAGGCCCTTGCCGACGTAGTCGTTGGCGCTGCCGTTGAGGTGCATCGAGACGCCGCTGGCGAGGAACGCGCCGAAGCTCTGGCCGGCGGTTCCCTCGAGGTCGACCGTGATGGTGTCCTCGGGGAGGCCGGGTTCGCCGTAGCGGCTGGTGATGCGGTTCGAGAGCATCGCGCCGACGGTGCGGTCGACGTTCGTGACCTCGGTCTCGAGGGTGACCGGCTCCTGGTCTTCGATGGCGTCGGCCGCGGCCTCGATTAAGTCGCGGTCGAGTTGCTCCTCGAGTTCGTGGTCCTGCTCGCGGATCTTGCGGCGGACCTCGCTGCCGGGATCGGCCAGCACCTCCGAGAGGTCGACGTTGCGGGCCTTCGGGTGGTCGACGTCGTCGCGCTGCTCGAGGACATCGACCTGGCCAATCATCTCGTCGAGCGTCTCGAAGCCGAGCTCGGCCATGAGCTCGCGCAGTTCCTGCGCGATGAACGTCATGTAGTTGATGACGTGCTCGGGTTCGCCGGGGAACCGCTTGCGCAGGTCCTCGCGCTGGGTGGCGACGCCGACGGGGCAGGTGTTCTTGTGACACTGCCGGGCCATCACGCAGCCAGAGGTAACCAGCGAGGCGGTCCCGAAGACGTACTCCTCGGCGCCCAGCAGGGCGGCGACGGCCACGTCGCGGCCGGTCTTCATCCCGCCGTCCGCGGAGACGCGGATGCGGTCGCGCAGCTCGGTCGCACAGAGCATCTGGTTGGCCTCCGCGAGACCGAGTTCCCACGGGAGACCGGCGCTCTTGATCGAAGTCTTGGGCGAGGCGCCGGTGCCGCCGTCGTGACCCGAGATGTGGACCACGTCGGCGTTTGCCTTCGCGACCCCGGCGGCGACGGTGCCGATGCCGGCTTCGCTGACGAGTTTGACGTTGATGTCGGCCTCCTCGTTGGCCGCCTTCAGGTCGAAGATCAGCTGCTTGAGGTCCTCGATCGAGTAGATGTCGTGTAGCGGCGGCGGCGAGATCAGCCCGACACCCGGCGTAGACTTGCGCACGTGGGCGATCATCTCGTTGACCTTCGAGCCGGGAAGGTGGCCGCCCTCGCCGGGCTTGGAGCCCTGAGCCATCTTGATCTGGAGTTCCTCGGCGTTCGAGAGGTAGGTAGAGGTGACGCCGAAGCGGCCGGAGGCGACCTGCTTGACGTTACACTCGCGTTCGGTGTCGAACCGTTCCGGCGGTTCGCCGCCCTCGCCCGAGTTGGACTTGCCGCCCAGCCGGTTCATCGCGATGGAGTTGTTTTCGTGTGCTTCCGGCGAGAGCGAGCCGAGGCTCATCGCGGCGGTCGAGAACCGCTCGACGATGTCCTTGATCGGCTCGACGTCCTCGAGCGGGACGGGATCGCGATCGGAGTCGAATTCGAGCAGTCCGCGCAGGGTCTGGAGGTTCTGCTGCTGGTCGTTGATCTGCTCGGCGAACTCCTGGTACCGCTCGTAATCGTTCGAGCGGACGGCCTGCTGGAGCGCACCCACGGTGTTGGGGTTCCACTGGTGGTGGATGCCGCCCGAGCGGTGTTCGAACTCGCCGTGGCGCTGGAGGTCGTTCTCCTCGCCGTCGTCGCCGAAGGCGACCTCGTGGCGCTCGCGGAGGTCTTCCTCGATTTCGGCGAGGCCGATCCCTTCGGTGCGGTTCTCGGTGCCCTCGAAGTACTCTTCGACGAGGTCCGAGTCGAGCCCGACGGCCTCGAAGATCTGGGCGCCCTGGTAGCTCTCGACCGTGGAGATGCCCATCTTGGCCATGATCTTCAGGAGGCCGTCCTCGACCGCGCCGACGTAGGCGTCGATCGCCGTCTCGGTGTCGGCGCCGTCGGGGCCGGCGGTGATGTCCTCGATGGTCTGGTAGGCGAGGTACGGGTTGATCGCGCCGGCGCCGTAGCCGACGAGCGTCGCGAAGTGGTGGACGGTGCGCGGGTCGGCCGACTCGACGACGAGGCCGACGTGGTTGCGCAGCCCGTTCCGGACGAGGTGGTGGTGAACGCCGCCGGTCGCCAGCAGGCTCGGGATCGCGACCCGGTCCTCGTCGACGGTGCGGTCCGAGAGAACGATCACGTCGTGACCGTCCTCGATGGCGTCGACGACGTCCTCGCGGACGCGTTCGATGGCGGCCTCGAGGTCGGCGCCGAGTTCGTCGCTTTCGGGTTCGTAGGTGATGTCGATCGTCGCGGCCGTAATGTCGTTGGCCGAACAGTCGCGGATCGACTCGAGTTCGGCGCCGGTGAGAATCGGCGAGTCGAGTACGAGTTGCCGGGCGTGCTCGGGGGACTCGTCGAGCAGGTTGCGCTGGAAGCCCAGCCGGGACTCCATCGACGTGACGAGTTCCTCGCGGATGTAGTCGAGCGGCGGGTTGGTGACCTGCGCGAACAGCTGCTTGAAGTAGGAAAAGAGCGGCCGGTTGAAGTCGGCCAGTACCGACAGCGGCGTGTCGTCGCCCATCGAGCCGACGGGGTCCTTGCCCTTCTGGGTCATCGGCTCGATCAGGTTGTCGAGTTCGTCGTGGGTGTAGCCGAAGGCCGCCTGGTAGTCGCGCAGCCCCGCGACTTCCTGCTGTGGCGCGCTGTCGTCGGTGGTCTTGATGTCATCAAGGTGGACCTGCTCTTGGTCGACCCACTCGCCGTAGCGCTCGTCGGTGAGGTCCTCGAAGACCTCTTCGTCCGGAATGACGCGGCCTTCTTCGGGGTCGGCGAGGAACAGCTGACCGGGCTGGAGGCGACCGCGCTCCTCGATGTTCTCGGGCTCGGTCTCGAGCGCGCCGGCCTCGCTGGCCATGATCAGCCGATTGTCGGTGGTGACGTCGTACCGGCAGGGACGCAGGCCGTTGCGGTCGAGGACGGCGCCGACGCGTTCGCCGTCGGTCGCCGCGACTAAGGCGGGGCCGTCCCACGGCTCGACGAGCGAGGCGTGGAAGTCGTACCAGTCCTTGCGGTCCTCGTCCATCCCCTCGTCGCCGCGCCAGGCTTCGGGAACGAGCATCCGCAGGGCGTGGGCGAGGTCGCGCCCGTCCTGCATCAGCAGTTCGAGCGCGTTGTCGACGCTCGCCGTGTCCGATTGGTCGGGGTCGTCGATGATCGGCTTGACCGCCTCGAGATCCTCCAAAACCTCGCTCTCGAGGTCGGTCTCGCGGGCGCGCATCCAGTTGATGTTGCCCTGGATGGTGTTGAACTCGCCGTTGTGGATGATGTTGCGGTAGGGGTGGGCGAGGTGCCAGGCGCCGAGCGTGTTCGTCGAGAACCGCTCGTGGACCATCACGAAGTTCGAGTCGATGCGCTCGTCGGTCAGATCGGGGTAGTAGGACGGGACCTGAACGCCTTTGAGCAGGCCCTTGTAGACGATCGTCTTCGAGTCGAGCGAGACGACGTAGAATCGCTCTTTGTTCTCGATAGCGGCGTCCTCGACCGCGTTCTCGAGAGCGCGTCGCGCGACGTAGAGCCGGCGGTCGAAGTCCTCCTGGGAGAGCCCCTCGTCCTCGGGTGCGACGACGACCTGCCAGACGTCGGGTTCCGAGTCGACGGCCGTCTTCCCCAGATCCTCGTTGTTCGTCGGGACGTCGCGCCACTCGAGGACCTCGAGATCGTAGGTCGCGAAGGTGTCCTCGGCGAGTGCGACGAGTTCCTCGCGGGCGGCGGTGTCCTGCGGGAAGAAGATCGAGCCGACCGCATAGGTGTCGGGAAGATTAGTCTTGAGAACGCTCTCGAAGAAGGTATGCGGCGTCTGCAGCATAATCCCGGCGCCGTCGCCGGTGTCTTTCTCTGCCCCGGTGGTACCGCGGTGCTCAAGATTGACGAGTAGTTCGAGGCCGTCGGCGACGACGTCGTGGCCCCGATCCCCGTCGAGATCCATGACGACGCCGACGCCGCAGTTCGACCGTGCGTCGTCGGGGTCGGCGAGCCCCGATGAACGCTCGGTGGATGACGCTCCGTGTGGCTGTGACATACACCCCCGTAGCGAACTCAGATATAAGAGGCTACCCCATAATGACTAAGTGTATTATAAACACATGGAATGGTGTTTAAGGTATATACACCACATTCGTACGGATATATAATGATGTTTGAAAGATTTCGGGATGTTCTCAAGATTATGGATACTTGTGTAGAACAAGCGGTATACCGAAACAAATAGTTACCGGCTGGCTACAAAGGCGGACGGTAGTCAATACCGGCCGCGGAAAGGGTTATGTCAGAGGCACGTAGCGTTCACCCACCAGAGTGAACACTACACTCGTACATTCGACCCGACTGGTAAGCCCTCTGGGGTTAAAGAGTTAGGTTCGGAGATTCGGCCGGTAACGTCGGCCGCCGATAACGGTGGCGACCGGCGGCTCAGTACGATTTCGCGAAGTACGCGATCTCGTCCGCGGGCTCGCCGCAGACGCCGCACTCGTCCTCCTCGGGTTCGGGCACTTCGCCGGCTGTCTCGCCGCCCTCGTCCTCGAGGGGCTGCATGACGATCTCGGCGGCGACCTTCTCCTTGATGGCCTCCTCGCAGGCCTCGTCGCCGCACCACGGCGTCTTCACGTAGCCGCCGTGCTTGCCGATCGTCCCCATGATCTCCTCGGGGCTGTGGGCCTCGCGGATGTTCTCCTCCAAGTTCTCCTCGGCGGTCTCGTAGAGCTTGTCGTAGATCTCCTCGAGGTGCGCGTCGACGGTGTCGACGATCTCGTCGCGGTCCCCGACGGACTGTTCGTTATCGGGCCGGTGGACGAGCGTGACTTCCTCGTCTTCGACCTCGTTGGGGCCGATTTCGAGCCGGAGGGGAACCCCGTTTAACTCGTGCTCGTTGAACTTGAAGCCCGGATTCCGCTCGTCGCGGTCGTCGAGTTCGACGCGGAAGCCGGCCTCCTCGAGTTCGTCGGCGATGTTTTCGGAGTACTCGAGGACGTCGTCCTTGGTGTCTTCCTGCCAGATCGGGACGATGACAACCTGCGTGGGCGCGATGGTCGGGGGCAGCACGAGCCCCTGGTCGTCCGAGTGGGTCATCACGAGCGCGCCGAGCGCGCGCCAGGACAGGCCCCACGAGGTCGTGTAGGCCGTCCGCTCTTCCTCGTCCTCGTCGACGAAGGTGATGTCGAACGCCTCGGCGAAGGACTGGCCGAGGTGATGGCTAGTACCGCCCTGGACGGACTTGCCGTCTGGCATCAGCGCCTCGACCGTGGTCGTAGTGTCGGCGCCGGGGAACTTGTCGTGCTCGGGTTTCTTGCCGCGCAGGACCGGGATGGCCAGCACGTCCTCGTAGACGCGCTCGTACTGGCCCAGGCGGGTCCAGACCTCTTTCCAGGCGTCCTCGCTCGAGGCGTGGGCGGTGTGGCCCTCCTGCCACATGAACTCCTTCGTCCGGAAGAAGGGCTTGGTCTCGGTGGCCTCCCAGCGAACGACGGAACACCACTGGTTCAGCCGCAGGGGCAGATCGCGGTGGCTGCGAACCCAGTCGGCCATGAAGGGCGTGATGATCGACTCGCTCGTGGGACGAACGGCCAGGCGCTCCTCGAGTTCCTCGTGGCCGCCCTGGGTGACCCAGGCAACCTCGGGGTCGAACCCTTCGACGATGTCCTTCTCGCGCTCGAGGAAGGATTCGGGGATGAACATCGGGAAGTAGACGTTGTCGACGCCCGTGTCCTTGAACCAGCCGTCGAGCGCGTCCTGAATCGATTCCCAGAGTGCGTAGCCCCGAGGCTTGGTGACTATGAACCCGCCCATCGGCGCGTAGTCCGCGAGACCGGCCTTCTGGACGACTTCGGCGTACCACTCGCCGGGTTTGTGCGATTTCGACTCGGTGATCCCGAGTTCCTGACTCTCGTCGCTCATACATCGTCTCACTGCCACCGCGGGCTTAAACGATACGAAGGGGCGACGCGACTCGAGCGCGGGCCGCCCGCGGCGGTCGGACCCCGATATCGGCGGCTCAGTCGCCGTCGGCGAACGACACGCCCGTCTCGAGGTCGTACTCCACGAACTCGGCTTCGTCCAGCGGCTCGCCGCCCTCGAAGCGGAACGCGCCGCGGACGCTCTTCCCCTCGAGGACCGTCGGCAGCCAGAGGCGGTCGTCCTCCCACATCTGTTCGTAGGGCACCTCGTCGATGTCGACCCACTCCGGGCGCGCCTCGTCGGAGGCCGTCGGCTCGCCGTCGAACGCGGTCGTCAGAAAGACGTGACAGAACGTGTGTTCCTCGCCGTCCAGCAGGAACCGGAGCTCGCCCGCCTTCTCGAGGTCCGCAGGGTCGATCTCGAGGCCGACCTCCTCGCGGGTCTCGCGGACCGCACACTCGCGGGGCGTTTCGTCGCCCTCGAGTTTGCCGCCGGGACCGTTGTACCACCCCTCGCCGAGGCCGCGCCGTTTCTCGATGAGGAGGACTTCGTTGGCGGTTTCGGCTGCGGTGTCGTCGCCGGCGCTGTCCGACCGCGAACGCATCGGAAAACACAGCGTCGCCTCGATCATACGTAGCGGTTCGACTGCGGCGGAATAAACGCCAGTATTCGCGACGCGAGTCAAGCGACCGCAACCGATCAATCGTCGGTCAGCGATCGCGACTCGAGGCCGGCCGTCCCGTCTTCTATCTCGAGGTACTCGTCGGGCGCACAACCGAGCGACCGATGCGGACAGTACTGACAGTGCTCGCCCGGCGTCGTCTCGAGGTAGGACGGATCGTCGACGGCCTCGAGCGTCTCGCGGACGCTCGACCACGGGGGGAGGTCGTCGGGGTCGAACAGTTCGACGCGCGGTTCGTTGGCAGTATTCGCGTCCGCGCCCTCGAGATCGCCGACGTAGACGTAGCCGACGGCGCCGATCGGGTCGTCGAAGCGCCGCTCGCAGGCTCGGGCGTACAGCGCCAACTGGACCGCGCTGTCGGGGTCGATCCGTTCGGCCGTCGTCTTGTAGTCGAGGACGGCGAGGTCGCCGGCTCGCTCTTGTGTCCGCGTCAGTCCTGCATTCGCGTCGGCGGTCACTTCCGCGGGCAGCCGCCGAATCGAGTCCACGTACCCGATCACGTCCCCCGCTACGCCGTCGACCGACGACAGCGAGAACGGCACCTCGGCCGCGAGCGGTTCCCACTCCGCGACCGGCCGGCCGAACGCGGCCGCCGTCGCCTCGAAGTACCGGTCGATGCAGGCCAGCACCGGCTCGCGGTGCTCGAGTAGATCCCGCGCGGTCAGGTGTCGAACGGCGGCCTCGCGCCACTCGGCGCGCGTCTCGTAGTCTCGGTAGAACGCCTCTTCGGCGACGTCGTGGAAGACCGTGCCGACGATCCGCGAGCCGCTGGCCGCGTTCTCGTCCGGCGAATCGACCGTCCCGAGGGGTAGCGGATCGTCGATCGCCGTCACGACGTGCTCGAGGTAGTGCTTTCGCGGACAGGTGTCGTGGGTCTCCATCGCGCTGTAGCTGTGGCGCATCGCAACCGGGAGTTCGGTCGCGTCCGAGAGCGTTTCAACCGGGAACCGGACGGTATCGGTCGTCAACGCCGAGGGCTGGCGACCGCTCGGCAGCCGGATGGACTCGCGCACGTTCCCGTCGCCGTGGCTGGCGGCGTCGGCCGCTGGGAGTAGTGTCCCATCGCGTAACAGCCGCCCAAGCTGGTGGACGGTTTCGATCGCCTCGCGCGTCTCGAGCGGTTCGACGTCCCGGTCGTCGTAGTCGCTGTAGTAGGTGATCGAGCCCGGGGTCACGTCGGCGGAGCGGGCGATTTCGTCGGTTCGATCGGCGACCGTCTCGGGGTACTGCGTCTGGACCCGCTCGAAGCTCTCGGTCAGCGACGACCAGAGGTTCATCCGCTGGCCGGCGGTCGACCACTCGATGTCGGCCGCGAGGCAAGCGTCGGCCGTCGAGACGCCCAGTTCCTCCTCGCCGCCGTCGTAGTCGTACTCGGCGCCGAAGACGAACAGGTGGTTCTCGGCTCGAGTCAGCGCGACGTGGAGGACGCGCCACTCCTCCGCGACGGTCTCGGCGGCCAGATCCGCGAGTAGCGGCGAGTCGACCTCGTCGTCGAGGGTCGCCGCGAGCAACCGCTCCTGTGCGCGTTGGGCGTAGTCCGACTCGACGCACCACTCCTCGTCGGAGAGGTAGGGGACGAGCACCGTGTCGAACTCGAGGCCCTTCGCCTGGTGGACGGTCATCACGTCGATCGAGTCCGACGACTGCGTGCCCCGCGTCCGTTCGCTGCCGCCGCCTCGAAGCGTTCGCTCTAACGCGTCGACAAATTCGGGCGTCAGCGTGCCGACGACGGTCTCGGGATCGTAGCGCTCGACGAACCGGTCGAGGTGATCGAGTTCCGCTCGCTCCTCGTCCGTGAGGAACCACTCGAGCCGCGTCAGATCGCGGAACCGGCGGACAAAGCCCGAGAGCGGGTAGACGTCCCGCAGCGTCGCGAGTTCCTCGAGGTGGTCGCGCGCCGTCTCGAGGCGGCCGGGGTTTTCGAGGTCGTCGGGATCGATATCAAAGACGGCGTCGTAGAGCGATCCCTCGCGTCCCCGACGCCGCTCCTGCAGCGTTCTCAGGTCCCCCTCCGAGAGCCGGTAGCGATACAGCAGCACCCGCCGGAGGTGGACGTCTGCGTCCGGATCGACGAGCGCGCGGAGGTAGGAGAGTACCGTCCGAATGCCGGGCGAAATCTCGCCCCGCGGCGAGCCGGAAATCTCGTAGGGGATCCGCCGCTCCCGGAGTTCGTCCGCGACCGCCTGCGCGTGGCGGTTCGTCCGGACGATGACCGCGACGTCCTCGAGGCTCCGCTGGGGAACGGTTTCGGCTTCGCCGTTGAGCAGCCTCGAGACGGTCGTCGCGACCTGGTCGGCCGTCGACTCGGGGATGTCGGCGCTCTCGACTTTGACGACGCGGTCGACGGGCTCCGCGGTGTCGTCCGCGTTCTCGCCGCGATCCCGATCGACCTCGCGCAGCGTCTTCGAGGACTGGAGCCCGTAATCGCAGTAGTTCGTGAGATCGAGAATCTCCTGGCGCGAGCGGAAGTTGAGCTCGAGTTCGATCGACTCGTGGTCGTCGTACTCGTCGGCGAGCCGATCCAGCCCCTCGCGGTCGGTGCCCCGCCAGCCGTAGATCGCCTGATCCTTGTCGCCGATCGCGAGCAGGTTCGGCCGGTCGGGGCCGCCGGTCAGTTCGGTGATGAGGCCGAACTGCGTCTCGTCGGTGTCCTGGAACTCGTCGCAGTAGACCTGTTCCCACTGACCGGTGATCTCGTCGGCGATCGCCTCGTCGTCCAGCAACTCCGTGGCCGTCCGCACCAGTTCGTCGAAATCCAGCGCCCGCTCCTCGGCGAGGGTTTCGTGGTAGTCCGCGTAGACGTCGGCGTAGTGGCGCGCCAGCCGGAGGAACTCGACGTAGTGTTTCAGCCGGCCGAACGGGCTCTGCTCTATGCGCTCCGTTTTCTGCCGCCAGATCTCGTTGCCGAACAGCGCCCGCGGCAGCTGTTTTGTCGTCGGCTCCTCGAGCGAGAGCGCCTCGATGGTCTCGGTCACGCAGGTCTGGAGGACCCGCAGGTAGCGGTCGACGTCCTGCACGACGTCGTCCTCGCGGAACGGTTCGGGCGACTCGGCGATCTTCTCGCGGCAGTACTCGACGAGTTTCCCGTAGCCGACCAGCGACTCGCGGGCCGTCTCGAGGTGCTCGTCGCGGTTGAAGTATCGCAGGCCCTCGTTGTCGAAGGAGAGGTTCCGACCGGCGCGGCGCTCGAGCCAGAGGACGAACTCGTTGCAGAGTTCGATCGTCCGCACGTCAGGGAGCCCCGCACGGAGTCGCTCGGGGGTGACGTCCTCTTGGCTCATCGTCCGGATGAAGTCGTCGACGGCGTCGGTGAGGTCCGACCGGGGTCCGTTGCGCTCGGGCGAGGCCGCGAAGCCGTAGTCGTTCGTCGCGAGCAGGCGGCCGACGATCCGGCGGCGCGTGTGCTCGGTGACGATCTCGAACTCCGGCGAGTAGCCGAGGGAGTAGGCGTACTCGCGGACGAGCCGGTAGCAAAACGAGTGGTACGTGTAGACGTCGATGGCCGCCGCGGTCTCCGGGTCGAGCCGCTCGGCGACGGCGTCGCGGATGCTGCCGGCCGCCTCGTTCGCGAAGGTAAGCACCAGCACGTCGTCCGGATCGACGTCGCCGTTCTCGATGGCGTGCTCGATCCGCATGAGCATCGTCGTCGTCTTCCCGGTGCCGGCGCCCGCGTCGACGGAGATACAGGCCGCGTCGCTGTCGATGACCGCCCGCTGGTTGCCCTTCGGCTCGAGGCCCGCTTCTGCTGTGACGTCTCGTCGCTCGGTGTCTTCAGCCATCGAATCGAACCTCCTCGGCGATGTACTCCCCGCAGCAAACCGTGTACGCGCAATCGGGGCAGGCGTGCTCCGCGACCTGTTCCCACCGATCTGACGGGTCGAACCCGCCCGCGACGATTCGACCGACGACCGACGCGAGTCGGTTATCGACCGTCTCGTTTCGGTGTTCGTGAGTCCTGCCGTAGGTGAGGTGATCGATGTAGACGTCGGTGAGGTCGACCGGCTCGAGGTCGGTCTCGACCGTTCCGCGAACCCAGTTGACCGACGTGCCCGATCGGTCGGCCAGCGGAATCTGGACGTAGCGACAGGTGCGGTCCTCGAGGCCGAGCCGATCACACAGGTTCCGCAGTCCGTCGAGCACGACGGCGGTCTCGAACAGCGCGCCCACGGAGCCGGGTTCGAACGCCTCCGCCTCGGGGTCGAAGTGGTCGACGAACAGCTCCGCGACGCGCTCCCAGTCGGAGCGGTAGCGCAACAGCCCGAGCGGTCGGACCGTGGGGACGAATCGAACCCCGACGACTGACGAGCCGTCGCCGTAGACGTAGTCGACGGCCACACCGACCGTTACCTCGTCCGGCCCTCCGTCGAGGGTGCCGTCGAGATCCGGCGTGACGTCGCTCGAGAGCCGGATATCGGGACCGAGCAGGTCGTCGGCGCTCGCGGATCCGTCGCTGGTCCGGAGCAGTTGGCCGACGCCCGCCGCGTGATCTGCACCGACGGCTTCGACGTACGCCGTCACCGTCGCCTCGAGGACGCGCCGTTCGTGGCGGCGCTGTTCTCGGGAGTGGAACCGTTCGTCGTGTTCGTTCCACAGCGTTGCCAATCGGTCGAGCGCGACGTCCTCGAGGGCGTCTGCAGCGTCGTCGTTGGTACCACTACCACTATCACCGCCATCGTCGATTTCGACCCGCTCGAGTGCGGTACAGAGAGCCCGGCGTAGCAGGTCGATGCGGTCCGCGGTCGCGGCGGCCGCATCGTCCTCGTCGCCGTCGAACTCGTGGACGTGCGCGAACTCGTACCGGCGCGGACAGCGGAGGTAGGTTCGGATGCCGTCGGCGGAAAGGATCGGCCGATCCTCGCCCGTTTCTCCGCCGGTCGCGGCACTGTCAGTCATTCCGGACCACCTCGCCCGCCGCGAACTCGAACTGCGAGCGGACCGCCTCGGCGAGTTCGTCGTCGACGTCGCCCTCCTCGAGGACGACGGCGATTTCCTCGAACAGCTCCTCGGTGTCGGCCAGATCGGCCTCGCCGCCCGTGCTCGCCTCGCGAAGCACCCGCTCGAGTTCGGCGCGGGGCTGGTCGAGCAGCGCCTCGAGCGCGTTCGTCTCGCCGTGGATCGCGGCGCCGGCCGCGGCGTCGGCGTCCTCGAGGGCGAGCCCGGGCGTCGATTCGAGCAGCTTCAAGTAGCGAGAACGGTCGTAGGTGCGGCGCAGGCCGCCGGAACCGCGCTCGTACGAACAGCAGTAGAGGCGGGCCGTCGCCGCGCGGGCGCCGAGCGCGAGCCGGCGCCGGGCCCGCTGGGCGTGGTAGGTCTCGAAGGGGTCGCCGTCGGCCGTTGCGAACGTCGCTTCGAGGTCCTCCGTGGAAGGGTCGGTGACGGCCGGGTAGTGGGGCATCTCCCGGAGCCACGCCGACGGGAACAGTTGGGTGAGGAACTGCTCGCCCGGATAGGTGTCGTCGATCAGGTCCAGCAGGAAGACGACCTCGCGGGCGTCGTACTTGAGGTCGTCGACGGCGCAGACCGTCACGCCGCCGGTCGGGGACCGGGTCTCGACCGCGTGGACGTAGGGCGCGTCGTATCTGATCGTCCGCCGGAGCATCCGGTGCAGCCCCTCCCAGTCGGGCCCCACGAGGTCCGTCTCCTCGACGAACCGGGCGATCTCGAGCACGCGGCGGACGCTCGCGTACTGCTCGCGGGCGTCGACCCAGTCCTCGCCCGCGGCGATCCGGCCCTTCAGATCCGTCCGGAGGAGCCACCGCCGGAGCGAGTCGGTGATGCTCGCGCCGGTACAGTCCTCGAGCAGGGCGGGCGAGAAGTCGTCGACGCGGGCGCGCAGGCGCTCGAGTTCGCGGTCGTAGTCGGCGTCGCCGGCGGTCGTCGCGCCGGCGTCGATTCGGGGCCCGTCGCGTTCGCGCTCGCACTGCACGCTGATGAACGCGTAGAGTTCGTTCACCGCGGGATCCTCCGCGAGCGACGGCGTGCCGATCGTCGCGGTCGGGACGCCAGCCTCGCGGAGTCGGCGCCGCGTCTCGGGGACCCGCTCGATGCTCGGCACCGCGACGGCGAACGCGTCGTAGCTCCGGTCCCGACGGTCCGAAAGCGACTGGATCTCGGTGGCGACGGCGCCGACCTGTTCGCGGGCGGTTCCGGTTCGGATGTGTCGGGCGCGGCCGACCGGCTCGCGGGTCGCACCGGTTGCCGTTTTTCGGTCCCGCGTCCCGTCGTCTCGAGTCGTCTGATTGGCGGCTTGGGGCCTCTCGCCGGTCGCGAGAAACCTCGCGATCGCCGCGTGGGGTGGCGAGCTCCGGTCGGCATTCGCAGCGCCGCCGGCTGCGATAGCGTCGGGGTCCGACGCCGAGCCCGGCGAGACCGGGACCGTCTCCACCTCGAGGCGGTCCCCGACCACATCGTCGATGGTTCCCGGCTCGACGCGCGTGCGTTCGACGCTGGCGTGGCGCTCCCCGAGACAGACTAACTCGACGTCGCCGGTGAGCGCGGCGAGGTACCGACGATCGAGCCGGCGGTACTCCTCGAACTCGACCGCGAGGACGGCGTCGAACGAAGCCGTTACACGATCGCGGAGGCCGTCGGCGTTCGCCTCGAGGAGATCGACTGCCCGGGGGATCACGTCCGCCCGCTCGACGAACCCGCGGGACTCGAGTTCCTCGTGGAAGCGGTCGTTCATCGCGTAGAGGAAGGCCAGGCAGTCGTGGACCGCCCGCTCGTCCAGGTCCGCAAGTCGAAGCCGCTGGCGGGTCGCCTCGAGCAGCAGTTGCCCGACGTCGCGGGTGAAGCTCTCGTGGGCCGCGGCCCGCTCGAGGTAGGGCGGGACCTCGCGGCTCGCGCCGTCGATCACCAGCGAGATGAGTTCGATACGCTCCTCGTACTCGAGTCGGTCCAGCGTCGGGTCGTACTCCTCTACGACCTTCGAGGCGTGTTCCGGCACCGACTCGACTCGCGGGGACTGCGGAGTTCCGTCGGCCACCTCGGCGCCGGCGAGCGCGTCGGTGAGCGACTCCAGTCCCGCCGGGTGTCGCTTGAGCACCAGCACGTTCCGCGGGCCGTGTTCGGCGGCCAGCGCGGCGTACTCGTCGGCGACGAACTCGAGGAGGGCGTCGCTCGGCGCCGGCGCGGCCAGCAGTTTACAGCGCCCCTCGAGATCGGCGTCGGCGGTGCGGGACCGAGACATCGGTGACTGTCCCCGTGTATGCTCGACTACGTACTTAAATGTGCGCCGCCACGCGGCCCGTCGTTTTCACGGACGACGGCGGCCCGCTGGGGCGCTCGACTATCGTGCGCTGCGATACCTGTTGACAATTCTTATTACCGGACCGTTCTATAGCAACGGGTATGGAGGATATTTTCGTCGCACGAGTCATGTCCACGTCGCTGCACACGGTCGGACGGGACACGCTCGTCGAGGATGCAGGACAGGTCATGCTCGAGAACAACATCGGCTCCGTCGTCGTCGTCGGGGAGCACAACGAACTCGAGGGGATCCTGACGTCGACGGACTTCGTCGACATCGTCGCGCAGAGCCACCCGAAAGCGGAGACGACCGTCGAACGCTACATGACCGAGGACGTCGTGACGGCCTCGGCGCAGGATAGCATCCGCGACGCCGCAGATACGATGATCGAACACGGGTTCAAGCACCTGCCCGTCGTCGACGAGGACGAGGGCGTCATCGGCATGGTCTCGACGACCGACCTGGCGTCGTACCTCTCGCGCGTGCAGTCGCCGAGTCCCGTCGACGAGTAACGCGTTCAGTCTTTCTCACGACGGCAGTGTCACGTCTCGAGGAGCCGGTCGATTGGCGGTTCCCACTACTCGCCGTCGTCCGCATCCGACCCGTCCATCCACCGAACGGTCTCGTCCAGTCGGTCCCGCAGCGTGCGCGCCTCCGCGGGCGTGAGTTCGACGTCCGCGTGACCCGTTCCGTGGTCGCCGGCCATGACGTCGAGGCTCAGCACGACGCGGTGGTCGTCCTCGTCCTCGTCCTCCCCCTCGCCTTCGCCCTCGTCCTCGTCTTCCGGACGGACCGACACATCGGCCCGATCAGGGTAATCCCGCGGCGGGCCGATCTCGAGGTCGTACTCGCCCCGGGTGACGCCGACGTGAACGCGCTCGGGGTGGGCGAGATCGAGCGCGTCCGTTGGATCCTCCTCGATTGCCGCCTGGTCGTCGGATTCGAGGTCGGAGTTGCGGCTGGGTTCGTGGTCAGTGTCACGGTCCTCGGGCATACGTACGCGTTAGCGTGCGACACTCTTGGGTGTACTCCCGGTCCCCGCGAGATGAGAGTCAGTTCGGTGATTCGTCACGTAATCCTGATCGTACACGTCCCGTGACTACCACCGGAATTAATAATACTCGACTCACAACCGGTGGTCGACAATGGCCGACCAACCTCCATCGCCGCCGACCCCGACGACCGACGCACAGGTCCCCGCCGACGACGATCGGGTCCTCGCGACGACCGCGCAACTCGCGCGGACCGTCGAGGACGCGCTCGGCGTCTCCCTCGAGCCGTCGACGCTCGAGGACCTGCTGCTCGAACTAGATCGTCAAGAGTACGTCGAGTGGGTGACCGTCACCCGAACCGGCGACTACGTCTGGGACCTCTCTGAGTCGCCCGATCGGATCGCCGACGCGGTCGCCGAGGCCGTCGTCGCGCGGATCGACGAGTGGATCGCGGAACAGACCGACGCGCAAGACGGCTCGGCGTAGTTCGGACACGCAGGCCGGCGCCTTCTCGAGGCGTCGCGATTGATCTCGCGGTTTCGTTCGCGTTCGCGGGCCTCGAGTTCAGGATAGAATTCGATTCGTCCGCGAAGCGTCTCCGTCCGACGTGGCACCGGTATTACGTACCCTCGATCAGCCGCTCGAGCTGCTCCGGCGGGACCGCGCCGCGGGCCGCGTGCTCGCCCGAAATGAACGTCGGGACGCCCGTGATGCCGGTCTGTTGGGCGTCCGCGAACGCCGCCTCGAGTTCGTCGGCGCTTTCCTCGTCGGACAGCGTCTCCGTGACGAAGCCATCGGGGAGGCCGGCCTCGGCGGCGAGTTCCTCGAGGACGTCCTGCTCGCCGATATCGCGGCCCTCGCGCCAGAGGGTGTCGAAGACGCCCCGGTGGAAGTCCTCGAACGCGCCGGGATGTGCGTCGGCCGCGCGCCGGGCGACGCGCTGGGCGTCGTAGGAGTCGACGTCCCGCTTGAGGTACTGGGCGAGTTCGACGTCGTACCGGTCGGCCAGACGCTCGACGTTTTGCTTCGCCTGCTCGTAGTACTCGTCGTCTTTGCCGTTGTCGACGTCGTGGTCGATCTCCCCGTCGGGACCGCGCTGCTGAGCGCGCAGGTCGAAGGGGTGCCAGTCGACGGTCAGCGGCTCGTCGCGCTGGTCCCGGTACAGGTCGAGCGATTCGTAGCCCAGGAAGCAGAACGGACAGACGTAATCGGCGTACACGAGGACGGCGTCGGCAGTCTGTTGACTCATACGCCCGCTTGGGAGACGCGACACAAAACGTCGTTGCTGCCGGGCCTTTCGACCGCTAGTCGTGTGCTCGTCGGCGGGTGTCGCGGTCGTCGCTGGTTGGTTCCAGTGGCGCTGATTCGCTCGGACTGGCGTTCGGGGTGGCCCGGGCTTGATACGCCTGGGTGCCATGGTCCTGCCCGGGGTGATCAGCCTGAGCGACCACGATCGCGTCGTTGCCGTCTGCGAACAGTGCGGGGCGGCGTACGCGGCGGTACGGTCGGACGGGACCCTCCGTCCGATCGGCGTCGAGACGTGTTCCTGCGGCTCCGACGAGTTTCGCCCGCTGCAGTGAGGTATCGTGTTCTCGAGGCCGTCCCGGTGGCCCTGACGATTCTTTTGCTGTCGGCGACCGTGCGTCCGGTCCGACGCGGTCAGTCAGCGAACGTGACAGGTGGCGTCTCTTTCACGCCCAAAGATATTGGGAGGTGAACTGATCCGAGCCAGGTCACTAGGCCCACAAGCCGGATGATTGCTCGCTGTCCAGACTGTGACGACGGGTTGGGTGAACAACTCGACAAGTACGTCTCCGGCGGAGAGACCATCGTGGACTTCGAGTGTCCGAACTGCGGCCACGAGTGGTCGCTCTCGCTGTAATCCGGCTATTATTTTTTGTCTCATTTTGGTCACCATCCGTTGTTTGTTCAAATAGTCAATCACTTCGGCACGATCTACGAACAACGGATGGCCCAGAAGCGTCGGTTCGATCTCGAGCGGGCTAGCTGATGCAACGCCCGAATCGGAACGGTACCCCGTCGAAATCAAGAGCACTATGCCCGAGCATTCGAACGGCCAGCCGGGGAATTTCAAGGTCTACCGGGAGTATCACGAGAAGCTACGGCGGCATGATGGCTGGTACTGTTTCGTCGTCTACCGACCGCACGGGCGATCGGGGCTGACCGTCGTCAAGGACAAGATGGTCCGAGCGTGCGATCTCCCACTGCTCCGGTGGCACGGGGGCGGCGATCACCGAGGGACCGAGCAGGCCAAAATCTCGATCGGCGACGTGTTCTGAGCTATTCGTCGCTCTCGTCATCGGATGTTGGCGAATGCAGCCAAGATTCGACCTGATTTTCGAAGGGGTGATCGTTCAGTATAGGACAAGCAGTTACCGAGGCAGCTATTGATTTGTCCGAAGTATGCCAAAGGTCGCCTGCTGAATATAGAAGATGCGTTCCGCATAGAGGCTTCGTTTGTTTCGCGTCAACGACGAGGAATCAACTACTCAGTGGACCTACTTACTGCGCACATTCAATATCGACATCTCGGGAGTTTTCTATTTTGATAGAATCTGACGGATACGGTCTACTATTGCTTCCTCCTCAGTCTTTTCGGCTATTTCTTTCCCGCCGTCTCTCATCTTTTCTCTCGTGTCCTCATCATCGTCTTCTCCTTCTTCACCACCATCTTCGAACATTTCACCGGTCTCCTCATCGCCTTCTCGGAACGTCCCGCCTACTTCGTCGCCATCTTCCTCGACCATTTCACCGGTCTCCTCATCACCTTCTCGGAACGTCCCGCCTACTTCGTCGCCACCTTCTTCGGGCATTTCACCAGTCTCCTCATCACCTTCTCGGAGCGTCCCACCTACTTCATCGCCACCTTCTTCGACCGTCTCAGCTGCCTTCTTACCACCCTCTTCAATCATCTCACCTGCCTCTTCACCACTTTCTTCGACCGTCTCAGCTGTCTTCTTACCACTCTCTTCAACCATCTCACCTGCCTCTTCACCACTTTCTTCGACCGTCTCAGCTGTCTTCTTACCACTCTCTTCAACCATCTCACCTGCCTCTTCACCACTTTCTTCGACCATCTCACCGATCTGTTTACTTCCCTCTTCGATCTGATCGCTGACCCCCTCGCTGGACTCTCTAATTCGGTTGGCGACGTTCTCCGTGGTCCTCTCCGTCTTTTCTGCTACTCTTTGACCACCCTTCTGGACTTGATCAGCCGCACCGTGGGTCGTCCTCCACGTACGACTTTTGACCGTATCAATGACTCCATGACCCTGCTTTGAGGAGCCGTCTCTCTCAGAACCGACCTTTTCGGTTACTGAACCAAACCAATCTCGGAGTACGTAACCAAGGCCGATGAGAGTGACTACATCAATTAGACGGGGACGAGATTTCCCCTTCTCAGTAGTCCTTCTCTCCTCATCGCTGGTCGCCATTTCCTCCTCGGTTCTCCTTCTCTCTTCGTGTCTGGTCGTCCCCTCGTGTGGAGAGGTTACATCTGGCTTACGTGACATCAATTAATATCACCAGCCCCTACTAACAGGAGACTTCGGCCAGCACCAGCAAGTCAAAAAATGTCGCCTAAACCATCATTCTCCAAATAGTATGTGCAGATAATAGAAGATATGGAGCACATACGAGGAATAAAAGTGTTGTTCACTTGATAGAAGAATGTCCGGTCTGAACAGGTGATCAATGTACCGCTGCTTGGTCCGGTCTACGAATGTGGTGATCGCTCAGTACAGGCTGAGTAGTTACCAGAGTGCCTCGATACAAGCAGTAGCAGCGAGAAGACCAAAAGAAAATTCCTCCCAATTGTGTCTATGGCGATTGAAGCCTCATTTACTGTCCCGCAACCCGAGTTCCCTTTGAATACAGTTTTTGAACAGTTGCCAGACGCAACTATCGAACTGGATCGTATTATCCCAACGGACGATGCCATCATACCGTACTTCTGGATTCACGCAGAGAATGTTGGGGACCTCACAGCTGATTTGAGTGGTGATAAAGGGGTTGATGAGTTCAAAGTGATTGACGAATTAGAGGAGGAGATGCTTGTTCGCATTAAATGGAACCTCGACCACGAAAGTATTCTAATTGCTATCGTCAACACTGATATCACACTCGTTTCAGGACTGGGAGAACAGGAGAACTGGACATTTGAAGTCAGGAGTGGCGATCAAAAGAGTCTCTCCGAATTCCAATCGTACTGCCGGGAAAATGATATCCCTATTGAACTCACCCAGCTCCACGCACTCTCACCACTCAAATCGGATCGAGAATTCGATTTAACTGATGGACAGCGGTCAGCGTTGGTACTTGCCTACTCTCGTGGGTACTTCGACTCGCCGCGGAAAGCTACTCAAGACGATATCGCTGACGAACTCGACATCAGCCGACAGGCGGTTTCATCGCGTTTGCAGCGCGGTCTTCGACGGCTCGTAGCAAGCACTCTGGTAGCGACTCAAGAGTAATCCGTAGAGGCCCTATTTAAACAAATTGCACGAGCAAAACTTAGCCTCATCCCCATGGAGCCCCTTCCATAGAGTGGCGGTCATCAACTGCTTCACTGTCCCAACCACGTGGCAGTTCGATGACCGCCGTTCCTTCATCACTAACAGTGCGTTCAGTACAGGCAGTAGAGTTACCACACGTACCGCAGTATATCCGATCCAAACTCGTCTACATCTTTTACGGACGCGCGGCTTTTATGCCGTGAAATAGTATCGTACGGTGGCCGCCCCATAATGTGGTTGGGGCCAAGGGAGTTAGTTGGGGCAACGCTCCCTCGTTTTTGCAGTAGCGATCCGGTCTTTTTGCTTTGGTACAAATGCCGTGTTCAGTACGCATATGTGGTGAGCGGCCGGTTCACTGCTTTCGGCTTGAAACAAACAGAGTCGTCGTGCTGCACTCATCCTCTGTATTCAGCACACCGATCGTGCCAGGTGTAGAGGGTTTCAACAGATTCTCTAATTCCGCTCAATAGTTACGGTCTTCTCAATCTGGAAGTTCGTTACTCGAGTCGACAGCGTTTCGGCAATCTCCTGGCGTTGCTCGTGAGTGAGATCGTCCCGCTCGAGGACTTGGCGTGCAGTTGCGACGAGATGGGGGACGTCTTCGCAGGCCGAGACGACGGCTTTGGTCTTGTTACAGTCGTAGAAGTCGGCTGCTTGCTCGATTGCGTCCTCACGGTAGGCGTAGTCGCTGTCGGTTCGAATTCGCATGCTCGTACACACGACCCGGGAAATCCTAGTTTTTTCGACTCACTGGACCGGCCCATACAGCCCAAAACGGGGATGTATCTGTCACTCTACCAGAGCGGTCGACGGGATCGTCACGGCGATCGCCGCGCAATATGCACACGGCGCTGCTCGACTCGTGTGCATATTCGGGAAATAGATTCTATCGGCGTGCAACCCCAAGGGGGAGGACAGAGATGCACTCTTAAACTGTAGAATCTATCGGACCCGCGGGTCAACCGAGCGTAGGTATCGCACTCGGGACAGCGGTGAACGCGGTCGTTCTCGTCACCAAAGACGCGACCGAATCGATCGGTGACGAACGAGTCGCAGTGAAGACATGTCGACTGTCCGGCCGACGGCCACGGCGCGACCGTCACGCCGACCACCCCGAATTTCCTTCGCTGTAATCGCCAGACAGCGACCGGGCGAATCCCGCGCCGGCAATCACTCGATTCTGAGTGGGGGTTTGTACGCTAAATCGACTATTGCATAATTCAGTATTAGCCGCTATAACAGCGACTATCGGGACAATTCGAAACCGTGCAAAACGTGAGTGGACTCGCCGGGATTTGAACCCGGGGCCTCTTCCTTGCGAAGGAAGCGATCTGCCACTGATCTACGAGCCCTCGCCCCTTTCTAACTCGGGTTTCTATTTGTACCTTGTGTTTCGTCACAGTTTCGTGAATGCCACGCACAGCCTTGCTCCCCGACGCCGGGCGCTCGAGTGTGCGTGTACGATCACGACGCTGCCAGCCGCCGCAACCGCCGAATCCGCGCCGCCGTCGACGGATGCGTCCGAAACGGCCCCGAACCCTGCTCCTCGAGCGCGGGCGGAAGAATATCCAGCGCGACCACCGACCGCTCCCACTCCCGTAGGTCCGTCTCGGGCACCCGTCTGGCGTCGGCCAGCGTCTCGAGTGCGCTCGCGAGCGCCGCAGGCGATGCGAGTGCAGCCGCGCCGGCGTCGGCGTGCCACTCCCGGCCTTGCGAGAGGACGGCGACGCCGAACTGGCCGTACCGTTTCAGCGCGCGGAAGACGGCGTTCCAGAGCAGATCGCCCGGATCGCTCGCGTCGGGGTCGATCCAGTCGTCGGCGATCACCACCGGGACGATCGCGGCGGCCACGATCCGGCTGTCGAAGTTTGCCAGGTGGCTGACCTCGTGGGCCAGCACGGCTTCCAGTTCATCGTCCGCGAGGCGCTCGCACAGCCCCGTTGACACCACGATGACGGCCGACGCGCCGCTCCCGAGGGTGAACGACTCCGGCCGGTCGGCGTCGGTGACGTACACCTCGGGTGCGGGCACGCTCGCGAACTGGGCGAGTCGCCGAACCGTGGCCTCGAGTTCCGGGTCGACCTCCGCGGCGGGAACGCTGTCGTCGACCAGTTCCGACCGCAGGTTGCGAATCTCGCGCCGCGCGCCGGCGACGAACAGTCCGACGACGAGCAGGCCGCTCAGCCCGAGGCCGAGCACGGCTCGCTCGAGCGGCGAGAGGACGGCAGCGACCCCCGATGTCACCGCAGCGCTTCCCTCGATGATTACGAGGTACAGACAGCCGAGCACCGCTCCCGTCGCGACTACCGACGGCGGCGTCGGCTGGAACAGGTACTCGACGGGCGTGTAGCGGGTGAGCAGCGGCCACCAGTTGATAACGACCACCAGCGCGAGCGCGGCGAAAAACCCTGCGGCCGGAGCCGAGACGTCCGTCACGTCGCTGACTCCGGGGAAGCTCGCAACGGCCTCGAGCCCGGTGGCGATCCACTCCCAGGCGACGAACCCCAGTAGCCCGCCGATGAAACCGACGATCAGCGCGACGACGATCGACAGCGTCGCGAGGACGCCGACGGCGACCCCCATGCGAACCAGCAACGAGCACCGAAGCCGGAGATCGTTCATCGAGTCCAACCTGTTGGCTAGCGACACAGAAAACGCGCAAAAAGCTTCCGTCCCCGACGGTCGACAGCAGCAGCGGCCCGCACCGCTCGAGTGCTGCGTCTCGAGTCCCCTACGCTCACATTGTCGGCTCGCTTCTGGCTCGAGACCCAACTTGTAACACGCGGAGCCGGCCGGCGAGCAGGCCGACCAGGAAGCCGGAGAAGTGCGCCAGCAGGGCGACGCCCGGCGCGGCGGTCGCCAGCGTAACCGCGATCGCGAGCCCGAGGAAGACCAGCGCCGAGACCCAGTTGGGAACGTCGACGAACGAGGCCAGCCCGGTCGAAAGCCGATTCGAGGCGATCAGATAACCCAATAGCGCGAAGACGGCGCCGCTGGCGCCGAGGACGGGATGGACTGCGAACCAGTTTCCGACGAACGGCAGCCCGGCAAATACGCGGCTGAGTACAATTTGCGAGACACCGGCGATCGCGCCCGTCACGGCGAAGAAGGCGTGAAACCGGAGCCGAGTTGTCGCCCGCGCGACCGGCCAGCCGAAGACGACCAGCGCGACGCTGTTCGAGACCAGATGACCGACGCTGCCGTGGGCATAGACGCTCGTGACGATCGTCCACGGATTCGTCGTCAGGGGCGGCGCGAGGACGAACAGGCCGGCCATCACGCCGACGCCGATCAGCGCCGTCACCGTCTGCAGTGCGAAAACGAGGACGAAAATCCCCAGTAGTTCGATGATAGGGCTACTCGAGCCCGTCGCTCCACTCTCGCCGTCAGGCGTCGATCGCGCCCCGGCTTGAGAGTGCGCGCGCGGTCGGTTCGCCATGTCGACTACTGGGACGGGCAGCGCCAAAAGTCCCGGCGGCGCGTTTCGGACGCAGTGCTTCGCGGAGCGTACACGTTGGCACTTCCAGAGCGTGAGCGTGGCGACGCCACTGTCGTCGAACGTGCGGACGATCGACGGTGCTGTCGCTCCCCGGTCGTGCGAAAATAACGGAAAATGGAATCAACCCGAAGCCGACCGCGAACTGCGGGCGGCTCGTGATCGCCTCGAGTCCGTTAGTCTTCGAGGACGATCTCGATCGAGACGTCGTTCGGCACCTGAATGCGCATGAGCTGTCGGAGTGCGCGTTCGTCGGCGTCCAGATCGATCAGTCGCTTGTGGACGCGCATCTCCCAGTGCTCCCACGTGGCGGTGCCCTCGCCGTCAGGCGACTTCCGGGTCGGCACCTCGAGGGTCTTCGTCGGCAGCGGGATCGGACCGCTCAGGTTGACGCCGGTGTTGTTCGCGATCTCGCGGACGTCGTCGCAGATGTCGTCCAGGTCGTCTGGACTCGTACCCGCGAGTCGAACGCGTGCCTGCTGCATTTATTACTTCTCGTTGACCTCGAGGACCTTGCCGGCCGCGATGGTCTGACCCATGTCGCGGATGGCGAAGCTCCCGAGCTCGGGGATCTCGCTGGACGGCTCGATGCTGAGCGGCTTCTGCGGTCGGATGGTGACGACCGCGGCGTCGCCCGACTGGATGAAGTCGGGGTTCTCCTCGGCGACTTCGCCGCTCGAGGGGTCCATCTTCTTGTCGATGGACTCGATCGTACAGGCGACCTGAGCCGTGTGAGCGTGGAAGACCGGCGTGTAGCCCGCCGTGATCACGGACGGGTGCTGCATGACGACGATCTGTGCCTGGAAGGTCTCGGCGACGGACGGCGGGTCGTCTGCGGGACCGCAGACGTCACCGCGGCGGATGTCGTCCTTGCCGATGCCGCGGACGTTGAACCCGACGTTGTCACCGGGCTCGGCCTTCGGCACTTCCTCGTGGTGCATCTCGATCGTCTTGACCTCGCCGCCCACGTCGCTGGGCTGGAAGGAGACGTCGTCGCCGGTGTTCATGACACCGGTCTCGATACGTCCGACGGGGACGGTACCGATACCCGAGATGGTGTAGACGTCCTGAATCGGGAGTCGGAGCGGCGCGTCCGTCGGCGGCTCCGGCTCCGGCAGGGCGTTCAGGGCCTCGAGCAGGATTTCGCCGTCGTACCACGGCGTGTTGTCGGACTCCTCGGCGATGTTGTCGCCCTCGAAGGCCGAGATCGGGATGAACGAGGCGTCGTCGGTGTTGAACTGCACCTGCTGGAGCAGCTGGTTGACCTCTTCGACGACCTCGTTGTACGTCGACTCCTCGTAGTCGACGACGTCCATCTTGTTGATACCGATGATGAGTTCGTCGATACCGAGGGTACGAGCCAGGAAGACGTGCTCCTGGGTCTGGGGCGCGACGCCGTCGTCAGCGGCGACGACGAGGACGGCGTTGTCCGCCTGAGACGCCCCAGTGATCATGTTCTTGACGAAGTCGCGGTGACCAGGACAGTCGACGATGGTGAAGTCGTACTCGTCGGTGGAGAACTCCTGGTGGGCGATGTCGATGGTGACACCGCGTTCGCGCTCTTCGGCGAGGTTGTCCATGACGTAGGCGAACTCGAAGCCGCCCTTGCCCTTCTCCTCGGCTTCCTCGCGGTGCTGTTCGATGACGTGCTCGGGTACGCTCCCCGTCTCGTAGAGGAGTCGTCCCACGAGCGTACTCTTCCCGTGGTCCACGTGGCCGATGATGGCCAGGTTCTGGTGTCGTTCGCTCATTGTTTTAGCTCACGCGCAGAGGCGCTTATATCGGTCTCTTTCGCTCGTTGCGGTTAAAACCATTTCGAAAGCGTATTCTGCTGATCCCGACGCCTTCTTGCGGTTTGTGTCACATCCACACGCGATCGCGGCGCGAATCGGTGCGGTCGTCGGCGGGATCACTGCACCGCTACTAGGACTCGAGACGGGAAGACGTTGGCGGATTCTGAGCCGCAACGGATCGAGGTGTTTCAGTCGAACGAGTGGTGTCCGAGCCGGACCGCGTCGGAGCAGTCGACGCGGACGAGTCGGACGAGGGGGTGCGAACGGGAACGAAAACGAGCGTCGAGCCTTACAGTTCGGGCAGCCGTCCGACGTCCGACAGCACTGCGGTCGCCGTCTCGGGACCGCCGGCACCGCGGCCGCTCGAGTGCAAGGAGCCGGCGTTCTTGGTTTCGATCTGGACGATGTTTCGCGTGCCCGTCACGGCCAGCGGCCCGTTCTCGGGTACCAGTCGCGGGGCCACGCGGACGCCCTCGCGGGTCGCCTCGCCGATGAGCCGGATGGTGCGGCCGTCCTCGGCCGCGAGGTCGAGCGCGCTACCCGGGATGTTCTGGATTCCCGTAACGTCGGCGTCCTCGAGTGCGAAGCCGCCGTCGGCCAGCACGTTCGCGAGGATGACGAACTTCAGCGCGGCGTCGGTGCCGTCGACGTCGAAAGTCGGGTCGGCCTCGGCGACGCCCAGGTCCTGGGCTTCGGCGAGGACGTGCTCGTAGTCGAGCCCCTCCGCGGCCATGCGCGTGAGGATGAAGTTTGCAGTGCCGTTGAGGACGCCCCGAACGGCGGTCACGGCCTGGGGTGTCTCGTCTTCGACAGTCGACAGCACCGGAATCGCGCCGCCGACTGTCGCCTCGAAGCGAACCGAGCCGGCACTGTCGGCCTCGAGCGCCTGCAGCTCCTCGTAGCGTTCGGCGACCGGGCCCTTGTTGGCCAGGACGACGTGTCGGTCCGCCTCGAGGGCGCGTTCGACGTGCGAGAAGCCGGGTTCGGCGTCGCCGAGCGTCGTCGGCGTCGCCTCGACGAGGACGTCGTAGTCGGTCTCGAAGACGGCCTCCGGATCGTCGGTGCCGACGGACTCGCCGCCGACCTTGCGCTCGAGGGTCGATTCGACGTCGATCCCGTCCGGGTCGACGGCGGCGGAACTCGAGTCCGCAAGCGCGACGACCTCGTGTCCGTACTCGCCGGCGAGGTCCGCGACCGAGCGGCCCACGTCGCCGGCGCCGAGAATTGCGAGTTTCCGTCCCATCAGGCGTCACCTCCGAGCAGCGGTTCGACGACGGTCAGTTCCTTGTCCGCGCCGATCGAGCGGATCGTCTCGAGGGTATCGTCGGCGTCGCCGGAGTCGATGGCGAGCCGCAGGCGCGCACTCGAGATGTTGTCGGTCCCTTCGGGAGCGGACAGCGAGAGATCGAGCACGGCGGCGCTGGTCTCGTCCTGAATGCGGTTTAAGGTATGCGAGAGGTCGGTATCGACGAGATGGCCGACCAGCACGACGTTGATCTCCTCGCCGTAGCGGTCGGCGCCGGCCTGAATGACGTTCACGCCGGCGTCGCGCAGCGCCTCGACAATGTCCTCGAATCGATCCGGCGGGCACTCGAGGTCGACCTCGACGGGGATGTGCCCGCGCGGCGTGATGTTACCGCGCTCGTGGTGAATACTCAGGAGGTTGCCGCCGTTCTCGGCGATCGGGGAGAGGGCGCGAAGCAACTCGCCCGGCTCGTCGACGAGCTCGAGGCGAACGGTGTAGGCCTGTACGCCACCGTCCGTCTCGGGGTCGTCCCCCGTATCCTCCTCGTCGGAGACGGCTGGCTCATCGACCATCGTTCTCACCTCCGGCACCGGCTTGCGGACGTCCACACGTCGTCATGGTGTACGACTCCGTAATTGTGGCGTAAAAGGATATAGGAGTTCCCAAAACTCACCGACCCTGTCAACGTGGCACGCGGTCTCCCACGACTATTGTGGCCCACGAGCCACTCTGGTGCGCGGCTACGCGCGTATGAGAAAATACGTATCGTCACTATCAACAAGACTGGACGGATCGAGGATCGGATCGAACCACTACAGGTGATCTTTGCCCGGGTTCGACGAGCCCCAGTCACCGCGGCCGCCTTCCGTCCGATCGACGCCCATGATCGATTCGGGTTGCTCGGGGCCGCCGAGGCTATCGCGGGCGTCCGGAACGCGGACCGTCACCTCGTCGATCTCGGGCCATTTGATCAGTTCGGCCTCGATGTTGCCCGTCGTCACGTCGCTGACCGAACACCCCTTACAGCCGCCGCCGAGTTCGATGATGACCTCGCCGCTCTCGGGGTCGGCTTTCCGGACGGCGCTCGTCCCGCCGTGCATCTGGATGATCGGCATCTCGCGGGTGAGCCAGGTCTCGACGCGCTCCTTGAGTGATCCGTCCGCGTCGGTATCGACGTCGGAATTAGTCATTGTCCGCTCTAGCCGCTCGAGCGCTGAATAGGTTTGGTTACGAGACTCACGGTTAATCATCCACGATCGGCTAGCGGCGAAAAACAGACGAAAACCGAATTCGACCGTGCCGACTACCGATCGCTGCGGACTCGGTCGACAACGACTGCGCCGACGACACCGCCGACGCTCGCACAGACTGCGGGGAAGAGCAGTCCGGCGAGGATGACGGCCGGAAGCGCGTCAGGACCACCCGCGGCGTTCCCGACGGTGACCTCGAAGAGGAACACGCCCGCGACGGCGGCGACGAGGTAGCCCGGGAGCGCGGTCAGGCCGGCGAGCAGGCCGTCGGTCGGTGCCGACGAGCCCCGGTACACTGCGAGCGCGAGGCCGGCGACCAGCAGGGTCGCGACGGGAACCGCGTACAGGGCGACTGTGAATCCGTTCTCGCCGCCGATGTACGACGTCGCGCGGCTACCGACCAGCGGGACGTTTCGGAACACCGTCTCGGCCAGGTGGGCGTTGTAGAACACCCAGCCGACCATCTCGTAGGTGGCCGGCTCGCCGCCGAGCCCTTCGATCATCCGCTGCAGAGACGACTCGCGGACGTCGTTCGCGACGAGCAGGTAGGTGACGGCGTAGCCGACGAGCCAGGCGCCGAGTCCGGTGGCCGCGCCCGCGAGGACGGGGAGGCCGGTCTCGGCTGCGGTCCCGTCGGTCGTTTCGGCGGCGTCAGCGTCGGAGGGAGGGAACGACATTAGTGCTCACCTCCCTCCGTGGCGACGGCATCCTCGTCAGTGTTTCCGTTCCGTGTCGATTCGGCTCGAGTCACTTTGTCGGCCAGCAGTTCGGCGATCGGATCGAGCGAGACGTACAGCCGCGCCGCGAGGATGCCGAGCGGCGGCAGCGCCAGCGCGAGGAAGACGACGTCGTACACCCAGGCGCCGCCCTCGAGCAGGGGAACGATCGCGGGGGCCAGCCCGCGGTGGGCGACGAGCACCGCGACGAGGACGACGAACAGGTGGACGATCGAGGCGACGTCGTCGACGACGCTTGCCGGACCGTCGAACGTCGATCGCACGAGGTCCGCGAGCGCGGGCGCGAGGAACAACAGGAGCCCGACGACCGTGACGGTCGCGATGACGCTCGCGATCGCGGCGAAGGTAATCGGCGTGCCCGGGACGAGCCGGTCGATCCCGGGGAGCAGCGAGGCGAGGTAGAGGAGGCCGATCAGCGAGAGGGTCGCGAGCAGGAGCTTGCTGACCGACTGTACCGTATCGCGGTCGACGCCAGCGGGGGCTGTGTAGCGGTCAAGACTCATTGCAGTCGTCGGTGAGTAGCCGATTGATCAAATACCCTAACGATCATCAACGGCACTTTCTCTCGTTTGATGACGTTTTACGGCAGTTTATTCCCGCTCGAGGGGCCGTCTCGCGGGGCAGACGGCGAACGGGAAGCGAATCGGCCTCCGAAAAGCGGCACCTCTTTTACCTCCCCTCTCCACGCCACTCACATGACCGCGCTCGGATTGGTGGTCGCGGAGTTCAACCGCCCGGTCACCGAGCAGATGGAAGAGGCGGCCCTCGAGGCTGCCAGCGACGCAGGCGCCGAGGTGTACGAGACGGTCCACGTCCCGGGGGCGTACGACGCGCCGCTGGCCGCCGACCGGCTCGCGCGCCGCGCCGAGGTCGACGCCGTCGCCGTCGTCGGTGCCATCATCACCGGCGACACCGACCACGATCAGGTGATCGGCGACGCGATCGCCCAGCGGCTCTCCGACGTGACCCTCGAGCGTGATACTCCCGTGACGCTCGGCGTGACGGGTCCCGGCATGTCCGCCGCCGAAGCGCGCGAGCGCGTCGAGAACGCGGCCACGGCCGTCGACAGCGCGCTCGATCTGGTCGTATCGCTGCCCGATCCCGATCCCGACGCAGATCAGTAACAGTACTACCATGACGATGGAATTCACCGACCGCGTAACCCGAGTCGAACCGTCCGCAACGCTGGCCATCTCCGCCCTCGCGACCGAACTCGAGAACGAGGGCGCCGACATCGTCGACCTCTCCGTCGGCGAACCGGACTTCCCGACGCCCGAAAACATCGTCGAGGCCGGGAAGGACGCGATGGACGCCGGCCACACCGGCTACACCACCTCCGCCGGCATCCTCGAGCTCCGCGAGGCGATCGTCGACAAGCTGGCCGCAGACGGCCTCGAGCACACCACCGACGAGGTCATCGTCACGCCCGGCGCGAAGCAGGCGCTGTACGAGATCGTCCAGTCGCTGGTCGGCGAGGGCGACGAGGTCGTCCTGCTCGACCCCGCGTGGGTCTCCTACGAGGCGATGGTCAAGATGGCCGGCGGCGACCTCACCCGCGTCGACCTCTCGGACTCGGACTTCCAGCTCGAGCCCGCGCTCGACGACCTCGCCGACGCGGTATCCGACGAGACCGAACTGCTGATCGTCAACTCGCCGTCGAACCCCACCGGCGCCGTTTACTCCGACGAAGCGCTCGAGGGCGTGCGCGATCTTGCGGTCGAACACGACGTCACCGTCATCTCGGACGAGATCTACAAGGAGATCACCTACGGCGTCGAGCCCACGAGCCTCGGCACCTTCGACGGGATGGCCGACCGCACCATCACGGTCAACGGCTTCTCGAAGGCCTACTCGATGACCGGCTGGCGGCTGGGTTACTTCGCCGGCCCCGAGGAACTGATCGACCAGGCCGGCAAGCTCCACAGCCACTCCGTCTCCTCGGCCGTCAACTTCGTCCAGCACGCCGGCATCGAGGCCCTCGAGAACACCGACACCGCCGTCGAGCAGATGGTCGAGGCCTTCGAGGAGCGGCGCGACCTCGTCATCGACCTGCTCGACGACCACGGCGTCGACGTCGCCGAACCCCAGGGCGCGTTCTACATGATGCTGCCCGTCGACGACGACGATCAGGAGTGGTGTGAGGGAGCCATCGAGGACGCCCACGTCGCGACCGTGCCCGGCAGTGCGTTCGGCACGCCCGGCTACGCGCGGATTTCGTACGCCGCCAGTGAAGAGCGGCTCGAAGAAGGCATCGAACGGCTGGCCGAGGAAGACTACCTGTAACGCGGCTGCCGTCGCGGATCGTTCGGCGATCGTTTTCTGTCGTCCGACCTTCGATCGCATTAGCCTCGCCTGTAGTTTATATCCGATACCGCGGCCACCCGCCGTATGGACTGTCCCACGTGCGGGAAATCGTTGCAGACCGAGCAGGGAATGCGCCAGCACCACACGAAGGTGCACGGCGAGCCGCTGCCGAACCGGGTGTGCTCGGGTTGTGGCTCCGTCTTTTACGATCCGAAGGCGCGCAGAGAGTCTTGCGACGACTGCAATCCGAACGCGGGCGAGCACAACGGCAACTGGAAGGACGCAACGGAAACGACATCGTGTGACTCCTGCGGTGAGACGTTCTCGTACTATCCGTCGGACAAAGACGGCGTGTACTGTCCAGACTGCGTCGAAGACGCGATCGGATTGCTCCCCGAAAACCCGTCGGAGAAAGGAGCGCGAGTGACCGTCGAGTGTGGATCTTGCGGATCGAATCTCGAGGTCCGCCCGGCGAAGTTCGAGACGCAGGAACGCGGCTTCTTCTGTACGCTCGAGTGCTACGGCGAGTGGCTCTCGACAAACGTGGTCGGCCCGGATCACCACCAGTGGGAGGGGGGTACGATCGAGTACGGCCGAGAGTGGTGGCGGATTCGGCGGCGGGCGCTCGAGCGAGATGGCTACGAGTGCCAACACTGCGGTGCGGGACCGGACGAACTCGGCCAAAACCCGGACGTGCACCACGTTCGACCCGTGCGGTCCTTCGATCGGCCCGAAGACGCTCACACAATGGATAACGTCGTGAGTCACCGGCGGGCGGAAGCGGGATCTATCGCGGTGTCGTCTCGCGACAAAAAGTAACACTATTGTGCGACGATGATCTACCGAGGATTGCGAAGTCCCGTGGTGTAGTGGCCAATCATATGGGCCTTTGGACGTGTTCGGTTCGTTCCGTCACGGAAGACAGCCCATGACGGCGGTTCGAATCCGCCCGGGACTACTATCATATATATTATTTTTCCTCAAGCGACGTAGCCTCGTGTAGCGAACCGCCTACTGAAAACTCGGTAGTACGGTTCTGCAGAAGTTGTGATCCAGTCCTCGCAGTATCTAACGAAGCCGAGAACCTTATCCGAGAGCATCTCCGAATACGGAGGGGTCATGGACAACCTTCGCACCGGATTGAGTTACGGCGACGTGCTGCTCGTGCCGAAGCGCTCGCCCGTCGACAGTCGCAGCAACGTGGACCTCGAGACGAACTTCACGCCGAACCTCGAACTCGGGACGCCGTTGGTTTCGGCGGCAATGGACACCGTCACCGAGACCGAGTTAGCGATCGAACTCTCCCGGAACGGCGGTATCGGAGTTCTTCACCGCTTCCTCACACCCGAAGAACAGGCTAACCAAGTCGAGGAAGTCAAAGATGCCGGCGAGCGGGTCGCCGCCGCCGTCGGGATCAACGAGGACCACGTCGGACGCAGCGCCGCGCTGGTCGAGGCCGGCGTCGACGCGCTCGTGGTCGATGTCGCCCACGGTCACCTCGAGCGGACGCTCGAGGCCGTCGCGGAGATCCACGAGGAATTCCCGGACACGGACCTCGTCGCGGGGAACGTTGCCACGCCCGCGGGCGTCGAGGATCTCGCGGCCGCCGGTGCGGACTGCGTGAAGGTCGGCATCGGGCCGGGCTCGCACTGCACGACGCGGAAGGTCGCGGGCGCCGGCGTGCCGCAGTTGACGGCCGTCGACGACTGCGCGGACGCGGCCGAGGACCTCGACGTCACGATCTGCGCCGACGGCGGGATCCGCACCTCTGGCGACGCAGTCAAGGCGCTGATGGCGGGTGCCGACACGGTGATGATGGGCAGCCTCTTCGCCGGAACCGAGGAGGCGCCCGGCGCGGTCGTCGAGGTAGAGGGCACGAAGTACAAGCGCTCGCGCGGGATGGCGACCACGACCGCCGCGGAGAACCGCGACGATAAGGACGAAGCCAACGTCCGCGCTGACGAGGGCGTCGAAGCGTTGACGCCCTACAAAGGACCAGTCGCGGACGTCGTCAAAGAGTTCTGTGCGGGGATCCAGTCTGGTCTGTCCTACTGCGGCGGTCACACGATCCCTGCAGCTCGCGAGAAGGCCGAGTTCATCCGCGTCGCCGACAGCGCGAAGGAACGCGAGGGCTACCACGCGGATCACGACTGGGAGGGCATCAGCGTCGACAGCGTAGTCGACGACGCTGACACCACCGGCGCCGACAACGGCTCCGCACCCGCCGAGAGCGACGACTAACGAATTTCGGCTGCGCGTTCTCCCGTCCCGCGTATCGAAGCGTCGAGCCGGCTGTGCGATTTTTATCTCTCCCGTACGAACGCCTCGAGCGCGGCGCTCGAGAACCGGGAATGAGGAATCCTTAAGCGCGGGCGCCGAGAACCGCCGCCAAATGACGACGCTCCGGACGCCGGGCCCGACGCTCGGCGTGGTCGGCGGGGGACAGCTCGGGCGAATGCTCGCCGAGGCGGCCGCACCGCTCGGCGTCGAGGTGGTCGTGCTCGATCCGACGCCGGACTGTCCGGCCGCGCCCGTCGCGCGCGACCAGATCGTCGCGGACTTCGACGACGAGGCGGGAATCCGCGAACTCGCCGCGCGGGCGGACGTCCTTACCTTCGAGATCGAACTGGCTGATCAGGACGTCTTAGAGCGCGTCAGCGAGGACTCGGGGACGCCGGTCCACCCGAAGCCCGCGACGCTCGAGACGATCCACGACAAGCTCGTCCAGAAGCGGGAACTCGAGGCCGCGGGCGTGCCGGTGCCGCCGTTCCGCGAGGTCGAGGACGCCGACGACATTCGCGAGGCGATCGACGACTACGGCGCGCCGGTCATGCTGAAGGCCCGCACCGGCGGCTACGACGGCCGCGGGAACGTTCCCGTCGAGTCGAAGGACGAGGCCGAAGAAGCCCTCGAGTCGGTCGCCGGCCCGGCGATGGTCGAGGCGTTCGTCGAGTTCGAGCGCGAGGTCTCGGTCATCGCGGTCGAGGGGTACGACGAGACCGCCGCGTTCCCGATCGGGGAGAACGTCCACGTCGACGAGATCCTCCGAGAGACCATCGTCCCCGCGCGCTCGAGCGACGCCGTCGCGGAACGCGCCCGCGAGGTCGCCGAGGACGTGCTCGAGGTGATGGACGGCCGCGGCGTCTACGGTATCGAGTTGTTCGAAACGACCGACGGCGAGATCCTGCTCAACGAGATCGCCCCGCGGCCGCACAACTCGGGCCACTGGACGATCGAAGGGGCACACAGCTCGCAGTTCGAGCAGCACGTCCGCGCGGTGCTGGGCTGGCCGCTGGCCGCGACCGACCTTCGGTCGTCGACCGTGATGACGAACCTGCTGGGCGACGTCGAAGAGAACCAGAAGGCGGCGCTGCGCGGCGTCGAGAAGATCCACGAGACGCCCGCCGCGCACCTCCACTGGTACGGCAAGCGCGAGGCCCGGCCGCTGCGGAAGATGGGCCACGTGACGGTGTGCGCCCGCGACGACGAAACCGACGTCGAGGACCTGCTCGAGACGGCGCGCGGCCTCGAGGAATCCGTGACGTTCACGGCGGAGTGAGACCGACCGGTACACATGACAGACAGCGTTTCAGACCTCATCGACCGACTGCACGACGAAGCCCAGCAGGACCGTCCGGACGAAGAAACCCCCGACGTCGGCATCGTGATGGGCAGCGATTCCGACCTCGAGACGATGATGACCGGCGGTCGCCGGCGCGGCGCCTACGACGCCTTCGTCGACGAACTCGGCTTCGCCGAGCAGACCGACTACGAGAACCCGCCCGCGGAGCGCTTCACCTTCGAGACCTACGTCACCTCCGCCCACCGGACACCGGACCTGATGACCGCCTACGCGGAGACCGCCGAGGAGCGCGGTCTCGAGGTCATCATCGCCGGCGCGGGCGGCAAATCCGCCGACCTGCCGAACATGACAGCGTCGATCGCGTACCCGCTGCCGGTCATCGGCGTGCCGGTGCAGGAGAAGTCCGTCGACAGCGTGATCGGGATGCCGACGGGCGCGCCGCTCGTGGCGGTCGACGCCGGCAAGTCGTTCAACGCCGCGCTTTCTGCGGCCCAGATCCTCGCCCGTCAGCACGACGAGGTGCGGGACCGGCTGGTGTCGTACCACGAGGACCTCCGCGAGGGCGTCGGCGACGTCTCCCGCCGGCTCCATGACGAAGGAACGCCGGCGTTCCGAGACGGATCGCAGTAGGATACGCTCGAGACCGATCGATCGTGGCCGACTCTCCGGTAAGATTCTGTTCCCTCCTCTCGAGCGCTGTCGCCACCGTTCGGACCGCCGGTAACCGTCGATTACCCGTTCGGTCACTTTTTGTACCGATTAGTATGGTACTAGGGTGATTAATTTAGCACGTATTAGGGCGCGGAAGCCACCGTTTGGCCCGTATTGACCCGGAAATCGAACAATCAACCCTTATGTGCGTGCGGTTTCAACCTCCGAACGTTACGTAGATGAACGACTGGATAGCGATCGGGGCGTTAGCGCTCGTGGGACTGCTGATACCGTTCGGGATGATGGCGGTATCGTACCTCCTGCGGCCGACCGTCCCAGAAACGAGTAAACGTGCCACCTACGAGAGTGGCGAGGTTCCGACCGGCGGAACGCGCGTCCGGTTCAACATCCAGTACTACATGGTTGCGCTTCTGTTCCTCGTCTTCGATATCGAGACCGTCCTGCTGTTCCCGTGGGCGGTCGTGTATCGAGAGGCTGTTGAATCGGATGCCGTTTCGCTGCTCGAGATCCTCGGACCGATGGTCGCGTTCGTTGCCATCCTCCTCGTGGGGCTCGCGTGGGCGTGGCGCAACGGTGCAGTACAGTGGGCACAGACACCGCGGCAGGTGGAAGGCGGAACTGATCGACCATGAGCAGCGACGAACCCAAACAGCAGATCCACGGCAGCACCGCACCGTCGACGGACACCCGCGACTCCCGGATCGGTGAGGGCGTCGACGACCGATTCAACTCGAAGCTCCGTGAGGCGTTCGGCGCGTCGCCGTTCATCCTCACGAAGTTCGACGAGTTCATGAACTGGGTTCGCGGGAACTCGATGTTCATGCTGCAGTTCGGGATCGCGTGCTGTAGCATCGAGATGATGCACACGTACGCGATCAAACACGACCTCGACCGCTACGGGGCCGGCGTGCCGCGCGCGTCGCCGCGGCAGGCCGACGTGATGATCGTCCCCGGGACGATCGTCTCGAAGTTCGGGCCGCGCATGAAGCGCGTCTACGACCAGATGCCCGAACCCAAGTTCGTCGTCGGAATGGGCTCGTGTACGATCTCCGGCGGTCCCTTCCAGAAGGGCTACAACGTCGTGAAGGGCGCCGAGGAGATCATCCCCGTCGACATTCACGTTCCGGGCTGTCCGCCCCGTCCCGAGGCGCTGCTGTACGGCGTCCTCAAACTGCAGGAGCGGATCCAGAACGGGGAATCTTCGCCCGTCGTCGTCAAGCCGTACGAACTCGAGGAGTTCGGCGACCTCCCCGAGGACGAACTGGTGCAGAAGCTCGCGAGCGAGATCGACGAGGACGACCTCGTCATGCGGTACAACTGGGCTGATTCGCCATGAGCACGGGCATCGAACGCCAGCCGGAGCAACTCTCGGCGGACGACCTCGAGGCGCTGATCGGCGATCGCGCGATCGGGCGCGACGACCACATGAACGCGCCCGCCTTCGTCATCAATCCGGACGAAGTCCAGAGCGTCCTGTCGGACCTCCGGGAGCGGGCCGGCTACGATCACCTCTCGTGCGTCACCGCACAGCAGTACGACGATCGGTACGAGTCGATCTACCACCTCAAGAAGTACAGCGATCCGACCGACGAGGTGAGTATCGTCGTCCCGACGACGCGCAACGATCCGGTCAGCGAGAGCGCGGAGCCGGTGTTCCGCACCGCCGACTGGCACGAGCGAGAGGCCTACGACCTCGTCGGCATCGAGTACGCCGACCACCCGGACCTGCGGCGCATCCTGCTGCCCGAGACGTGGCAGGGCCACCCGCTCTCGGACGACTACGACCAGACCAAGCCGCAGGTCGTCACCCTCTCGGAGCACGCGAACCCGATCCAGCCGGATCACGAGGACGCCGAGTCGGACACGATGTTCCTGAACATCGGGCCGCACCACCCGGCGACTCACGGCGTGCTCCACGTCGAGACCGTACTCGACGGCGAGACCGTCGTCGACGTCGATCCGGACATCGGCTACCTCCACCGCTGCGAGGAGCAGATGTGCCAGCAGGGGACTTACCGCCACCAGATCATGCCCTACCCCGACCGCTGGGACTACGTCTCCTCGGGGCTGTTAAACGAGTGGGCCTACGCGCGAGCGATCGAGGATATGGCGGACATCGAAGTCCCCGAGTACGCGCAGGTCATCCGGACTATGGGGGCCGAACTCTGTCGGATCGCCTCGCACATGCTCGCGCTGGGGACGTTCGCGCTGGACGTCTACGGCGAGTTCACCGCCATCTTCATGTACACGTTCCGCGACCGGGAGGTCGTCCAGGACATCTTGGAGGACCTGACCGGCCAGCGGATGATGTTCAACTACTTCCGCGTCGGCGGGGTCGCGTGGGACCTCCCCGAACCCCGCGAGGAGTTCATCGAGAAGACGCGCGACTTCCTCGACGAACTCCCCGCGAAGGTCGACGAGTACCACGATATGGTCACCTCGAACGAGATCTTCCAGACCCGGTGTATCGACACCGGCGTTATCGAGCCCGAGGTGGCTAAGGACTACGGCTGCACGGGCCCGGTCGCTCGCGCCTCCGGAATCGACTACGACCTCCGACGCGACGACCCCTACGGGTACTACGAGAACCTCGAATGGGACGTCGTCACGCGCGAGGGCTGCGACAACTACGCCCGCGTGCTCGCTCGCATGGAGGAAGTCGAGGAGTCGGCCAAGATCATCGAGCAGTGTCTCGACCTGCTCGAGGACTGGCCCGAGGACGAGCGCGAGGTCCAGGCCAACGTTCCCCGCACCCTCAAGCCGGACGCCGACGCCGAAACCTACCGCGCCGTCGAGGCCGCGAAGGGTGAACTCGGGATCTACATGCGATCGGACGGCACCGACAAGCCGGCCCGATTCAAGATCCGGAGCCCGTGCTTCTCGAACCTGCAGGTGCTGCCCGAGATGTCCGAAGGGGAGTACGTCCCCGACCTGATCGCGTCGCTCGGTAGCCTCGATATCGTGCTCGGGGAGGTGGATCGATGAACGCGGCGACGCCACTCCAGAGCGACGAGACGGTACTGCTCCCCGAGCGGATCGGCGAGCTGACCGGCCTGAGCGGGTTCGGACTCGCCGGCGAACTGGTCGCGACGTTCGTCGCGGCGTTCATCGTCGGCAACCTGATGCTCGCGATGACCGGCGTCGCCGGTCCCTGGGCGAAGCGAAAGATCACGGCCGCCTTCACCGACCGAATCGCGGTCAACCACCTCGGTCCGGGCGGCGTTCTGATCATCGTCGCCGACGCGGTCCGCCTGCTCTCGAAGGAACTGATCGTTCCCGAGAACGCGGACCGACCGGCCTACGACCTCGCGCCGGTCGTCATCGCGGGCTCGGCGCTGCTCGGGTTCGCCGTCATCCCGATGGGTAGCGGCGTCCATCTGGCCGACCCCGAAGTCGGACTGGCCTACGTCTTCGCCATCGCCGGCATCGCGTCGATCGGACTGGTGATGGCCGGCTACGCGTCGGACAACAAGTACTCGCTGCTGGGCGGCCTGCGCGCGGTCGCGCAGAACGTCGCCTACGAGATCCCGCTGGTCGTGACCGGCATGTCGGTCGTGCTCTTCTCGGGCTCGCTGCGCATGAGCGAGATCGTCGCCGTCCAGAACCAGACGACGCTGTTTACGATCCCCGGCCTCGAGTGGGGGATTCCGGCGTGGTTCGCCCTCGTGAACCCGTTCGCGTTCGTGCTGTTCCTGATCGCGAACTTCGCGGAGGTCGGCCGGAATCCCTTCGACATGCCCGAGGCGCCGGCGGAACTCGTCGCGGGGTACCAGACCGAGTACTCCTCGGTCTACTTCGTGCTCGTCTACCTCGGCGAGTTCCTCCACATCTTCCTCGGCGGGGCGATCATCGCGACGATCTTCCTCGGCGGCCCGGCCGGACCGGGCCCCGAGGGACTGGGGATCGTCTGGTTCATTATCAAGATCTGGGCGGCGTTCCTGCTGACCCAGTGGCTGCGGTCGGCCATCCCGCGCGTCCGGATCGACCAACTGATCGAAATCGGCTGGAAGGGGCTGCTGGTCCTTTCCTTCGCGAACCTCGGACTGACTGCGGCAATCGTTGGGGTGATCGCATGATCGGACTACTCAAATCAATGGCAACGACGATGAAGCACGCGCTGGACGGCTCCACCTTCACGGTGGAGTACCCGAAGACGGCACCCGACGTGTCGCCGCGGTTCCGCGGCGTCCACAAGTGGAGCCAGGAGCGGTGCATCTGGTGTCGTCAGTGCGAGAACGTCTGTCCGAACGACACGATCCAGATCGTGATGGACGACAAGCGCAACGGCGAACAGTACAACCTCCACATCGGGCAGTGCGTCTACTGCCGCCTCTGCGAGGAGGTGTGCCCGACCGACGCCATCCTGCTCACCCAGAACTTCGAGTTCACCGGCGACACCAAACACGACCTGGTGTACAACAAGGAGCAGCTGAAGTCGGTGCCGTGGTACAAGGACATCGACCCGCTCGAGTCGCGCGAACCCGACCGGGGCGCGTGGATCGGCGAGGGCGAAGGGGAGGTCGATTACCAGTGACGGGCGCTCCGTCCCGACGGAATCGAGACGAGCGACCGACACGCACACGCGTACGAGCGACAGGACATCTATGACACCAGAGCAAATCGCGTTCGCGCTGTTCGCGTCCGTCACGATCGCCAGCGCGCTGGGCGTGGTCCTCCTGCGGGACCCGTGGCACTCGGCGCTCATGCTCGGCGTGGCGCTGATGAGCATGGCGGTCCACTTCGTGATGCTGGCGGCCGAGTTCGTCGCCATGATGCAGATCCTCGTCTACGTCGGCGGGGTGCTCATCCTCATCACGTTCGCCGTCATGCTGACCCAGCGCGAGGACGCGGACGCTGACGCGGACTCCGACGAGGTGGTACAGGCATGAGCAAACGCAATCGACCGCGGCTCCGACTGCACTCCGGCGCGGCGCTCGCACCGGGGCTGCTCGCCGTCGGCCTTTTCGCGCTGATGGCGCTGGTCGTCCTGAACACGCCGTTCGAGCCGATGGCCGACGGCGGGTTCGAAGTCGACTCGATCACCGCCGCCATCGGCTACGCGCTGTTCGACCTCGAGCCGCTGCAGTCGGCCGGCGGCGTCGCGGGGACCGAGCCGTTCCTCGCCGCCTTCCTGCTGATCGCGCTGACGCTGGACGCGGCGCTCGACGCCTCGCTCGTGCTGGCAAAGCGCGAGGAGGCAGGTGAGCCGGTTGCGGCGCTGGCTACGCGCGGCTCCGATACGGCCGGCGGTGCGGAGACGAGTACGGCCGCCGAACCGTCGTCGTCCCGAACCGCGACCGACGGCGGAACGCGCGAGGGAGCCGCTGACGGCGGCGCCGACGGTGCCGACGGTGCCGACGCCGACGGAGGTGAGGCCTGATGGCGGTCGAAGTGCAGTACTACGTGCTGCTGTCGATGGCCCTGTTCTGCATCGGCCTGTTCGGCATCCTGACGCGGCGCAACGCGCTGCTGTTCCTGATGTCCGTCGAACTCATGCTGAACGCGGCGAACATCAACCTGATCGCGTTCTCGTTCTACCAGGGCAACCTCACCGGCCAGGTGTTCGCGCTGTTCACGATGGCGCTGGCCGCCGCCGAGGTCGCCGTCGGACTCGGGATCATCCTCGTACTGTACCGCAACTTCCGTGACGTCGACGTCACGGTTCCAACGACGATGAGGTGGTAAGAGATGGCTGTATTCGACTACGCTCCGGCGATCGCGCTGTTCCCGCTCGTGGCATTCGTCGTCGCGCTCGTCTTCGGCCGGCACATGCCGAAGAAGGGCGCGCTCGCGGGCATCGCTGCGACGGGCGGTTCGCTCCTGCTCTCGCTCGCGATGCTCGCGGCCGTCGCGGGCGGCGAAACGCACCACGCAACGGTCTACGAGTGGGCGGCCGGCGACGTGCTGACCAAAGCCGGGTCCAGCAGCCTCGAGGAGATCGTCTTCTCCTTCGGGATCCTGATCGACCCGCTGTCGGCGCTGATGCTGGTCATCGTCTCGCTCGTGGCCCTGCTGGTCCACGTCTTCAGCCTCGGGTACATGAACGCCGAGGGCGAGACCGGGCTCCCGCGCTACTACGCCGAGCTCGGCCTGTTCACCTTCAGCATGCTCGCCTTTGTCTACGCGGACAACCTGCTGATGGCGTTCATGTTCTTCGAGCTCGTGGGCCTCTGTTCGTACCTGCTGATCGGGTTCTGGTTCCGCACGGAATCGGCCCCGTCGGCGGCGAAGAAAGCGTTCCTGGTCACCCGATTTGGCGACTACTTCTTCCTGCTGGGGGTCGTCGCCATCGCGGCGACCTTCGGCACGGTCGCGTTCGCCGGCGACGAGTCGTTCGTCGTCGCCGCCGAGACGGCCATCGAGGACGGCGGGACGCTGTTCGGCTTCGACGCCCAGACCTGGGTGACGATCACCGGACTGCTCGTGCTGGGCGGCGTCATCGGTAAGTCCGCCCAGTTCCCGCTGCACACGTGGCTTCCGGACGCGATGGAAGGTCCGACCACCGTCTCCGCGCTCATCCACGCGGCGACGATGGTCGCGGCCGGCGTCTACCTCGTCGCCCGGATGTTCGGCTACTACGCGCAGTCGCCGACCGCGCTGGCGATCATCGCCTTCGTCGGCGGCTTCACCGCGCTGTTCGCCGCGACGATGGGCGTCGTCAAGGACGACATCAAGCAGGTGCTGGCGTACTCGACGATCAGCCAGTACGGCTACATGATGCTCGGCCTCGGCGTCGGCGGCTACGTCGCCGGAGTCTTCCACCTGATGAACCACGCCTTCTTTAAGGCGCTGCTCTTCCTCGGCTCCGGCGCCGTCATCGTCCTCATGCACCACGAACAGGACATGTGGAAGATGGGCGGCCTGAAGGACAAGGCCCCCGTCACCTACTACACGTTCCTCGCCGGCGCGCTCGCGCTCGCGGGGATCGTGCCGTTCTCCGGCTTCTGGTCGAAGGACGAGGTCCTGTTCGACGCCTTGATCGTCGGCCTCGAGCAGCCGATCATCCTCGCGGCCTACGCGATGGGACTGCTCGCCGTGTTCTTCACCGGGTTCTACACCTTCCGGATGGTCTTCCTGACGTTCCACGGCGACCCCCGGTCCGAGACGGCCGAGAATCCCCATCCGGTCGGCTGGTCGATCAAGGTACCCCTGATCGTGCTGGGGCTGCTCGCGCTCTTCGCCGGGTTCGCCAACCTCGCGCCGGTCGCGAAGCTGGCCGGGATGGACATCACGTTCCTCGAGCACTGGCTCGACGGCGAGTACGGCTACGTCGACGGCCTGACCTACCACCACTACCACGAAATGGTGGCCTTCGAGGAGGGCTACATCGGCTCCGAGACGACAACCATGCTGCTGGGAGCGGCCTTGTCGCTCGGGCTGGCGCTCGGCGGCGCGCTCCTCGCGTACTCGCTGTACGCCGTGCCCGACCCGGACCGCCACACGCAGAAGCTCGGCGGCGCGTACAGCCTGCTGCGCAGCAACTACTACCAGGACGAGTTCCAGGTCTGGCTCGCGGAAGGCGTCGCGCTACCGGTGGCTCGAGCCGCCGACCGGTTCGACCAGACCGTCATCGACGGCGTCGTCAACGGCGTCTCGACGGCGAGCCTGTTCGGCGGGGATCGCGTCAAGCGCATCCAGACCGGTATCGTGACGAACTACGCGGCTCTGCTCGTGGCCGGGTTCATCGGCTTACTGCTCATCCTCGGCATTAGCGGGGGGTGGTTCCTATGATGATCGAAGCACTGATCGCGGTCGCACTGCTCGGCGCGCTCGTCACGTTCGTCGCGCCGAACCGCATCGCCGGCAAGCTGGCGTTCGCGATCAGCCTCGTGCCGGCGGCGCTCAGCCTGTGGCTGTTCTCGGCCTTCGACGGCAGCGGGAACGCCCTGCTCGACGGCGAACTCGCCTTCGAGTCGCAGTACGAGTGGATCCAGCTGGGCGACTACACGATCTCGTGGTTCGTCGGCCTCGACGGGATCAGCCTCCCGCTCGTGGTGCTGACGACGATCCTCTGCTCGCTTGCAATCTTGAGTTCGTGGACGCCGATCGACGAGCGCGAGTCCCAGTTCTACGGGCTCGTGCTGTTCATCGAGGCGAACCTCATCGGCGTCTTCGCCGCACTGGACTTCTTCGCCTGGTTCATCTTCTGGGAGGCCGTCCTGATCCCGATGTACCTGCTGATCGGGATCTGGGGCGGTCCGCGCCGGAAGTACGCGGCGATCAAGTTCTTCGTCTACACGAACGTCGCGTCGCTGCTGATGTTCGGTGCGTTCATCTCGCTCGTCTTCGGCCTGGGCGACGTCACCAGCTTCGCCCTGCCCGAGATCGCGACGGCCATGCTCGAGGGCGGCCCCGACGGCCTGTTCGGCCTCAGCGGGTCCGCGCTGGCCTCGGTCGTGTTCGTCGCGATGTTCCTCGGCTTCGCGGTGAAGGTTCCGGTCGTCCCGTTCCACACGTGGCTGCCGGACGCCCACGTCGAGGCGCCGACGCCGGCGTCGGTGCTGCTGGCGGGCGTCCTGCTGAAGATGGGGACCTACGCCCTGCTCCGGTTCAACTTCACGATGTTCCCGGAGCAGGTCGCCACGTATGCAGTGCCGATCGCGGCCATCGCGGTGATCAGCGTCATCTACGGCGCGATGCTCGCGCTGGCCCAGACGGACTTGAAGCGGATCGTCGCCTACTCCTCCGTGTCGTCGATGGGCTACGTCATCCTCGGCCTGATCGCGTACACGCAGTTCGGGGTCGGCGGCGCGACCTTCCAGATGGTGAGCCACGGTCTCATCTCGGGGCTGATGTTCATGGCGGTCGGCGTCATCTACAACGCGACTCACACCCGGATGGTCACGGACATGTCCGGGCTGGCCGATCGGATGCCGATCGCGGTCGGCATCCTGATCGCCGGCGCCTTCGGCTACATGGGGCTGCCGCTGATGAGCGGCTTCTACGGCGAGTTCACCATCTTCTTCGGCGCGTTCCAGTCCGAACAACTCGCCTACGCGCCCCTCTTTACGGCGGCGGCGATGTTCGGCATCGTCATCGTCGCGGGCTACCTGCTGTTCGCGCTGCAGCGAACCGTCTTCGGCCCGTACCGGCTGGAAACCGACTACGACCTCGGCCGCGCGCCGCTGCACGACGTCGCCCCGATGTTCGTGCTGCTGGGACTCATCATCCTGCTGGGCGTGGCTCCCGACCTGATCTTCGAGATGATTACCGACGCAGTCGATCCGATCTTAGAGACCGGAGGTGAGCTGTAATGGCGGTGGAACTGCCCGCGTGGGCCGGCCTCGCGCCCGTGCTGATCATGGCCGCGACGGCCGTCGCGCTGTTCCTCGTCGACAGCATCTCGCCGCGGTCGACGAACCGCGCCCTGCTGTCCGGGACCGCCGCCACCGGCGCGCTGGCCTCGCTGGCCGCCGCCGTCTGGTTCATCACCGCCGGCGTCGGCACCCCCGGCATGGAGGGCGGCCACGGCGTCATCGAACTGTTCGACGGCCAGTTCGTCGTCGACCAGCTGGCGCTGTACTTCATGATCGTCGTCGCGGTCGTCACCGCCCTGGTGTCGGTCGCGAGCTACGACTACATGCGGGATCACGCCTACCAGGCCGAGTACTACTCGCTGGTCATCCTCGCGGCGACCGGCATGTCGACGATGGCGGCCGCCAACAGCCTCGTGACGATCTTCATCGCGCTCGAGCTCTCGAGCCTGCCGTCGTACGCCCTGGTGTCGATCCTGAAGGACAATCGCGGCAGCGTCGAAGCCGGCCTGAAGTACTTCCTGATCGGCGCGCTCTCCTCGGCCGTGTTCGTCTACGGCATCTCGCTGGTCTACGGCGCGACCGGCGTCATGCAACTGGACGCCATCGCCGCGGCGCTCGAGGAGAGCACCGCTGTCGGCGGCGAGTTCGCCTACGACGGACTGCTCGGGTTGGGAATCCTGATGCTGCTGGGCGGGTTCGCGTTCAAGACCGCCAGCGTCCCGTTCCACTTCTGGGCGCCGGAGGCCTACGAGGGCGCGCCCGCGCCGATCTCGGCGTTCCTCTCGTCGGCCTCGAAGGCGGCCGGCTTCGTGATCACGTTCCGCGTGTTCACGACGGCGTTCCCGCTGGACGTGACGAGCGACCTCGTCGGCGTCGACTGGACGCTCGCGTTCGTCATCCTCGCGATCGTCACGATGACGCTCGGGAACTTCGCGGCCGCAACCCAGCGCAACGTCAAGCGGATGCTCGCGTACTCCTCGATCGGCCACGCGGGCTACGCGCTGATCGGCCTCGCGGGCCTGTCGGCCGACGGCGGCGAGCTCGTGATGGGTGCGGCGATGATGCACCTGCTGGTCTACGGCTTCATGAACACCGGCGCGTTCCTGTTCGTCGCCCTGGCGGAGTACTGGGGCGTCGGCCGGACCTTCGAGGACTACAACGGCCTCTCGAACCAGGCGCCGGTCGCCTGCGCGGCCCTGGCGATCTTCATGTTCAGCCTGGCCGGCATCCCGCCGTTCGGCGGCTTCTGGAGCAAGTACTTCCTGTTCACCGCGGCGCTCGACGCCGGACTGGTGATCGTCGCCGCCGCGCTGGTGATCAACAGCGCGCTGTCGCTGTACTACTACTCGCGGCTGGTCAAGGCCGTCTGGATCGAGGACCCGGTCCTCGAGCGCGACGCGCTGGCCCAGCCGACCGGGCTGTACGCCGCGATCGTCTTCGCGGCCGTGATGACCGCGCTGCTGCTGCCCGGCTTCGGACCGATCGTCGATGCGGCGGTCGACGCGGCGGCTGCGGTCGTCGCCTGATCGGCCGACCGTCGACCGCTGGACCGCCGACCGGCACTCGAGTGGTCGACGCCGATTTCGGCCGACAGGTCGGATAAGCGGTAATTTCTCGCTCTCGTTCTTACTCCCGCGCTCGCTTTCGCTCTCGTTCGTCGTTCAACCCGGTAGTTTTTACCGCTCGGAGTCGCAACCGGCGACACATGGTTTTCCGGCTCGTGCTCGGCTGTGGCGCCGTCGGTCGCCAGGTCGCGGAGCGGTTGGCCGAGCGCAGCGACGGGCGCCTGCTCGTCGTGACGAGCGACGAGGCCGTCGTCGAGACGCTCCGCGACGAGAGCATCCCGGCGCGCCACGCCGACCCGAGCGATCCGGAGACGCTCGCGAACGTCGAGCAGCCGGACGTCGTCTTCGTCGGCGGCGACCGCACCGACGTCAACCGCAGCGCCCTCGAGAACGCCCGCGGCCGATTTCCGGGCGCCTCGATCGTCGCCTCGCTGGGCGGGAACCCGACGCTGTCCGACCGCCAGACGTTCAGCGCGCTCGCCGACCACGCCGTCGACGCCGACGGCGCGATCGTCGAACGGGTGATCGACGAGACCGCGAGCCGCTCGGCCGAAGCCGCGATCGGGCTGCGCCAGGAACTGGCGACGATCGACGGCCCGCTCGCGGTCGTCACCCACGACAATCCGGACCCCGACGCGATCGCGAGCGCCGTCGCGCTCGTCGACATCGCCGAATCGGTCGGCCTCGAGGCCGAAGCCTGTTACTTCGGCGAGATCTCCCACCAGGAGAACCGGGCGATGGTCAACCTGCTCGACCTCGATCTGCGGAACCTGAGCCCCGAGGACTCGCTCGAGGAGTACGGGGCGTTCGCGCTGGTCGACCACTCCCGGCCCGGCGTCAACGACGGGCTGCCGGAGAGTCTCGACGTCGACATCGTCATCGACCACCATCCGCCCCGCGGTCCCGTTCCCGGTTCGTTCGTCGAACTGCGGGAGGAGGCCGGCGCGACCAGCACCGTGCTCGCGGAGTACGTCGACCGGTTCAACATCGGCTTCGATCGCGCGACGGCGACGGCGCTGCTGTACGGGATTCGGGTCGACACGAACGACTTCACGCGGGAGGTCGCGCCGGCGGACTTCCGGGCCGCGTCGATCCTCTGGCCCCACGCCGACGTCTCCTTGCTCCAGCAGATCGAGCAGCCGACGATCGAGGGCGACACCTTGGAGACGATCGCCCGGGCGATCAAGAACCGAGAACAGCGGGATTCGGTCGCCGTCGCGAGCGTCGGCCGGATCAGCAACCGGGACGCCCTCCCGCAGGCGGCCGACCAGCTGCTCGCGATGGAGGGCGTCGAGACGACCCTCGTCTTCGGCTTCCGCGACGAGATGGCGTACCTGTCGGCCCGCTCGCGGGCCAACGACGTCGACCTCGGCGAGACGCTCCGGGACGCCTTCGAGCGCATCGGCAGCGCCGGCGGCCACGCCGACATGGCTGGCGCCCAACTCGAGATCGGCATCCTCGCGAGCGCGGACGACGAGGACGAGGTCGAGTCGATCGTCAGCGTCGTCGAGGAAGTGATCACCAAACGGTTCTTCGAGGCGATCCAGTCCCGACCCGGCACGTCGGTCGGCACCTATACGCAGACCAGCGAGTGGTTGTTTACGCTCGAAGAGTGACGCTGTGTTCCCCTCCAAAGCGGGGAGGAACGCGCCGGCAGAGCGCTCAAGGGCGTCGGCGAAGAACGATCGCCTATGACGTCCCGCGAGTCGTGTCCCCACTGCGGCGCGGACGACGTCTGGCTCGAGGAACGGGCGACGTTCATCCAGTTCGGCTGTCGCGCCTGCGACCACTACTGGAAGCAGGAGAAAGCGACCTGACCGGCGGAAGTCGGCGTTCGAGCATCGGCGAGCGAACGAAACCCGCTCTCGAAGACAGTTCTTTTGCGCGCGGCCCCGTTACGGTCGGCTATGGAGGAGATACTGTCGGATCGGAGAAAACCACAGGTCGAGGAGTACATGACTCGCGACGTGGTGACGGTCTCCCCGGACGCGACGGTCGGCGACGTCGCGTCCCGAATCGCCGAGAGCGAGGCCCACAGCGGCTTTCCCGTCTGCGAGCGGCGCCGCGTCGAGGGGTTCGTCAGCGCCAGCGACCTCCTGCTCGCCGATCCGGACGAGCCCATCTTCAAGGTGATGACGACGGACCTGCTCGTCGCCCACCCCGAGATGAAAGTCACCGACGCGGCGCGGGTCATCCTCCGATCGGGTATCCAGAAGCTCCCCGTCGTCGACGACGCGGGGAACCTCGTCGGCATCATCTCCAACGCCGACGTCATCCGGAGCCAGATCGAGCGGGCGACCCCCGAGAAGGTCGGCAAACTGATGCGCACCCTGGAGCAGATCCACGACGTCGAACTCGAGCAGGAACGGCGCACCGTCCCGCTGGCGGATCTCACGCCGACGCAGGGCCGGGTATACGCCGACGAACTCGAGGGGCGCCGGTACGAACTCGAGCGCGGGCTGGCCGAGCCGCTGGTGGTCATCGACAACGCCGGCACGCTGTTGCTCGCGGACGGCCACCACCGCGTCCTTGCGGCGGATCGGCTCGGGATCGACGAGATGGACGCCTACGTCATCGTGATCGACCGCGAGGACGGCGTCGACCTCGGGATGGCCCGCACCGCCGAAAAGGAGGACTTAGAGCGGATCGACGACATCGAGGTCGTCGACTACGCGCGCCATCCGCTGGTCCAGACGACGAAGCGACTGCAGTCCGACGAGTAGGTCGCGTCCTTCCTTGGTACTCCTCGCTGTCGTCCGACGCTCGTCAGCAGTTGCCCGACTATCTTCAAAACCGCCCGACTCGAGCCGGATCGCATCGAGAATCGGGGGAACGTTTATCCCGGTTATGCCCGATGGTTCCGGTATCATGAGCGAAGAAAGCAACGAGGGCGAGGCCGACGTCGAACTCGAGGCTCGCCTGGCGGAACAGGAAGCGTTCGAGCCCCCGGAATCGTTCGTCGAGCAGGCGAACGTCACGGACGAGGGCATCTACGAGGAGTTCGAGGAGAACTGGCCGGAGTGCTGGGAGCAGGCGGCCGACCTCCTCTCGTGGGAGGAGGAGTACGACGCAGTCCTGAACGACGAGGACGCGCCCTTCTACGAGTGGTTCACCGACGGGAAGCTGAACGCCTCGTCCAACTGTCTCGACAGGCACGTCGAGAACGGCGCGAAGAACCGCGCGGCGATCAAGTGGGAGGGCGAGATGGGGGAGACCCGGACCTACACCTACGGCGAACTGCTGAACGAGGTCGAAGCGTTCGCCGCAGGGCTCCGGGACATCGGCGTCGAGGAGGACGACGTCGTTACCCTGTACCTCCCGATGATCCCGGAGCTGCCGATCGCGATGCTCGCCTGCGCTCGCATCGGCGCGCCCCACAGCGTCGTCTTCGCCGGGTTCTCCGCGGACGCGCTCGCGATGCGGATGAACGCCGCGGACAGCGAGTACCTGATCACCTGCGACGGCTACTACCGCCGCGGCGACGCGCTCAACCACAAGGAGAAAGCCGACAAGGGCCTTCGAAGCGTCGACCAGGACGTCACCAGCGTCGTCGTCGACCGGCTGGGCGAGGAACTCACGCACTTCCTCGGCAACGACGCCCGCGACTACGACGAACTGGTCGCCGAGCACGAGGGCGCGTCGGTCGAACCCGTTACGCGGGACGCCGAGGACATGCTGTTCCTCATGTACACCTCGGGGACGACCGGCGAACCGAAGGGCGTCAAGCATACGACCGGCGGGTACCTCGCGTACACGGCCTGGACCAGCCAGGCGGTACTCGACTTGGTGCCCGAGGACACCTACTGGTGTTCGGCCGATATCGGCTGGATCACCGGACACTCCTACATCGTCTACGGGCCGCTGGCACTGGGCACGACGACGGTGATGTACGAGGGAACGCCCGACTATCCGGAACGCGATCGGCTCTGGGAGATCATCGAGAAGAACCGCGTCGACGTCTTCTACACGGCGCCGACGGCGATCCGTGCGTTCATGAAGTGGGGATCGGACTACCCCGAGCAACACGACCTGTCCTCGCTGCGACTACTGGGGACCGTCGGCGAACCGATCAACCCGCGGGCCTGGAAGTGGTACTACAAGCACATCGGCGACGAGGAGTGTCCGATCGTGGATACGTGGTGGCAGACCGAGACGGGCGGCATGATGATCACGACGCTGCCGGCGATCAACACGATGAAACCCGGCTCCGCCGGGCCGCCGCTGCCGGGCGTCAGCGCCACCGTCGTCGACGCCGCTGGCGAAGAAATCGAGGCCGGCGAGGCCGGCTACGTCACGGTCGACAAGCCGTGGCCCGGCATGCTCCGAACGCTGTACGAGAACGACGACCGGTTCATCGAGGAGTACTGGACCGAGTATTCCGACGAGGCGGCCGACGAGTGGGTCTACTTCCCCGAGGACGGCGCCAAGATCGACGACGACGGCTACATCACGATCCTCGGGCGCGTCGACGACGTGATCAACGTCTCCGGCCACCGACTGGGGACGATGGAGATCGAGTCCGCGATCGTCGGCGTCTCCGGCGTCGCCGAGGCCGCCGTCGTCGGCGGCGACCACGACGTCAAGGGCGAGGCCGTCTACGCCTACGTCATCCTCGAGGACGGCCAGGAGCCGACCGACGACATGCGCGACCGGATCGTCGCGGCCGTCGAGGACGCCATCGGTCCGATCGCCCGGCCGGAGGAAGTGCTCTTTACGCCCGAACTGCCCAAGACGCGCTCGGGCAAGATCATGCGCCGGCTGCTCGAGGACATCGCGAGCGGCAACGAACTCGGCGACACGTCGACGCTGCGTAATCCCGAGATCGTCGAGGAGATCGCCGACCAGATCGACTCCGAGTGACGCATCGGCGAACCGGCACATCCACTCTCTTTTCGACTGACCGGTACCGTCTCGAATTGCCCGACACCGTTTCCCGCTCAGTCCGCGTAGTCTTCGCTCGGGGGACAGGATGCGATGAGTATCACAGTCAACGTCGAAGGGAATCAGAATATCAGGGTGGCCGAGCAACTCGTCGGAACGGCCCCGTCGAATCAGGTCGAATTCGCCGCCGAAGGGACGATCACGGTGACGCCGGCGCTGCTGGAGCGGTTCGAGGGCGCATCCCTGCAACCGGCCGAACTCGAACTTGCGGTTGCGGACTCGGAAACCGTCGTCGTCGACCTCTCGGGGGCGGCATCGCTTTACCTCGAGACGGTCGACGTCGGCGTCGAAACGCCGGGTACCGGCGATCTTTCTCCGGGGACGGACGCGATCGGTTCGTCGACGAACGGCGGCACCGAGACGAGCGACACGCAACCCGGCGCGATCGCGTTCACCGTCGAGGGGACGATCGCAGACGTTCCACCGGCGACGCTCGAGTCGCTCGCCGACGCGTCTTCGGGACCGACGATCGCGACGGTCACGTTCGCGGTCGAGGAACCGACCAGAAGCGACGGCGGCTCGGAGGCGGACGTCCTCCTCGAGATAGACCTGCTCGGATACGGGCTTGCCGTGTACCGGGACGGACGGATCGATGTCGGTAGGGGCGGGCTTGCGGACGACGTCGGACTCCTTTGATCCACTACTGCGTCGTTCCGGCCGTCCGAACTCGAGTCGGACTCGGATTCAGATTCGACTCAGACGTCGCGCTCGATGACGAACTCCGTGAACTCCCGGAGCTTTCGATCGGTCTCGTCGTCGAACTCGAGGCCGTCGATCGCCGCGCGCGCCTCGGCGGCGAGTTCGAGCGCCCGCTCGCGGGCGTAATCGATGCTGCCGGCGTCCTCGAGAATCGACAGCGCCTCGAGGACTTCCTCGTCGGTGTTCTCGTCGAGGGCCAGAATTTCACGGAGCCGCTCGGCCGTTTCGGGGTCGCTCTCCGCTAGGGCGTAGATGACCAGCAGCGTCTTCTTCCCCTCGCGGACGTCGTTGCCGAACTCCTTGCCGAACTCGCCGGCTCTGCCCAGCGAGTTCTCGACGTCCAAGATGTCGTCGCCGATCTGGAAGGCGACGGCGGTCAGTTCGGCGTAGGTGGCGACGGCGCGCTCGACTTCGGGCGGCTGGTCGGTGAGGATGGCGGCGAGTCGGGCGACGATCCGGCCGAGACAGCCCGTCTTGCACGCGCACATCTCGAGGTACTGCTCGGGCGTGATCTGTACGTCGCGCTCGTTGTGCCAGTGGATGTCCATCCCCTGCCCGAGGTGAGTTCGGTTGAGTTCGTCCATCAGCATCTCGTAGGCGGCCAGCCGCTGGTCGGCCGGCAGGTCGGTCCGGGATTGCGTGAGAATCTTCAGCGGCAGGAAGTACATCGCGTTGCCGGCGTTCAGCGCGATGTCCTGGCCGTAGATGTGGTGTAGCGCCGGCTCTCCCCGGCGCTTCGCAGCCTCGTCCTCGACGTCGTCGACGATGATCGTCCCGTTGTGGAGAATCTCCGGAATGCAGGCGTACCGCAGGTACTCCGCCGGATCCTCGCCGAACCCCTCGATAAAGACCAGAAAGAGCACCGCGCGCCAGCGTTTCCCCCCTCGATCGAGCAGTTCCCAGAGCGGGTCGGCCAGCGCGCGCTGGATCCCGTCGGGATCGTACTCGTAGGTCGGCCCGCCGAAGAACCGCTCTAAATATTCGGCGTCGATCTCCCGCGGAACGAGGTCGGCGATAGCCTCGTCGACCAGCGGCCGCCATTCAGCAAGCGTCTCCCGCATACTCCCCCCGAGAGCGAGCGGGGTAAAAAAGATTCAGTTCTTCGTGGGCGAAACGTTTCGAACCAATAGACGTTCACTGCGAAAACGAATGGCGCTCGAGAGCGTCATCACGACGCCGGCCTGCGATCGACCGCGAACGGTAGAATTACCCGCCGGCCCGTCCACGCTATCGGCATGACCCACTGGATCGGCGACGTCTTCACGAGCGACGTCGGCTGGGATCACCTCGAGGACCTGGTCGACATCGGCAACCGGATGGCCGGCAGCGACGGCGAACGGCAGGCTGCGGAACTGACCCGGGACGTCCTCGCCGAGGCCGGCGCACAAGACGCTCGTCTCGAGTCCTTCGATATTCAGGGCTGGACCCGCGGCTCGAGCGCGATCCGAGCGAACGGCGACGACGTCGGCGGGAACTGTATCGCGCTCCCGCGCAGTCCGTCCGACCGCGTCAGCGCTCCGCTGGTCGACCTCGGCTACGGACTGCCCGAGGATTTCGAGGCGCGCGATCTCGAGGGCCGGATCGTTATGGTCCGCAGCGACATCCCAGACTACTACGAGCGGTACATCCACCGGCGGGAGAAGTACTATCACGCCGTCGAGCAGGGTGCGATCGGGTTCGTCTACCGCAATCACGTCGAGGGCTGTCTCCCGCCGACGGGCAGCGTCGGAACCGAGGCGGATCCCGTCGGAGAGATTCCGGCTATCGGCGTCTCGAGCGAAGTGGGGGCGCGACTCGGCCGCCGGTTTGACGGCGAGGAGGTCGAACTCGCGGTCGACGCCGAGATCAACGAGGCGGAGAGTCAGAACGTCCGCGCGGAACTCGGCCCCGACACCGACGAGCGCGTGCTCGTGACGAGCCACGTCGACGCCCACGACATCGCCGAGGGCGCCCTCGATAACGGCGCCGGCACCGCGATGGTCGTCGAACTCGCAAACGCCCTCGCCAACCGGGAAGACGACCTCGAGACCCGCGTCGAGTTCGTCGCCTTCGGCGCCGAAGAAGTGGGCCTCACCGGCTCCGCACACTACGCCGCGGAAACCGACCTCGACTCGATCGAGGCGGTGGTCAACAACGACGGCGTCGTCCGCGGCCGCACGCTGTCGCTGGTCACCCACGGGTTCGACGGCCTCGAGGACGCGGCGGATTCGGTCGCGGACCGCTACGATCACCCGATCGAGACGGTGCCGAAGCTCGGCCCGCACAGCGACCACTGGCCGTTCGTCCGGCGGGGCGTCCCCGGCTACCACGTCAAGTCGACGTCCGACGAGGTCGGGCGCGGCTGGGGGCACACCTTCGCCGACACGCTCGAGAAACTCGAGCCGCGGACGCTGCGCGAGCAGGCGATCCTGCTGACCGAACTCGTGGTCGATCTCGCGAGCGGGGATCGAACCGTCGAGCACCGCGATCCGGCGGCGATCGCCGCGGAGCTGGAGGCGCAGGACCTCGCGGAGGGGATGCGGATCACCGGCGACTGGCCGTACGACGACTGATGGCTGACAACTGACGATCGATCGCGCCGGCCCGGCGCCGGCGGACAACCGTACGCTTTTGAATCGGCCGCGTTAACTGCCGCACATGGATTCCGCCGGGCGGAGTGGAGGGGACGAGACCGCGGCCGTCGTCGGCGTCGTCGAGCGCGAAGCCGACGGCGTCGACGCCCTCCCTCGAGACCTCGAAGCGACCCTCGACTCCCGCGGCGTTGCCGCCGAGATCGAACGCGGCGCCCTCGAAACCGTCCTCGCGGCCGATCCCGACCTGCTGGTAACGGTCGGCGAACGAACCCTCTCGGCGGTGGCTCGAGCCCGAACCGACGTCTCCGTCCTCCCGGTCGGCAGCGTTGCCGGCATCGAATCGGTCGCCCCGGAGCGGCTACCGGACGCGCTCGCGGCCGCACTCGAGGGGGAAGCCGACAAACGGGATCGGGGATTGCTTACAGTCGAGATCCGTACCGGCGACGACGGCGGGGAGGAGACGTTCGTCCGCGAGCGCGCGCTGTTCGACGTCACCCTCGTTACCGAAGAACCGGCCAGCATCTCCGAGTACAGCGTCCGGTGTCGGAACGACCGCGTCGCGACCTTTCGGGCCGACGGCGTCGTCGTCGCGACGCCGGCCGGAAGCCACGGCTACGCCGCCGCGGTCGAAGGACCGCAGCTCTCGGCGGCCGTCGACGCCGTCGTCGTCAGCCCGATCGCGCCATTCGTCACGCGGACCCAGCGGTGGGTGCTCCCCGACGACGACCTCCGGCTCGCGGTCGAGCGCGACGAGGGCGATATCACCGTCGTCGCCGACGAGCGGGAGATCGGCGCGATTTCGCTCGGGACGGACGTCACCGTCTCGGTCGAGGACGCGCTGACGACGCTGGTCGTTTCGGACGACGCGCTCGAAGCTGCGCGTGCGCGGCAGTGAGTCGGGTAAAAAGACGAGTCGACCGGCGGCGAGACGGCGACGCGAGCGCTAGCCGTTGTACGGTTCCTCGTCCCGATGGTGATCCGGGTTCTCCTGCTCGAGGGCGTCGTTTTCGCGCTGGACCGACTTCTGTTCGATGTCCTGCTTTCGCGCTTCCTCGTCGGCTCGCTCGCGGGCCTCCTTTTCCTCCTCGGTGAGTTCCTCCTCGTCGCGAGCCTCTTCGGGGTCCGTTTTCTCCTGCTCGAGTTGGACGTCCCGCCCGTGCTCGTCCTTGCCGGTGTTGTCGCGCTCGCCCTGATCGTCGGTATCGGACATAGTGATCCCGAGTGGGTGTACCGCCGGTCCCTGAAAAGACGTTGGGCTTGCGAGGGTCGGCGTGTCGATATATCGACCGTCTCGAGCGTTGAATCCGGCTTACCAGGGCTCGCCCGATGCGAGGTCGATCTCGCTGTCGCCCTTCGCGGAGGGGCAGATATCCGCGAGCACGCAGTCCGCACAGTCGGGGTTGCGGGCCGTACAGGTCGCGCGCCCGTGGTCGATACAGAGGTGGGTGAACTGCTGCCAGTAGCCTTCGGGGACGATCGTCATCAGATCCTGTTCGATCGCCTCGGGCCGTTCCTCCTCGGTCAGACCGAGCCGACGCGAGAGCCGCTGGACGTGCGTGTCGACGACGATTCCCTCGACGACGTCGTGACCGTGCTGGAGGACGACGTTGGCCGTCTTCCGGCCGACGCCCGACAGCTCCGTCAGTTCGTCCATCGTATCCGGCACCTCGCCGTCGTGCTCCTCGAGGATCGTCTCGCAGGAGTTCTTGATGTAGCCCGCCTTGCTGTTGTAGTAGGTGATCGAGTTCAGATCCTCCGCGAGTTCCTCCTCGGGTACGTTGGCGTAGTCTTCCGGTCCGTCGTACTTCTCGAAGAGGTGCTCGGTCTCCTTGTTCACCCGCTCGTCCGTACACTGGGCCGAGAGGATCACGGCGATCAGCAACTCGAGGCGGTTCGAGTAGCGCAGCGAAATCGTCGAGTCCGGATACGCTTCCTCGAGTCGCTCGATCACCTCCTCGGCCTGCTCGGCTCTCGTCTCGCGTGGGGTTCCCATAGGGGAGTGGTGGGAGGCTCGGCGTTTCAGCGTTCGGATTCGCGGTGCCGCCGGTCGGTCGTCAGTCGGTCGTCGGCCGGTCGTCGGCTGGTCGGCTGGTCGGCTGGTTGGCTGGTCGTCGGCCGTCCGGTACGAGGTCGTGAACTTTAAGCGACCGTCACACCCGTGTCTGGGTATGAAAGCGACCGCGATGGCCCACCCGATCCAGGGGTTGGTCAAGTACCACGGGATGCGCGACGACATCGAGCGACTGCCCTATCACGACAGTATCAGCGTCTGTACCGCCCCGAGCCACACCCGCACCACCGTCGAGTTCTCGATGGACTACGACGAGGACACGTTCGTCGTCGACGGCGAGGAACTCGAGGGCCGCGCCTACGAGCGCGTCGAAGCCGTCGTCGAGAAGGCCCGCTCGCGGTCGGATGCCGCCCACACGGTCTACCCCGTGCGCCTCGAGAGCGAGAACAGTTTCCCGACGAACGTCGGGCTGGGCTCCTCTTCCTCGGGATTCGCGGCCGCCGCGATGGCGCTGGCGGAAGCCGCTGAACTCGACGCCTCGCGCGAAGAGATCTCGACCATCGCGCGCGTCGGCTCCGCGTCGGCCGCCCGCGCGGTGACGGGCGCGTTCTCGCAGCTGCACACGGGCATGAACGACGAGGACTGTCGCTCGCGGCGGGTGCCGAGCGACCTCCACGAGGACCTCAAAATCATCGTCGGGCTCGTCCCCTACCACAAGGAGACCGAGGACGCCCACGACGAGGCCGCCGACAGCCACATGTTCCAGGCGCGCAACGCCCACATCCACGAGCAGATCGCGAAGATGCGCGACGCCCTCCGGAACGACGACTTCGACGCGGCGTTCGAACTCGCGGAACACGACTCGCTCTCGCTGGCCGCGACCACGATGACCGGCCCGAAGGGCTGGGTCTACTGGCAGCCGGCCACCATCGCGATCTTCAACCGCGTGCGCGAACTGCGCGAAGAAGAGGATATCCCGGTCTACTTCTCGACCGACACCGGCGCCAGCGTCTACGTCAACACCACCGAGGAACACGCCGAGTACGTCGAGGAGGAGATTTCCGACTGCGGCGTCTCGACGACCATCTGGGACGTCGGCGGCCCCGCTCGCCTGCTCGACGAGGACGAGCACCTCTTCTGAGGCCGTCGCTGCGGACTACGCTTCGGGCTCGTCGTCCTCGCCGGAGTCGCCTTCTCCCTCGTCCGTTTCCTCACCCGTCCGGTCCGCGCTCTCTTCGTCGTCCGGCTCCACCTTCATGTCCGACGCGTCCTCGTCGGGCGTCTCCTCCGGCTCGGTCGAGTCGGTCTGGGTCGGCTGGGCCTGCTCCGCGGTCGGTCCCGCGGCCTCCGACGGTTCGTCGGCCATCGCGGAGTCCGAGACGTCGATCTCGAGGGGCTCGTCGTCGTCCGCCGTGTCGCGCCGCGGATCGTCGTCTTCGGCCTCGAGATCGCCCTTCGAGCCGTCGGCGTCTTCGGTAAACTCGATCTCCGACCCGCCGTCCTCGTCCGCGTCGATGATCGGCGACTCCTCGATCTCACCCGTTTCGGGATCCATCTCCGACTGCTGGCTGAGATCGGGCCGGTTGGCCGCCGCGGCGGCCGCGTCGGAGGTTTCCTTGCCGTTGCTGCCGCTCTCGACGTCCTCGACGCTGGTCGGCTCGAACGTCGAGGAATCGTCTTCATCGTCCGCGCGTAGTCCGAGTCCGGTGCTCGACTGCAGGCCGACGTCGCCGTCCGAGTCGCGCTTGCCGAGCCCGTAGCCGAGCAAGCCGGCGGCGGCGATCCCCTTCGGAATCGCGCGCAGTTGCCCGCGGCCCGCCGATCGGAGCGCGGAGAGCAACAGGAGTCCGCCGCCGGCGAGCGACAGCGTCCCCGCAGGGATGTCGGGGCCGTTGACGGCATCTTTCGCCGTCTCGGGATCGAGCGGCGCTCGGTCGGCCAGTTCCTCGAGGCGTTCTTCGTCCGCTCCCGGCAGGTCCGCCGTCAGGTCGTGATCTGGGTCCTCTGACATCGTGAATCTCCACGCGAATGCGCTTGCGACGGCTACGACGCGCTGACGGTTGAAGGTTCGACCGGCGAATACCGGCGACCTGTCGCGGACAGAATACCGGCGGAGACGATAACTCGAGCCAGGGAGTCGAAAACGAGGAGAAAACGTCAAAATCGACCGACAGTCGCTCGAAGCGACCGAACGGAATCAATGAGTACGGACCGGATGTGAGCGCGAACCCGGCGGCGCCGGTCGCTTACTGCAGTTCGCCGCCGCCCCACTCGGCGACGCGCTTCGGACGGTCGCTGACCGTGTCGACCTCGAGTTCGCCCTCGAAGCTCTCGAGCGCCTCGACGTAGGCCTCGGCGCTGGCCTCCGTCGAGAGGTACGGAATCTCCTCCTCGACGGCCATCTCGAGGGAGTCGCGGTCGCGGCTGACCACGAAGTCGACCTTCCCCTCGCGGATCGCCTGCGGAACGTCGTCGAACTCGGCGATGTCGAAGTGCTCCTCGAAGCCGTCGACGTCCAAGTCGACGACCGCGGTACCCTCGCTGACGTCGTTGTGCGCGGCCTGCTGGGCCTTCCAGTAGGCCGTGCCGAAGTCGCCGGCCGTACCCATGACCTCGCCGGTCGACTTCATTTCGGGACCGAGACGCGGGTCAGAGCCCGGGAGGCGGTCGAACGGCAGGACGACCTCCTTGATCGAGGTGTGCTCGGGGATCTGCTCCTGGGCCTCGAGGCTGCTCAGGGTCTCGCCGGCCATGACCTTCGCAGCGAGCTTGGCGATCGGGACGCCGGTCGCCTTCGAGACGTAGGGCACGGTGCGCGAGGAGCGCGGGTTCGCCTCGAGGACGTAGACCTCGGGCTCCGCGTCGGGGTCGTGGACGCCCGTGACGGCGAGCTGGACGTTCAGCAGTCCCTTCGTCTTCAGGCCCTCGGCGATGTCCTCGGTGACCTCGCGGACGCGGGCCAGCGTGTCCGCGTCCAGCGAGCGCGGCGGGATCATACAGGCGGAGTCGCCGGAGTGGACGCCCGCGCTCTCGACGTGTTCCATGATGCCGCCGATGAGCACGTCGCGGCCGTCCGAGACGGCGTCGACGTCCAGTTCGACGGCGTCCTCGAGGAAGTCGTCCACGAGGATCGGCTTGTCCGGACTCACGCGGACGGCCTCTTCGATGTAGGTCTCGAGTTCCTCGTCGCTGTAGACGATGTCCATCGCGCGGCCGCCCAGCACGTAGGAGGGACGCACGAGCACGGGGTAGCCGATGTCGTGGGCGAGTTGCAGCGCCTCCTCCTTCGAGAAGGCCGTCCCGCCGTCGGGCTGGGAGATCTCGAGTTCGTCCATCAGGGCGTTGAAGCGGTCGCGGTCCTCGGCTAAGTCCATCGCCTCGACGGAGGTGCCCATGATCTCGCAGTCGAGCCCGCGGCGCTCGAGTTCGTCCTCGAGCGGTTCGCCGATGTTGACCGACGTCTGGCCGCCGAACTGGACCATCACGCCGTCGGCGCCGGTCGCCTCGGCGACGTCGGCGACCTCTTCGGCGGTTATGGGCTCGAAGAACAGCCCGTCGGAGGTGTCGTAGTCCGTCGAGACCGTTTCGGGGTTGTTGTTGACGACGTGGGCGTCGATTCCCAACTCCCTGAGCGCGCGGACCGCGTGGACCGAACAGTAGTCGAACTCCACGCCCTGCCCGATGCGGATCGGGCCGCCGCCGACGACGATCACGCTCTCGACGTCGCGGTCGACCTCGAGTTCGCCCGCCGCGGCGTCGCCCTTCAGCGGGCCGGACTCGAACTCGTTCTTGCGCGAGGAGTAGTAATAGGGCGTCTCGGCCTCGAACTCGCCGGCGCAGGTGTCGACCTGCTTGTAGGTGCGGCCCGGGACCTCCTGCTCGACGGTGTCGACGTCGGCGCCGGCGGCCGCGGCGATCGTCGCGTTCGTGCGGCCGGCGATCGCGGCCTCGGTGAAGTCGCCCTCCTGGGCGGCGCGGGTCGATTCGGCGATGCGCTTGTAGCGCTCGGTGTACCACTCGAAGATGCCGGTCAGGTCGACGACCTCCTCGGTGGTGTAGCCGCGGTCGAAGGCCTCGAACATCGCGTACGGGCGGTCAGGGGAGGGGCGCTCGAGGTACTGTTCCTCGAGTTCCTCGTCCGAGACGTCAGCCCAGTCGACGTCGGGTTCGTATTCCGACGAACGGAGTGCCTTCAGCAGCGATTCCTCGAAGGTGCGGCCGATGGCCATCGCCTCGCCGGTCGACTTCATCGCCGTCGTCAGTTCGAAGTCGACGTCGTCGAACTTGTCCTTGGGCCAGCGCGGGACCTTCGTAACCACGTAGTCGATCGCGGGCTCGAACGCAGCCGTGGTCTCACCCGTAATTTCGTTCTCGATCTCGTGGAGGCGCTTGCCGAGCGCGACCTTCGCGGTCACGCGGGCGATCGGGTAGCCGGTCGCCTTCGAGGCCAGCGCCGAGGAACGGGAGACGCGCGGGTTGACCTCGACGACCCTGTACTCGCCGCCCGGAGTGCCGTCGTCGCGCCACGCGAACTGGATGTTACAGCCGCCCTGAATCCCAAGTTCGCGGATGACGTCGAGCGCGGCGGTGCGCATCTCCTGGTGGCCCTCGTCGGGGACGATCTGGGAGGGCGTGACGACCGTCGACTCCCCGGTGTGGATGCCCATCGGGTCGATGTTCTCCATGTTACAGATGATGATACAGGAGTCGTCGGCGTCGCGCATGACCTCGTACTCGTACTCGACCCAGCCCGCGATGGACTCGGTGATCAGCACCTCGCTGTTGCGCGAGAGGCGCAGCCCCTTGCGGACGCGCTGGAGGAGTTCGTCGAAGTCGTGGACGACGCCCGACCCGGAGCCGCCCAGCGTGTAGGTGGTGCGGGCGATGACCGGCAGGCCGCCGACCTCGTCGACGGCCGCCTGGACGCGCTCGCGGAGATCCTCCTCGGTCAGCTCCGAGACCTCCTCGCCCTCCTCGAGCGAGATAGTGGTCGAGCCGGGGACCGGCTGGTCGATCTTCTCCATGCGCTGGCGGAAGAGGTCGCGGTCCTCGGTCGCGTAGATCGTGTCAAGCGGCGTCCCCATGATCTCGACGTCGTACTCGTCTAGGACGCCTTCCTCGGCGAGTTCGGCGGTGACGTTGAGCCCGGTCTGGCCGCCGAGGCCGGCGATGACGCCGTCGGGATTCTCCTTCTTGATGATCTCGGCGATGGCGTCGGTCGTGATCGGCTCGATGTACACCTCGTCGGCCATCTCCGGGTCCGTCATGATCGTCGCCGGGTTGGAGTTGACGAGGACGACCTCGGCGCCTTCCTCCTGGAGCGCCCGGCAGGCCTGCGCGCCGGAGTAGTCGAATTCGGCGGCCTGCCCGATCTGGATCGGGCCGCTCCCGATCAGGAGGATTTTGCGTCCGTCCCCTGCACGGTCTCCGTTAGTGTCCGTACTCATTGGTCTTGTTCGTCCGGAGTTCGCACATCGTAATAAGCCCCACGATACAGTACGAATCTCGAAACGGCTTTTCGAATTTCGAACCGGCGACGGAGCGGTACCGTCGACGGATCGATTTTTCGACCAACGGTCGACGATCCGGCGGATCGATAGGTGATTCCTGACGAATCCGCGGCTGGACACGAGAAATTAGGCAAAATAACCTGTGTGGTGAGTTCGCAGGCGTCGTGCCTTCTGAAAATCGATTCCTGTGGAACGGTATCACTGCACGCTCAGTTCGCGCTTCCGCGTCCGTACGCGCCGTACGATGGGAGACGCGAGGACGGCGACGCGAGAAACGGGCGACGAATCGACCGCCGATCGTTCACCGGCGTTTCGAAATCCGTAGCGCGCGGCCGGGGCGACTCGAGGAGTTACCGCATCTCTTTCGGCGACCGGACGGTGTCGGACATGATCCAGGCCGTATCGCTGTCGGGTTCGCTGAGCCGGATCGCGTAGAACGTGTCCCGTCCGTCGTCGACGGTGATCCGGTAGCCGTGAGCCGTCAGTTCCTGGCTCGTATCAGGTGCCGGTACCGGCGTCTCGGGATCCGATGAGGTGTCGGGGGATGTCACAGTACCTTTCAGGACCAGCGACGGATAACGGACACGGTTCGTTCCACGTCGCGAGAACGAGGTCATCGGGCGCTGATACGTGTATTCGTGAAACTCGGCCTCGAGTCCGATTGGTGGGTACTGCCGTTCCATTGACCGGCGCATTCTGCCGCAAGTGAGTACGACGTTTCGAAACGTGTCAGTACTCGAGCTATCGAAGAAATCGGAGGGGACGGAAATCGGTTCGGAACCAGCGTCGATCGACGGCGCGGCTCAGATCGCTCGATCGTGCTCGCTCTCGAAGTTCCGCTGGGCGCGGTACTGCTCGACGAACTCGCTCACGTCGAACTCGAGCATCTGCGTTTCGAACTCCGAAATCGCGGCGTCGTCGTCGGCGTGGCTGATCGCGTGTTCCATGAGTTCGACGACCAGTTCGACGACGATCTCGTGGAGTCGCCGCGAGTCGAAGTCGGCGACCCACAGCATCGCGTAGCCGACGGCGCCGTCGTCGCTGGCGTCGTAGGTAACGACCTTCTCGGGGAACTCCTCCAAGGCGATTCCCATGAGGTGGGGCGTCCCGAACCGGTCGAACTCGTCGTCGGTCTCGATCGTCTCTTGGAGGACGGTCACGAGCGATTCCGGGAAGAACCGCGACGGCGGGTGGGCGTCGGTGACGACGGCGTGGTCGTCGCCGCACGCGCAAGAGTAATCGCGCATCCCCAGATCCACGTCGTGGGGGTCCATCGTCTCCCCGCAGGGAAGCTCGAGACGCCGTTCGGTGCCGGAACCCGGGACGCGGGGCTCTGCCATTGGTCCGTATTCGGCCGGCGCGGGCATAAGGGCGACGACTCGCGGGCTCGCGGCCGTTCGAGACGTCCCGACGCGAGTTGCACACCTCACGCCGGCAGCCGCATCGCGATACTGTACATTTCGCCGACCGACTCCGAGCCGATCGATTCCGCGAGGCGGTCGGCGCGCTCGAGGAACGTCTCGCCGACCCCGCTCGAGTCCGGCAGCCGGTCTACCCGCTCGCGAACGACGGCGGCGTGGGCTGAGAGATGCTGTTCGGTCCACGGCACCGGCTCGAGCAGCGTCCGCCGCCGGTCGAACTCCCAGCCGTAGCCGGCGAACAGCCGGCGCAGCACCGCCGCAGGATAGAAAGTCAGCGCCGGCCGACCGTCGGTCAACTCCGCGGCCGCGTTCTCGAGGGCGAACAGTTTCCGGACGGCGGCGTCGTCGGGCAGCGGTTCGTAGTCGTCGATCACGAGGTGACAGCCCGGCGCCGCGACCCGGGTCAACTCGGCGGCAACGGTCTCGAGATCGGCCGGGGGGAGCACGTTGAACAGCCCGTGGGCGGTGACGAGGTCGACCGAATCGCCCGGGAGCGGAATTTTCCGCAGGTCGGCCTCGAGGACGGCGAGTCGATCGGTCCGATCGTCCGCGCTGTTATCGTCGTCGCCGTCCTCGTCCTCGAGTACTCGATTAACAGTTGTCCGCGCGTGCTCGCGGTCGTTCGTCACGGCGTAGACGCGGGCCGCGCCGCGGGTCAGCAGTCCGGCCGTCGTATTCCCGGCGCCGGCACCGGCTTCCAGACAGACCGCACCCTCGACCGGTCGGTCCTCGAGGGCGGTCGCGACCGTTTTCGGGACGTCCATCGTCTCGAGCGGGCGGAAATCGAATTAGTGGTGCAGCTGTTCGGGGACCGGGCTCTCGTCGTGGCGCGCTCGTTCGATCAGCGAGCGCTGTTCGCTCTCGCTCAGTTCCTCGTAGCGGTCGGCGGCGTCCAGCACCATCGCGACGAGCTTCGGATCGCCGGGCGTAACGACCGTCGTCAGTCCCTGCGACGCCGCGAAGTCGAACCGATCCCTGATCTCGTCCGGCCGGTCGACCGGTTCGTACCAGTTCGCGTAGGGGCGGTCGGCCTCGGGCAGTTCGTCGGTCGAGGGCCACGAGCCCTTCGCGAAAGCCTTGATTCCGAGCGTACCGATTCCTTCCTCCTCGGCGCGCTCGAGGACGGCCTCGTAGTCGTACTCGTCGTCGTCCTTGCCGGCCACGACGGGGTTCAGCGGAAACATCACCGTCGAGAGGTCGTCGATCCGGTCGATAGCGTCGAGGATGAGCTGCGGATCGCCGTGGCTCGTCAGGCCGATGTCGCCGATCAGGCCCTCGTCCTGGGCGTCTCGGAACGCCTCGAGCGCGCCGCCCTCGCCCGCGATCGTCTCGAGTTCGTGTTCGTACTCGAGACCGTGGATCTGGTAGAGGTCGATACGGTCGACGCCCAACCGGTCGAGCGAGCGCTCGAGTTTGCGGCGCGCGCCCTCGTACTCGCGCTCCTGAGTCTTGCAGCCGAGGTAGATCTCCTCGCGGTGCTGGCGGAGTTTGGGACCGAGTTTGAGTTCGGCGTCGCCGTAGGTCGGCGCCACGTCGAAGTGGTTGACGCCGTAGTCGAGGACCTGCTCGACCATCTGGTTCGCGCCCTCCTGCTCGAGCCAGTTGAGCGCGATCGCGCCGAACGTCGCGACGGTGCTCTCGTGTCCGGTGTCGCCGAGGGGACGAGTTTCCATACCGAACGTCTAGGGGAGACCGTACATAAGTGTCGGCGCTCGGGGACGCGGCGTCGGCGCCGCGGTGCTGTGGGTAGAAAAGCGGCCGTCGATTCAGGGCCAGTCGTCCCGAACCGGTTCGGCGTCGTCTTCCTCGTCCTCGACGCTCGTCGCGAGGACCCAGTCGGCCGCCTCGGCGGCCTCCTCGACGTCCAGATACTCCCAGCCGACGCGGCCGGCTAGCTTCTCGTCTTCGTCGCTGGCGCCGATGTAGACGTACCGCTCCGTGTCGAACTGGTCCTTGACGCCGTCGAGGCTCTCGGCCTTGCCGCGGGGGCCGGAGAAGAAGTCCTGCCGGATGCGGTTCTTCCGGGTGAAGTTCGTGACGACGTAGGTCGGTTTCTCGGAGACGACGCCGATGTATTCGGTCCAGCCTCTGGCGTCCTCGAAGACGCTCTCGGGCGAGGCGAGTTCCTTCAGCGCCTCGAGTTCGAACGCCAGGGTCATGTCCGTATCGCCGTTCATACCGGGCAGAACGGTCCCGCTGGGGAAAACGGCTTCGATACTTCCGGTTGGCCGGGAGCAGTCGCCTTCCGCCCGCTCGCCGCATCGCGTGACCGCTGGCCTTCAGATCGCTTCGACGCGGAAATAGTCGGTGAAGACGACGATCTCGCCGTCCTCGAGAGCCGTTTCGTCGGCCGGCAGCGGTTGTCCGTCCTCGAGCAGGTTGTAAAATTCCTGGAACTCGTCCGTCTCGAGTTGATCGACGTGACGGACGGTTGCGTTCGACTCGACGGACTCGACGCGGCGTACCGTCAGGCGGCGGCCCAGGGGCTCACCTGCGGACAGTTCACTGAAGGCCATGTGTGATGTTACCAAGAACCAGTATTTACTTAACTGTTTCGTCGGTATCGGTCTCGAGTCCGAGGCGTCAAGTTGATAGCGCGAGAGTCCTTCGGTTCGGCCTGAATATGCCGACCCCATCCGCGGCGATCGGGAGCGGTTCGGTCGCCGGCCTCGCATCCGCAGGATCCGTCCCGCTCGCCTCGAGTACCGGCGGCGGGCTGTCGGACGCGATCGTCTGGATCGCAATCGGCGCGTTCTTCGCCGCACTGGCCCTCCGTTGGCGCGGCGCGGACCGCCCGGCGCGGCTGACCGCCGCGGGCGGGTGGCTCGCGTTCGGGACCTTCTGGCTGACGATGGTCCCGTACTTCTACTACGAGATGCAGAGCCCCCTCGAGACGCTGCTGTCGGTCGCCGCGCTCCCGCTCTGTGCCTACACCGGGTACCTCATGCTGCAGGACCGCCGGTCGCTGTTCCTCCTGACGAAGGCGGTCGCGTTCATGGGGCTGATCTACCTGCCCGCGGAGACGATCCCGTTCGTCCGCGAGTGGTTGATCGAGACGACCGCCGCCCAGACCCACTTCGGCATGGAACTGCTCGGTCACAGCCCCGGTATCAACGAGGGCGCGAACGGCTACATGAGCCGGTTCAATTTCGACCCGAACGAGACGGCGACCGGGCGGACGACCTACATCGTCCTCTCCTGTACCGGTCTCGGGAGCATGGCCATCTTCGGCGGGCTGATCGCCGCCGTCTCGGCGCCGCTCAAGCAGAAACTGTCCGCCTTCGCGCTGGCGATCGGCGTCATCTGGTTCCTCAACCTCATTCGGAACGTCTTCATCGGCCTCGCGTCGCCGCTCGGCTGGTTCCAGCAGGACTGGCTCGTCTCCCTGATGACGACCTACCTCGGCGCCGAGCCCAGCCGCGTCTCCTTCCTCGTCTCGCACAACTACATCGCCCAGACGCTGTCGGTCTTCGCGCTGATCGGGATCACCTACCTCGTCGTCAAGATCGTCCCCGAAGTGCTCGCGCCGCTCGAGGAAGTCTTGTTCGTCCTGACCGGCACCGAGTACGACCTGTTCGAGGCGCTCGGCGTCGAGGAGGTCCGCACCGACGGCGGCCGCGAACCCGACAACTGATGCCGGCCGCGGTCGATACTCCGCACCAGTGACCGGCTCCGACACACCTGCCGCTAATACCGACGCTGACGCCGCCATCGCCACCGACGGCGGCGTCGACATCGATGTCGACGTTCCCTTCTCTCCGCTCGAGCGCGCCGCCTACCTCCCCGACGCCGACGCGCTGCTCGTCGCCGACGTCCACCTCGGCCGCGCCGCCGCCTCGAGCGTCGACGCGCCGATCGACGACGGCGCCGACGTTCGAGACCGGCTCGCGTCGCTGCTCGAGCGCACCGGCGCCGGAACGGTCGTCGTCGCCGGCGACCTCTTACACTCGTTTAACAGCGTTCCGCACGGCGTTGCACGGGATCTGTCCGCCCTCGAGTCGGCCGTTACCGCGGCCGGCGCCGACTTCGTGGTGACGCCGGGCAACCACGACACGATGCTCGCGGAACTCGAGGGGTTCGACGGCGAGGTCGTCGACGAGTACCGCCTCGCGGACGGCGAGACGGTCGTCTGTCACGGCCACGAGCAGCCGAGCGCCGAGGCGAAACGGTACGTCGTCGGCCACGACCACCCCGCGCTGTCGATCGAGGGGCGCAAACGCCCGTGTTTCCTCTACGGGCCGGGCGTTTACGAGTCCGGGACCGGGACTGCCACAGGCGATCCCGCGGACGTCCTCGTCCTCCCCGCGTTCACGCGACTCGCCGGCGGCGCCGCCGTCAACGGCATGCGCGCTCGAGACTTCCAGTCGCCGCTGGTCGCCGACGCGGACGCGTTCTACCCGGCCGTTTGGGACGGCGAGCGCGAGGAGTCGCTGTGGTTTCCGCCGCTGGGGGAGTGTCGGCGGCTGCTGTAGTTTTTCGATTCCGACCGGACAAATCCGAGGTTAGCCGGACAGATCCTCGAGCACCGCTCGCGCCGCCTCCCGCCCGCTCTCCATCGCGCCCTGAATCGAGGACCACTGCGTGTAGTCTCCGGCCAGGTAGACCGGTCCGTCCGGATCGCGAGCGTCCGGCAGCCGCTCGTGGATTCCCAGCGGCTGGTCGAACTGCGCGAATTCGATTCGATCGGTGTGGAGGCGTTCGAAGTCGTCGAAGACGCGTTCGGGGAACCACGACTCGAGCGTCTCTCGAGTTTGCGTTGCCAGTTCGGCGTCGCTCTCCTCGCGCTCCCCGAGGTAGGTCGCGCTCAGCAGCGTCTCGCCGTCGGGCGCGTACTCGGGGGCGACCGCGCTGTGGGGGACGACGTGGTTCGGCCCCTCGTCGCCGGCGTTCAACAGGAGGCGGCGGTCGGCGCCGATCGTCGCTTCACCCGAGAGGCGGTAGTACTGGGTCACACACGCTCGCGCGTCCGTGGGGATCGCTTCGACGCCGGTCAACTCGCGAGCGGTCGGCGGGTCGGTCGCGACGACGACGGCGTCGGCCTCGAGGGCGTCATCGCCGGCGGTTTCCACGGTCACGGTCACATCCGCGGCCGCCGACGTGGCGCTCGAGGGGCCGTCCGACGTGGCTGCAACCGATTCGATGTCGACGCCGGTTTCGATCGTCGCCCCCGCTTCTCGAGCCCGGTCGGCGAGCTGCCGGGGGATCGCGCCCATGCCAGCGGCCGGGACGGCGGTCGCACCCGCCGCGAGCGTCCGGAAGGTGTACTCGAAGACGCGCTTCGAGGTCGACAGCGACCGATCGAGCGTGATCCCGCCGTAGAACGGCCCGACGAAATTCTCGAGAAACTGGTCGGAGAAGCTCCGGTCGCGGAGGTACTGCGCGATCGACGCGTCGTCGCCGCTGAAAATCTCCGTCGGGTCTTTCGTCTGCAGGTCCCGCCAAAGTCCGAGCACACGGAGCTTGTCACCCGTCGAAATATCCGGATTGAACAGCGTCGCCGGCAGCGTTCCCGGTTCCCGACGCGGATCGGCCAGCGTCGACCGATGGTTCGGCCGGGCGATCGTCGCTCCCGGCGCGAACCGGCGCAGATCGAGCGCCTCGAGATCCAGTTCCCGCTGTACGGCGGGGTAGGCGGTAAACAGCACCTGGAACCCCCGGTCGAACCGGTAGCCGTCGCGTTCGGTAGTCCGAACGCGCCCGCCGACCGTTTCCTCGCGCTCGAGCACCGTGACGTCGACCCCGCCGGCGGCGAGGTGCCGGGTCGCCACGAGGCCGGCGAGCCCCCCGCCGACGACGAGTACCCGCGGTGTCGACTCCATACGCGACCGTCGATCGGCGACCAGTAAAGCCGGCGACCTAACAGTGCAAGGAGTACTCCGCTCGAGCCGAACGCGACGGCGATGATCGGTTGCCGTCGCGGATTCGGTAATCTCTCGTTACGCTGTCCGGTTCCTAAATATCCCAGTCCGCTGCAAGGACACGCACTAACGGACTTCTCGCCATCCGAAGCCCCATGCCCGACGGTGAGAGACCAGACGGTACCAGCGGCGGTGACGAACCGACGTTCGACTTCACGCGGGACGTATCGCGGCGAACGCTGATGCGCGCCGGCGGTGGACTGGCCGTCTTCGGCATCGCCGCGCCGGCGGAGGGGGCGTTCGACCCCGCGGACTTCGACGTCACGCCGATGCAGCAGATGGACGAAGTCGAGGTCGAAGAACAGGGGCTCGAGTACTTCACCATCCAGCAGGCGCGAGTGGTCCACGACCTGACGGCGCGGATCTACCCCTCGGACGACAACGGGCCGGGCGCGCCGGAAGCGGGGGTCGTCTACTTCATCGACCAGCAGATGAACTCGGCGTGGGGCCGGGGCGAACGGTGGTACATGGAGGCCCCGTTCGCCGGGGAGAATCCGACGGATCCGTTCGAGTCGGAGACCGACGATACCGCGGGCGAGGAGGTCCAGATCTCCTGGGCCGAGGAGAGTCCCGCCTCGACGCAGGGATGGCAGTATCCCCTCTCCCCGAACGAGGCGTACGATCAGGGCATCCACGCGGTCGAGGAGTACGTGCAGTCGGAGTACGACGCCGACTCCTTCACGGGACTGGACGAGGACCAGCAGGACGAGGTGGTCGCGGCCCTCGAGGCCGACGAGGTGGGACCGTTCGATGACCTCGATATCGACGCGGAGGGGTTCTTCCTGATGGTTCGACAGAACACCCTCGAGGGGATGTTCAGCGACCCGATGTACGGCGGCAACCGGGAGATGATCGGCTGGCGGCTGAAGGGGTTCCCGGGGACGCCCGGCGCGCTGGGGAGCTACCGGGGGCTGCTCCAGGAGGGCGAGTACGTCGAACTCGAGGAGGGCGATTACCGGAAGCTGGCCGACGACGTCGAATCGCTCGGTATCGGCGGCGAGAACGAGGAGCCGGCCAACGCACAGAGCGAGGAGGGGCACGCGCACGTCCACGACGCCGCCGAGGCGGAGTATCCGAACGTCGTCGACGAGGCGGCCGCGCGGGGGGACGCCGACCGCGACGTGACGCCGATGCGCCTCGAGGACGACGACGCGGACGCGGCCGACGCGAACGCGGACGATAGCGGCGCGGACGACGGAGGTGGGCGGTGATGGTCCAGGAACTCGAGCCCGTCGACGTCGTCACCGTCGGCGCCGGCTGGACCGGCGGCATCGTCGCGAAGGAGCTCGCGCAGAACGACTACCAGGTCGTCAGCCTGGAACGGGGCGGCGAGCGGGACACGGAGGACTTCTTCACGGTCCACGACGAGCTGGGGTACGCGCTCCGGTACAAGCTGATGCAGGACCTCTCGAAGGAGACGATCACCTTCCGCAACAGCGTCGACGACGTCGCCCTGCCGATGCGCCGCTACGGCGCGTTCCTGCCCGGCTCGGGCGAGGGCGGCGCCGGCGTCCACTGGAACGGCCAGACCTGGCGGTTCCTCCCCTACGACTTCGAGATCGAGTCGCGGACGATCGACGAGTACGGCGAGGACAAGATCCCCGAGAACATGCAGCTGCAGGACTGGGGGATCAGCTACGAGGAGCTCCGGCCCTACTACGCCGAGTTCGAGTACACCGCCGGCATCGCCGGCGAGGCGGGGAACCTCGAGGGCGAGGAGCAGGACGCCGGCAATCCCTACGAGGGGCCCCGCGAGCAGGAGTACCCGCTCCCGCCGATGATGGAGACGCCGGTGCTCGAGCGGTTCAAGGAGACCGCCGACGACCTCGGGTACGAACCGTTTCAGGCGCCGTCGGCGAACCTCACGGAGCAGTACACGAACCCCGACGGCATCCAGCAGGGCCAGTGCCAGTACTGCGGTTACTGCGAGCGGTTCGGCTGCGAGTGGGGGGCGAAGGCGTCGCCGATCACCACCGTTCTCCCCGCCGCCCAGGAGACGGGCAACTTCGAGTTGCGGACCCACTCCGACGTGGTGGAACTGCTGTACGACGAGGAGAACGAGCGAGTCGACGGCGTCCGCTACGTCGATCGCCGGTCCAACGAGGTGTACGAGCAGCCGGCCGACGTCGTCGCGCTGACCGCGTACGTGCTGAACAACGTCCGCCTGCTCCTGCTGTCGGACATCGGCGAGCCGTACGACCCCGAGACGGGCGAGGGCGTCGTCGGGAAGAACTACTGCTACCAGAACTTCCAGGCCAGCGCGACCGGCTTCTTCGACGACGAGCAGTGGAACCTCTACATGGGGGCCGGCGCGCTCGGCGCCTCGTTCGACGACCTGAACGGCGACAACTTCGACCACTCCGACCTGGACTTCCTCCACGGCGGCAACGTCGCGCTCAACCAGACCGGCGACCGCCCCATCGCGAACAACCCGGTCCCCGAGGGGACGCCCTCGTGGGGGTCGGAGTTCAAGGCGGCGAGCATCGACAACTACCACAGTTCGGTGTCGGTCTCCGCCCAGGGGGCCGTGCTCCCGTTCCGGGAGAACTACCTCGACCTCGACCCCAACTACACCGACCAGTACGGACGACCGCTGCTGCGGATGACCTTCGACTGGCGCGAACAGGACCGCAACCTCGTCGAGTACATCGGCCCGCGGCTCGAGGAGGTCATGCAGGAGATGGGCGCCGACACGGTCGACGCGAGCACGAGCCTCGAGGGTAGCTTCGACATCACGCCCTACCAGTCGACGCACAACACGGGCGGCGCGGTCATGGGCGCCGACCCCGAGGAGTCGGTCGTGAACAACTACCTGCAGTGCTGGGACGCGTCGAACCTCTTCATCCCCGGCGCGTCGGCGTTCGCGCACAACAGCGGCTACAACCCGACCGGCACGGTCGGCGCGCTGGCCTTCCGCGCCGCCGAGGGGATCCAGAATTACCTCGACGAACCCGAGATGCTCGCCGACCCTTCCTCGTAACAGTAGCTGATAGCGCGGTTTCTTTATTTAGAACGCCGGCTGGAAACGAATCCGGTGGTTTGGCGTATGTACGCGGATATCCTACGGAGACTCGCTCACTACAGCTATATACCGAACAGCATCAATAGACCCGATACGACGTAGTACAAGAGGAGAGACACGAAGACGGCTGCCACTGCTAAAATTATGATCGACTTGAGGATCGACGTCTTCGAACCGGTGAAATGTCCATCCGTCCTTCGCGTTTCGGTATCACTATCTAAATATCCCATCGACTGGAGAGTTGCGGATCCGGAATCCGACGGCTCTCCCTCCACGTCAATAGTATTATTAACCATCTCGCTATCCGCTTCGCTCCCATCCATTCCCGCGTCCATGTTCCCTCCAAGCACACCACCACTGATAGATCTATTGTCATTTTTCGTTTTCAGTTTCGAATCGCTTCTCTCCGTGCGCTCCATTCAGCACTCCGCATTCGACAGGACGTAACCTCGTTCGAAGCAGCGGAAGCTTGCGCCGACACCGACGCCGACACGACCGATACCGAACGCGAGTTTCGCGGGTATCGCTGATAACGAACCCCTCTTACCGACTATAGGAGGCACGTTCTCGAGCCTGCGGCGGCGCGAGTCGCAGTCTTTTTGCGGTCCTAGACGTCGAAGAGCACCCTGAGGCCGATCCCGACGAGGATGACGATAATACCGAGCGCCGTGGCGATCGGCGGAATCGGGACGAACAGCAGGCCGATACCGACGAGGATCACGATCGTGGAGAATCTGACCATATCGGCGTGTCGATCCGATAAGGGGTATCGGTACGGCCGGCATTGCCAGCCCGCGGAAAAGGCGAGGACGCACGTCAGTCACGCCTAACTGTCGGCCGCCCGTTCTCGAGGGTATGGTCGAGGCTACCCTCACGCCGATTCAGCGCGGGACGATCACCGCCGACGTGAACAACCTCCTCGAGGGCGCGCGGCTCGGGACGGCGGACGATCCGAACCCCGAAACCGAGCTGATCGAAGAACCGGTCTACAACGTCGTCATCGAGCACCCCGAGGGAACGATCCTCTGGGATACCGGCTCCCACCCCGACGCCGACGCGGGCCACTGGCCCGACGAGCTGTACGCCGCCTTCGAGCACACCGGCCTGCGGCCGCTCGAGGACGACCTCGCGGGTGCCGGCTACGACGTGGCGGATATCGACTGCGTGATCCAGACCCACCTCCACCTCGATCACGCGGGCGGGCTGTACGCCTTCGAGGGGACCGAGACGCCGATCTACGTCCACGAACGAGAGCTGAAGTACGCGTACTACAGCGCCAAAACGGACGCGTCGGACGGAGACGTCGCCTACCTCAGCGGCGACTTCGACCGCGACCTCGAGTGGGAGATCGTCCACGGCGACCGCGAACAGGGCTTCGCGGGTCTCGAGTTCGTCCACCTGCCCGGCCACACGCCGGGCCTCCTGGGGGTGGTGCTCGAACTCGAGGACGCGGGCACCGTCGTCCTCGCCGGCGATCAGGCCTACGTCCGCGCGAACTACCACGACGAACACCCGATGGGCGGCGGCCTCCTCTGGAGCAAGCGCCACTGGCTCGAGAGCCTGCGGTTCCTCAAGGACCTCGAGCGTCGGCAGGACGCCACCGTGATCTGCGGGCACGATGGCGAGGATCTCGAGCGGTTACGGTCGCTATAGGCCTCGGATCTAGTTCAGTACCGGGACGACCTCGAAGACCACGATCAGGTAGTACAGCGACACCGCGACCAGCACGATTCCGACGAGCCGGTTGATCGCGCCGCTGTACCGCGCCAGCGTCCGCGTCGCCCGCCGGCCGGCGGACTGGGAGACGACCGCGAGCGCCAGCAGCGGGGTGCCGATCCCCAGTCCGAACGCGAGAAAGCCCAGCAGGACCTCGAGTTGCGTGTCGAAGGCCGGGAACGCGACCGTCGAGCGGCCGAGAAAGAGCGCGATCAGGCCGGGGTTGCAGGGGATGACGATCGTCCCGAAGAAGAAGCCGTAGGCGAACGCCGACAGCGTCGGGTACCGGCTGTGGGGCGGTTCGATCGTCGGCAGGCGGGCGAAGCCGTTCGGCGCGACCACGAGGACGGCGCCGACGACGGCCAGGACGGCGAACGCGAGCGGCGAGAGGGCGGTGACGGCGTCGGAGATCGACCGCTGCAGAACGGTCGTCCACACCGCTCCGAGGGCGACCATGAACGCGAGCACGCCCGCGACGACCAGCAAACCGAGCAGGACGGCCGACGGACCGTCCGTCCCGTCCCCGCCGCCGGCCTCGTTTTGCCTGCCGACCGACGCCAAATACGCGATGAAGCTCGGATACAGCGGCACGACGCAGGTCGCGGTCAGCGGCGTCGCAAGCCCCAGCAGGAAGAACTCGAGCAACGCGGCGGCGGTGGGTGGGAGGGTCATCGTGGCTGCGGGTCGAGTGCGGTCAGCGAGTCGAGTTGGGTGTGAGGATCGCCGCCGTCGTCCGCGCCCTGGCTTTGGTGACGACGGTGTCGGCCGGCGGGAGTAGACGGACACGAGGGACGCCCGATCACCGGTACTCCTCGATTACCGACGCGAGCGGGCCGGCGTCGACGATCTTCTCGAGGCGGTACGTCTCGCCGTTCGGATAGACGAGGACGAGCGGCGAGGAGGCGCTGACGGTCACTTCCTGGCCGAAGTCGTCGACGAGGCTGCTCGTGACCGCCTCCGGCGAGACGCCGAACCGCCAGTCGAACCCCTCGTCCGTGGCGTGCTCGCTGACCCGCTCGGGCGGGTAGTCCGGATCGATCGTGAGATCGACGATCTCGACGTCCGTCTCGCTCGCTTGCAGGTCGACGAACTGCCTGTGCTGGCTGTGACACACCGCGCAGCCGACCGCGAACGTGTGTACCACCGCCGGCCGGTCGAACTCCTCGATCGCGAACGTCTCGCCGGTCAGCACGTCCTCGAGCGTCGTCGTGCGCCAGGTTGCGCTTTCGTCGACGTCGACCGGTTCGGGGTCGATCGAGTCGTCGTCGCCGCCGTCGTTACCCCCTCCGTTTCCGTCGTCGCCGGCGGCGCAGCCCGCGAGAGTGACGATCGAGCCGGCACCCAGGCCGCGGAGCAGTGTCCGTCGGTCGACCGTTCCCTCGCTACGATCAGCCATACTGGTAACTAGTTCGGCCTGAACGAATACAACGGTTGTGGTACGACCGTCGACACGGTCGTTCCCGCTGAACTACGCGTCGCTCACCGTTTCGGAGTCGGGTGCGGGCACCGGGACGAGGCCGTCGAGATCGAACGCTCGATCCGGATCCAGCAGTCGGTACTCACCGTCCTCGAGCTCGACGACGCCCTCGTGCCGGAGGTGATCGAGATGGGCGTAGGCCTCGCCGGGCCCGTGGAGAATGTGAATACCCGCGAGGTCGCCGAACAGGTCCGCGCTGACGGTCCACGGATCGGCCGGCCCGTGCTCACGGAGGGCCTCGAGGACGTTTTCAGTCCGCTCGCGGTGGTGCATGGCGATCGTCAGCGCGCGCTCGGTCGGGTCCTCGATCGGGTCGCGGTGGCCGGGCCAGATCCGCTCGTAGTCGCACTCGGCGATCTGCCGAAGGGTCGTGAGATACTTCTCGAGGGGGCGCTCGACGCGGATGTCCGCGCCGCCGACGTTGGGCGTGTAGACCGGGAGCACGGCGTCGCCGACGAACGCCTCGGCGGCGGATTCGTCTCCGCCGTCGCCATCCAACTGTTCGAAACAGCACAGGCCCGCCGCGTGTCCGGGTGCGTGGACCGTCTCGAGTCGGCGGCCGCCGACCTCGAGCACGTCGCCGTCCGAAATCGGCGTCACGTCGACCGGCTCGCCCGTGATGCCGTCGGCGGCCTCGAGGAATCCCAGCAGTTCGTCGCGGGGCTCGTCGGGGACGCCCCACCGCTCGAGTGACTCGCGGCGTCGGCGTTCGAAGTCCTCGACGGCGTCTGGATCCTGTTCGACGAGCGGCGCGTCGGCCTCGTGGACGTAGACGGTCGCGCCCCCGGCGGCCTGAATTTCGCCGGCCAATCCGGCGTGATCCGGGTGGAAGTGCGTCAGAACGATCGCGTCGACGTCCGCAAAGTCGTAGCCGCGCTCGGCGAGCCCCTCGCGGAGTTGCGCCCGCGTGTCGGGCGTCGCGATGCCGGTATCGACGAGCGCGAGGTCGTCGTCCCCGGCGCCGCTCTCGTCCTCGAGCACGTAGGCGTTGTTGCGCCCCTCGAACTCCTCGTTCTCCAGCGTGATCCGGTCCATGTCGGGACACCATTCGCCGAGCGGCCATAATTCGACGGGTCGCGGAACGAACCGTCTGGATTTCGGGCCTCCCGCCGCGACCGCTGCTACTGCGGTCCGGACTCGATGACGTCCTCAGATTGATGCGCTGTGCTGTCCTCGTCGTCTCGCGAGTGCTCGGCCTCGATCGTGTACTCGAGCGGTCGAAGGTCGACGTCGCCGTAGAACCGCGGCAGTCCGAATTCGGACAGATGCACGCGTGGGTAGAGGCGGAGCCGGAGCGAGGTTTCCGGCTCGAGCGTAAGCGGGATGCCGTTCGTCGTCCCCGAGACGAGTCGGGATTCCTCGCCCTCGACGACCAGCTTACCCGACTCGAACAGCGGTTCCCGGCGTCGGTTTGCGGCCAGTTCCGAAATCGCCCGCTCGTGGGTCTGCGGGTCGAGATGGTATTCAGTCGTCGCATGAACCCGGACGTTGGAGTCGTTCCGTATCTTCAGAACGGTCTCGTACGAGACGTCGATCTCTGGCTGCCAGCCGTAATACAGGCAGAGTTTGATCAGATACGGCAGAGCGGCGACGAACGCGATCAGCAACGAGAGTTCGCCGACTGGAATCCGGTCGAGCATGTCGCTGTCGGCGACTAGTCGCAGTACCAACTGATGGTTCTTACTACTACTCGAACGAAACTGCGGTCTTGTGCTCCGCGGCAAAAGTCCAACCGAGACAGCGACTACCGGTGCGCTACCGTTGGTCGATAGAACGCCGGTGCGGCGGTTACCCCTCGAGTTCGGCCCGCAGCAACTGGTTCACGTCGCCGGGGTCCGCACTGCCGCCGGTCTTTTGCATGACCTGCCCGACGAGGAAGTTGATCGCACCGTCGTCGCCCGATTCGTAGTCCTCGACGGCACCGGGGTTCTCGTCGATCGCTTCGACGACCGCCTGCTGGACCTCGTCCTCGTCGGTCTTGCCGAGCCCTTCCTCCTTGACGACCTCGTCCGGCGTGCGGCCGTCGTCGAGCATCGACCGTAGCACCGTCTCGCGGGCGTTCTTCGCCGTGATCTCGTCCTCGGCGACGAGTTCGACGAGCCGGGTCACCTCCTCGAGGCGCCCCTCGATCTCGGTGATCTCCATGTCGCGGTAGTTGAGTTCGCCCAGCAGGTTGTCCGCGACCCACGTCGCCGCGAGGTCGGGGTCGAACTCCCGGGCGACGTTCTCGTAGAAGTCCGCGACCTGCTTGGTCGAGGTGAGTTTGGAGGCGGCCTCCTCGCTTAGGCCGTACTCCTCCCGGAACCGCTCGCGGCGCGCGGAGGGCAGTTCCGGAATCGAAATCTCGTCCTTCCAGTGGGCGACCCGCAGCGGCGGCAGGTCGGCCTCCTCGAAGTAGCGGTAGTCCTTCTCCTCTTCCTTCGAGCGCATCGAGACCGTGATCCCCCGCGACTCGTCCCAGTGGCGGGTCTCCTGCTCGACGGCGCGGCCGCGCTGGATCGCGTTCTTCTGGCGGGTCTCCTCGTAGGCCAGGGCCTTCTCGGCGCCCTTGTGGCTCGAGATGTTCTTGACCTCGGTGCGATTCGCGGCCTCGAGGGCCTCCTCGCCGATCTCGTCGACGCCGTCACCCTCGATGTCCTCCTCGGGGATGATCGAGAGGTTGGCGTCGATGCGCAGGCTGCCGTCGCGCTCGGCGTCGAAGACGCCCAGGTACTCGAGCACTTCCTCGAGTTCGGCGAGGAACGCCCGCACTTCGGAGGGGCTGCGGAAGTCCGGCGCCGTGACGATCTCCATCAGCGGCGTGCCGGCGCGGTTGTAGTCGACTAAGGTGTAGTCGGCGGTGTCGATCCCGCCGCCGACGTGCTGGAGGCTCCCCGGGTCTTCCTCGAGGTGGGCCCGCTGGATCGTCACCGAGCGGCGGGTGCCCTCGACGGCGACCTCGAGTTCGCCGTCGGCGCAGATCGGCTCGTCGTACTGGGTGATCTGGAAGTTCTTGGGCAGGTCGGGGTAGTAGTAGTTTTTCCGGTGGAACCGGGTCTCCTCGGGAATGTCCGCGTCGATGGCCTTGCCGATCTTGACGGCGGCCTCGACGGCGGCCTCGTTCAGCACGGGCAGGGCCCCCGGCAGCCCGAGACAGACCGGGCAGACGTTCTCGTTGGGCTCGTCGGTCGGCTCGGTCGAACAGCCGCAGAAGATCTTCGTGTCGGTCTCCAGCTGGACGTGGACCTCGAGGCCGATGACGGTCACGAGGTCGCCCTGCTGGACGGTCTGGGCAGTCATTGGGCCTCGATTCGGGCTGGTCGGGGTAAAGCGTAACGACTGGCGGTCGGCGACGCCGGCGGTCGCGGCCGTCGGGGCCGCGTCGCCGGGCGCGGTCGCAGGACGACACGCGTCAGAACAACCCCGAACTGCCGCTACAGCGATTCTGCGTGAACTGAATATACCGCTCGTCGCTTTCGTACTCGGTCCGGACTTCGATGTAGAGGGAGTCGGGTTCGTCGTCGTCCGGACAGCCGGGATAGTACCGATACGTCCCGTGCGTCGCAGGGGCGTCCTCGAGACGCACCCTGACGTGGTACGCGTCGTTCTCGAGAATCTCCGGCTCTCGGTGTTCGCCCGCGACGACGTCGGGGTCGTCCGGCGGCGCCTCGAGGTCGTACTGCTCTTGCAGCACGACCGCCTCAGAGTAGCGCTCGGCGTTCGGACGGGACAGTTCGACGTTCAGGGTGTGGGGTTCGGAATCGAAGTTCAGGAGGATCAGCGTCAGGGTGTCAGTACCGGGACGAAGGGCCGTATAACCGGCCAATCCGAGCGCGCTCACCCCGCCGCCGAGCGCGAGGACTTGTCTGCGGGAGACCATACTCGTCGTGGCTGGTCGACAGTACAAATAGGTGAAAGGTTCGGGTTGACAACCGGCCGATTGTAAGACGGCGTTGGTATTTTTGCCAGATGCCGTGGAAGCGCTAGCTGGAGGTGTGGTGAATGTCAACACGAGACGGCCAATCGTACTGGCGACGGTACCGTTCGGTACCGATCGTCTACAGGATCGGTGCAGCGTTCATCCTCGGATCGATCGTCGGCCTCGTGGTGGGCCAGCCCGCGACGGTACTCCAGCCGCTGGGCGATATCTTCGTCCGGCTGCTATCCATGATCGTCATCCCCATCGTGGTCTTCACCCTGCTGATGGGGATCAGACGGATTTCGCCGGCGCAGTTAGGTCGGATCGGCGGGCAGGTCATCGCGCTGTACGCCGTCATGTCGGCCATCGCGGTGTTCATCGGATTAGGCGTCGCGAACCTGGTGAACCCGGGAACGGGGCTGACGCTGGCCGAGGACGTCGAGTTCGAACCCGAGGAGACGCCGGACTTCGTCGAGGTGCTGGTCGGCATCGTCCCGGAGAATCCCATCGGCGCGATGGCGGAGGGCGACGTCCTCGCGACCATCTTCTTCGTCATCGTCTTCGGGCTCGCGTTGCTGTACCTCGAGGAGTCGAGCGACGACGAGACGGTGCAGGCGGGAATCGAGTCGATCTTCAACATCGTCGAAGCGGGGACGGAGGCGCTGTTCAAACTCGTCTGGGGGATCATGGAGTACGGCGTGATCGGCGTCTTCGCGCTGATGGCCGCCGTCTTCGGCGAGGCCGGCGCCGACGCGATCGCCTCCTTTGTGATCCTGATCGCGGCGCTGACCGTTGCGATCTTGCTCCACATCGGGATCGTCTACCTCGGCGGGCTGATCATGGTCCTGACCCGGCAGTCGCCCGTCGCCTTCCTCGCGGGCTCGAAGGACGCGATCGTCACCGCGCTCTCGATCCGCTCCTCGAGCGGCACGCTGCCGGTGACGATGTCCAACGCCGACGAGAACCTGCGGATCGACGAGAGCGTCTACGGGTTCTCGCTGCCGCTCGGCGCGACGATCAACATGGACGGGACGGCGATGTACCAGGGCGTCGTCGCCATCTTCGCGGCGAACCTCGTGGGCGTCCAGTTGAGCATCGTCGAGCAGGTGACCGTCGTCCTCATCGCCGTGCTCGCGAGCATCGGCGCCGGAGGCGTTCCCGGGACGGGGCTGATCATGCTGACGCTGGTGCTGACCCAGCTCGGGCTGCCCCTCGAGGTGGTCGGCTTCGTCGCCGGCGTCGACCCGATCCTCGATCGTCTGCGGACGATGACGAACGTGACCGGCGACCTCGCGGTGACGACGGTCGTCGCCCACTGGAACGACGCGATCGACTTCACCGGCGGGTCGTGGGCCGATCCGACGCAGGGGCTCGAGGTGGGCGGCGACACGGCTGCGGGCGGCGACTGACCCGGATCGGAGTCGCGACGCCGCTGCGGCCGTCGCCGCCGACTCGAACGTTCCGGCGTTTCAGTGCTGCGTTCGTCGGCTAACTCTCGGGCCGCAACGATTTGACGGATACTCCGAATCAGCGGAAAACTCGACGGCGGATCGGATGGAGGGAGCGCCGTTTTCCGATCAGCGAACGAGCGCTCTAGCGTACGCCGAGACGGCCTCGCTGAGGATAACAACGGCGAGTATCGTTAGCAGGATCATCGAGACGGACTGCCACGCGAAGGCGTTGACCGCGTGGAACAGTTCGAAACCGATCCCGCCGGCTCCGACGAATCCAAGGATCGTTGAGTCGCGGACGTTGATATCCCACCGATACACGGAGAGGCCGACCAGTGCGGGTTTAACCTGCGGAACGATCCCGTACAGCATCGTCTGCACCGACGAGGCGCCTGCAGCGCGAACCGCTTCGACTTGTCCGTAGTCAATCTCTTCGATCTCCTCGCTGAGCAACTTGCCGAGGAATCCGACGGACCTGAACGCGATGGCGACGACCCCGGCGAGCGGCCCCGAGCCGAAGACGACGACGAAGATCAGCGCCCAGACGATGGTGTTGACCGACCGACTCACGGTGACGGCCACTTTTCCGAGCCAGTAAGTCGCGACGTTCGGCGTCGTGTTTTCCGCCGCCAAAAGCGCGACCGGGATCGACATTACCAACGCTCCTGCGGTACCCAATACGGCGATATGTATCGTCTCGAGAAGCGGGCCGAGAATCTCGCCCGTGTAGGCGACGTCGGGCGGGTACATCCGGGTCAGCAGGTCGTTTATCTCCCGCGGGATCGTGCTCGTTTCGACGAATCCCATGTCGAGGTACTTCCAAGAGGCGACGACGACGATCGTCCCGGCGAGGAGAGCGACGAATCGACCGAGCCGCCGCCGCCGATCGAACCGTTCCCAGGTAGCGCTATCGACCGACATTACTGGTACCTCCGTCTAACGAGTGCGCTTACGCCTTCGGCGACGAGTACGACGGCGATGATTGCGATCAGGATCGCGGTCACGTAGCCGTAATCGTACCGCTCGAACGCCGTGAGGAGGATCGAGCCGATACCGCCAGCTCCGACGATTCCGACGATCGTCGACGTACGGATGTTGATATCCCAGCGGTAGACCGAGAGGCCGGCGAATCGCGGGACGATCTGTGGTACGACGCCGTACACCAGCGTCTGAATCGGCGACGCGCCCGTCGCACGGACGGCGTCGACGCTTCCCATATCGATGTCCTCCAGATCTTCGGCGAGCAGTTTCGAGAAGAACCCGACTGTCTTGAACGTGATCGTGATGATTCCGGCGAGGGGGCCGAGCCCGACCGCTTTCACGACGATAATCGCGACGATGATCGCGTTAAACGCGCGCGAGATGGAGATAAATCCGCGGTTGAGATAGTACAGCGGTTTCGGAGAGAGGTTCTCGGCGGCCATGAACGCGATCGGGACGCTGAGAACGATTCCCGTCACCGTCGATACCATCGCCATGGCGACGCTTTCGAGCATCTTGTCGACGATGCGAGCCGCCTGCCGGTCAGTCGCTCGCGGTGGGAAGAAGTCCCCGAGCAGCGTCACGCTCCGGCCGATACCCTCGATGACTCGAGACGGATTCACGCCGAGATCCCACGTTGACCAGAGGAAAAACGCCACGATTGCGGCGTAGACGCTCCACTTGATCTCGCGGCGACCGAATACGGTCGGTCGCTTCCACTGTCGGTTGCTCGTCGCCACGTCAGGTCCCTCCGACGGTTCGTTCCGATCGTTCGATCGCGTCGCCATCGGGCTCGGTCGTTCCGCCGTCGCGGGCCGATTCGTCCGTCTCCTCGATATCGGCAGTACGCCCTTTGCCGCGGTAGATGCGGTCCATACTCCGGTCGTCGAGTTCGCCCGGCGTCCCTTCGAAGACCAGTTCGCCGTCGTGGAGTCCGACGATGCGGTCGGCGTGAGACCGCGCTAGGTCGACCTCGTGGATATTGATTAACACCGGAACGCCCCGCTCGTCGGCGATGTCGGTCAATAATTCCATCACCACGTCTGACGTCTCCGGATCGAGGCTCGAAGTGGGTTCATCGACCAGGAGGATCTTCGGGTTCTGGATCACCGCGCGGGCGATGCCGACTCGCTGGCGCTGTCCGCCGGAGAGTTCGTCGGCGCGCTTGTTCTCCATGCCGCCGAGCCCGACGCGGTCGAGGATTTCGAAGGCGCGGTCGACGTCCTCGGCGGGAAAGTCCCGACGGAACGCCTTCCACGCGGAGAGGTGCCCCAGGCGACCCGTGAGAACGTTCTCCATCACGGTAAGTCGCTCGACGAGGTTGTACTCCTGGAAGATCATCCCGATGTCGCGGCGCGCCGAACGGAGGGCGTCGTTTTTCAGGCCCGTCAACTCCGTGCCGTCGAGGTAGATCTCGCCACTCGTGGGCTCCGTGAGACGATTCACGCACCTGATAAACGTACTCTTCCCCGCGCCGCTGGGGCCGATCATCGCGACCGTCTCGCTCCCCTCGACCGTCAGATCGACACCGTTCAGGGCCACGTCACCGGTCGAGTACGTCTTCCGGAGATCGGCTACCTCGAGCATCGGTTACTCACTCAGCGAACCCTGTTCGTACTCGACGTCGTTGTACCGCTGGATGACCATGATGTCGTACCAGTGTCTGCGGTACTCGATCGGCACGAACTCCGTGTAATCGGTCCGTTCGGCGTAGGCCGTTCCGCTGAAATCGGTCTCGAGCCACGCGGCCTTGATGCCTTCGATGATGTCCGGATGGAGGTTGTACCGGTAGGCGATCGGTCCGTTCGGGAACGGGTTCGACGCCCAGACGATTTTGAAGTCGTCGAACTCGAGACTGCTGTCGCCCTCGACGGTGTCTTTCATACAGGTCGAACAGATCGGACCGGCGTCGTAGTCCCCGTTTGCGATCCCGCGGGTTGTCTGGGAGTGGCCGCCGGAGAATTCGACCTCGTAGTCCTCTTCTGGCGTCACGTCGAACTCCTGATCGAACAGCGCCGACGGCGCCTGGTGGCCGGAGTTCGACGCCGGCTCCGCGTGGGCCATCGTGACGTCGTCTCGAGCGAAGTCTTCGACGCTCTGGATATCGTCGGCATCGGCTCGCGTCGTGGCGAACAGTCGGTACCCGAACGCACCGTCGGAGCCGATACCGACTGCGAACGGAACCGCACCGCAGAGGTTGACCGCGAACGCGGTCGTTCCGGTCGAGAAGTTGGCGATGTGTGCACGCTCCGACCGCATCGCTTCGACGGACGCCGCGTAGTTGTCGACCTTGTTGTACTCGACTTCCTTGCCGGTCTCCTCTCGGATGCGGTCGAATATCGCTTCGAAGTCCTCCTCGTATCGTCCCTGCACGTCCTCGCTGGGGCTCTCGGTGAAGACGAGCGTATCCGGATCCAGCCACTCGCTCTCGTTCTCCGGAGTCTCCTGGACCGGCTGGCCGTGGGGGACCTCGTCGACCTCGCGATCGCCCATGTTCTCCAGGTCCTCAGTGGAGCCGCGCTCGTACCCCGCATCGATGAGCGGGGACGCGAGGTAGTTGTTTTCCTCCCAGTTCGGAGTAGCGAATTCGAACTCGTCTCCGTCGGCTAACATCGGATCCCCGGATCCGTCTCCGCCGTTTCCACCGGACCCGTCAGAGCTGGTACAGCCTGCCAGTCCCGCAACGATAGTCGCAGCCGAACTCGTCAGGACAGTGCGCCGATCGGCGTAGTATTTCGACATCACGCTGACCGAGGAAGAGCGGTAGCATAATATTCTGTATTTCTTATACGTTTGAGACACTACTACTGTTGTTGGTACTGAGTAGTACGTATCAGTACCAATCGTTAATTGAACTACGTTGATAGCAGCAGGGGGCCACCGTCGTCTCGCCGACGAAGCCAGCTTCCGGGAGAAGGGAACGAACGACCGGACGAACCGACCCGCTACGTTATCGGAGGCGATCGAGTTCCTCGATCGTCTCCGGATTCTCGATGCTGCTCAGGTCGCCCGGATCGTCGCCGGTGTAGGTCGCCTCGATGGCGCGGCGAACGATCTTCCCCGATTGGGTTTTGGGGAACTCGTCGACGAACAGCACCTCGCGCGGGCGGAACGGTTTGCCCAACTCGGCGCCGACCTGCGCCCGGAGTTCCTCGCGGAGGTCATCCGACGCCTCGTAGCCGTCCTCGAGGACGACGTACGCGACGACCGCCGTCCCTGTCGTCTCGTCCGGCGCGCCGATCGCCGCGGCCTGGTTGACGGCCTCGTGGTCGATCAGCGCACCTTCGACTTCGGCGGGGCCGACCTTGCGGCCGGCGACGTTCAGGGCGTCGTCGGCGCGGCCGTGGAGGAACCAGAAGCCGTCTTCGTCCCGCTGGGCCCAGTCGCCGTGATCCCACAGATCCTCCCAGGTCGACCAGTACTCCTCGAGGTAGCGCTCGTCGCCCGCCCACAGCGACTTCGTCATGGAGGGACAGGAGCTACGAGCGACGAGGTAGCCGCGCTCGTTGTCGTCCTTCACGGAGTTGCCCTCCTCGTCGACGATGTCGATGTCCATCCCGAGGCCGGGGCCGCCCAGCGTGCAGGGTTTGAGCGACTGGATCGGCATCGGCATCAGGAAGCAGCCACAGATCTCGGTGCCGCCGGAGATGTTGATGATCGGGCACTCCCCGTTTCCGACGTTCTCGTAGAACCAGCGCCAGGACTCGGGATCCCAGGGTTCGCCCGTCGAACCCAGTATGCGCAGCGAGGAGAGGTCGTGATCCTCGAGCCACTCGTCCTCTCCGACTCCCACGGAGCCGGACGGCTCGTCAGACGCAGTCTGACGTTCGCCGTGCTTGCGGAGCGCCCGGACGGCGGTCGGCGAGATGCCGAACTGCGTCAGGCTGTGCCGATCGATCATCGCCCAGAACCGGTCCGGATCGGGGTAATTGGGCGCCCCCTCGTACATGAACACGGTGCCGCCGAAGGTGTGGGTCCCGATCAGCGTCCACGGCCCCATCATCCAGCCGATGTCCGAGACCCAGAAGAACCGATCGGCAGGTTTGAGATCCATTCCGAAGTAGACCTCCTTGGCGCACTGAACCTGCACGCCCGCGTGAGTCTGGACGATCCCCTTCGGTTTTCCCGTCGTCCCCGACGAGTACAGCAGCATCGACTCGTGGCTCGAGGGCAGCGATTTCGTCTCGTAGGCGTCGTCCTGCGTCTCGACGGCCATTTCCCACCACTCGTCACGGCCGTCGGTCCAGGGAATTTCGTGCTCGTTGCGCGTGTTACTGCTACCGAGCCTGTCGAAAACGATCGCGTGCTCGACGTGCCCCGCCTGTTCGATCGCCTTGTCGGCCGTCGACTTGAGGAAGACCGGATCGCCCCGCCGGTAGAAGCCGTCGCCCGTGAACAGCACCGAACACTCCGCGTCCTCGAGCCGCGTCGCGACCGCGTCGACGCCGAAGCCGGAGAAGATCGGCACCGCGATCGCGCCGACCTTGAGACAGCCGTAGAGGATCGCGACGACCTCCGGAACCATCGGCATGTAGAGGCCGACGGTGTCGCCCGTCTCGACGCCTCGTTCCTCGAGGGCGTTCGCGACCTGATTCACCCGGCGGTGGAGTTCGTGGTAGGTTACCTCGCGAACTTCGCCGTCCTCGCCCTCCCAGATGGTCGCGACGTTGTTCCGCCGTTCCTCGTCGACGGCGGCGTGTCGGTCGACGACGTTGTGGGCGACGTTGAGTTCGCCGCCGACGTACCAGTCGGTGAACTGCGGCCCGTCGCTGTCGTCCCGTATCTCGTCGTAGTCTTCGTCAAATTCGATTCCGAGGTAGTCGACCACCTCGTCCCAGAACCATTCGAGGCCCGATTCTTCGATCCCCTCGAGATCGGTCGTCGTCCGCTCGATCAGGTCCTCGTAGTCGTCGATCCCGTACGTCTCCATGAAGTCGTAGACGTTCGCCGACTCGACGAACTCGGGATCGGGTTCGTGGGCGTCTTCGTCGACGGTCTCGAGATCGCCGTCGCCGTCAGCGTTTGCGTCGGTGTCGGTGTGCTCGGGCATGGCTCTAACACTGTGTGTTTATCACACGCAACCATCAAACGCAGGGTCAATCCAAACGAATCGACGGGATAGCGAGCGTCCGACGTGCCGCCTGCTTCGCGGATCGTATCGTGGCCGAATCAGACCTGGGTTCACGTGACAGGGAACGTATCATTGTCTGACGTACGTTTATGGTTCAGGGTGTCGCCCTAGTGGATATGTCGAACAACCGCGTCGAGCAGCTCGAATCGACGGTCGCGGAACTCGAGTCGACGGTAGAGGGACTCACGGACGAGCTCATCGAAGCGAAGGAGCGCATCCGCGTCCTCGAGGCGGAACTCGATGCCGAAACGCCGACGCGCGTCCCCGAGCGACGGAGCGACAAGGCTGAGACGGACGATACTGCCACGACGACGGAAGCGGCACCGGACGAGGTCGCCGAGGCGACCGCCGACGCCGCCAACGTCGACGCCGAAACGGACGCCGACGAGGCCCCCTCCGGAGACGAAGCGGAAGACTCAGGTACCGACGACATCATTATCGCGTAACTGCACGATCGGCGTGCCGTCGGGCGGATTGGGCCGGACGGATCGGCCCCGCCCTCCCGCTGTCGCCGCCCCGGCACTGACCATCGCGGAACGGAGGTCTCGAGAAGGGAATGCACATCAAGGCAGTCGTTCTGGACAACTTCAAGAGCTTCGGCCGGAAGACGAAGATCCCGTTCTACGAGGATTTCACGGTCGTCACCGGCCCGAACGGCTCCGGGAAGTCTAACATCATCGATTCGATCCTCTTCGCGCTCGGGCTCGCCCGCACCCGCGGGATCCGCGCGGAGAAGCTAACCGACCTCATCTACAATCCCGGCCACGAGGACGGCTCGTCCTCGAGCGGGCCGCGCGAGGCGACCGTGGAGGTCGTCCTCGACAATAGCGACGGCACCTTAGACCGCTCGCAGGTCGTCAACGCCGCCGGCAGCGACGACGTCGGCGACGTCGACGAGATCCGCATCCGCCGCCGGGTGAAAGAAACCGAGGACAACTACTACTCGTACTACTATCTGAACGACCGCTCGGTCAACCTCTCGGACATCCAGGACCTGCTCGCGCAGGCCGGCGTCACGCCCGAGGGGTACAACGTCGTCATGCAGGGCGACGTCACCGAGATCATCAACATGACGCCCCACGCCCGGCGGGAGATCATCGACGAGATCGCCGGCGTGGCGGAGTTCGACGCCAAGAAGGAGGACGCCTTCGAGGAACTCGAGGTCGTCGAGGAACGGATCGACGAGGCCGAACTCCGCATCGAGGAGAAGCGCGACCGCCTCGAGCAACTCGAGGACGAGCGCCGAACGGCCCTCCGCTACCGACGCCTCCGCGACGAGAAGGAGGAATACGAGGGCTACAAGAAAGCCAGCGAACTCGAGGAGAAGCGCGAAGAACTCGACGCCGCCGAGGAGAAGGTCGACGAACTCGCCGAGGAACTCGAGGATCTCCAGCGGGAACTCGACGAGCGCCAGGGCAAGGTCGTCCGCCTGCAGGAGGACCTCGAGGACCTGAACGCCGAGATCGAGCGCAAGGGCGAGGACGAACAACTGCGCATCAAGAGCGAAATCGAGGAGATCAAGGGCGACATCTCGCGGCTCGAGGACAAGATCGAGGCCAGCGAGGAGCACATCGAGGAGGCCGAGTCCAAGCGCCGCGAAGCGTTCGTCCAGATCGACCGCAAGCAGGAGGAGATCGAGGAACTCGAGGACGAGATGCGCGAGCACAAACTCGAGAAGGCCTCGATCAAGACCGAGATACAGGAACGCGAGCAGGAAAAGAAGCAACTCGAGGCCGAAATCGACGCCGTCGACACCGAGTTCGACGAGCTCAAGGCCGACCTCGCCGAGCGCAAGGAGGAACTCGAGGACGCCAAAACCGAGAAGAACGACCTCCAGCGCGAGCAGGACCGCCTGCTCGACGAGGCGCGCCGGCGCTCGAACGAGATCAGCGAGAAGGAGGGGACGATCGAGGACCGGCGCGAGGAGATTCCGGAACTCGAGAGCCGCAAGAGCGACTTAAAGCGCGAACTCGAGAAGGCCGAGAAGAACCGCGCGAACATCGCGGGCGTCGTCGACGACCTGAAAGACGAGAAGCGCCGGATCCAGTCAGATATCGACGAACTGGACGACGAGATCCAGGCGAAACAGCAGGAGTACGCCGAACTCGAGGCCAACGCCGGCGAGAGCGGAGACTCCTCGTTCGGCCGGTCGGTGACGACGATCCTCAACTCGGGGATCGACGGCGTCCACGGCGCGGTCGCCCAGCTGGGGAACGTCTCCGGCGAGTACGCCGTGGCCTGCGAGACCGCCGCGGGCGGTCGCCTCGCGAACGTGGTCGTCGACGACGACGTCGTCGGCCAGCAGTGTATCGAACACCTCAAGTCCCGGAATGCGGGTCGGGCGACGTTCCTGCCGCTGACGGACATGAGCCAGCGGCGGCTGCCCAACGCACCCAGCGATCCGGGCGTCGTCGACTTCGCGTACAACCTCGTCGACTTCGACGACCAGTACGCCGGCGTCTTCTCGTACGTGCTCGGCGACACGCTCGTCGTCGAGGACATCGAGACCGCCCGCTCGTACATGGGCGACTACCGGATGGTCACGCTCGACGGCGACTTAGTCGAGAAAAGCGGCGCGATGACCGGCGGCTCCGGTAGCGGCTCCCGCTACTCGTTCACCGGCGGCGGCGAGGGTCAACTCGAGCGCGTCGCCAAGCAGATCACGGAGCTGCAAGAGGAGCGCGAGTCGCTGCGCGAGGACCTGCGCGGCGTCGAGGAGCGCCTCGACGACGCTCGCGACCGGAAGACCGACGCGGCCGACGAGGTTCGCTCGATCGAAAGCGAAATCGAGAGCCTCGAGGACAAACGCGAGTCCATCGAGGACGAAATCGAGACGCTCGAGACGGAACTCGAGGAGCTACGCGAGGAGCGCGAGTCGGTCGACGAGCGGATGAACGATATTTCCGGCGAGATCGACGAGCAGACCGCCGCGATCGAGGAAATTCAGGCCGATATCGACGAACTCGAGGCCGAACTCGAGGACTCGAAGATTCCGGAACTCACCGAGCAGATCGAGGAACTCGAGGGCGAGATCGACGAGCGCGAGGCCCAGATCGACGAGATCGACGGCACGCTCAACGAGCTCGAACTCGAGAAGGAGTACGCCGAGGACGCGATCGAGGGCCTCCACGACGACATCGAGGCGGCCCAGAACAAGAAGGCCGAGCACGAGAACCGCATCGAGGAGTGCGAGGCGACGATCGAGGAGAAGGAAGCCGAACTCGAGGAGAAACGCGAAGCCGTCGAGGAACTCGAGGAAGAGCTCGCCGAGCTCAAGGAAGACCGCAACGAGCTCCGCGAGGACCTCGAGGACGCGCGGACGAAACGCGACCAGCAGCAGGATCGCGTCAACGCCGTCCAGAGCAAACTCGAGAGCAAGCGCGAGCGCGTCCAGGACCTAGAGTGGGAGATCGAGGGCCTCGAGTCGGAGGTCGGCGACTACGACCCCGAGGACGTGCCGGACCACGACACCGTCCTCGAGATGATCGAACTGCTGACGGCCGACATGGAGGCGATGGAGCCGGTCAACATGCTCGCGATCGACGAGTACGACGAGGTCCGCGAGGATCTCGAGGAACTCGAGGACGCGAAGGACACGCTCGTCGAGGAGGCCGAGGGCATTCGCGACCGGATCGAGCAGTACGAGACCCAGAAGAAAGAGACGTTCATGACGGCCTACGAGGCCATCTCCGAGCACTTCACGGAGATCTTCGAGAAGCTCTCGGAGGGGACCGGCACCTTGCACCTCGAGAACGAGGACGATCCCTTCGACGGCGGGCTGACGATGAAGGCCCAGCCGGGCGACAAGCCGATCCAGCGTCTCGACGCGATGTCCGGCGGGGAGAAGTCTCTGACCGCGCTGGCGTTCATCTTCGCGATCCAGCGGCACAACCCGGCGCCGTTCTACGCGCTGGACGAGGTCGACGCCTTCCTCGACGCCGTCAACGCCGAGCGGATCGGAGAGATGGTCGAGGAACTTGCCGACGAGGCCCAGTTCGTCGTCGTCTCGCACCGCTCGGCGATGCTCGACCGCTCCCAGCGAGCGATCGGCGTCACGATGCAGCAGGACAACGTGAGCGCGGTGACCGGCATCGACCTGAGTAGCGAGGGCGACGGCGAGACCGAGGAGGTGCCGGTCGGTGACTAGGGAGGAGCGCGATCCGCGAGACGACGAGACGACGCGCGAGGATTTCTACCGCGAGGTTCGTACCGACGGCGGTGACGACGATATCCCGCTGAACATCGCGGGGCACGAAGACCGAGAGCGCCCCGGTTCGGATGGTTCGAGCGACTCGAGCGACGCCGACGCCGACGCCGACGAGACGGTCCTCGCGTTCTCGGAGTCCGACGCCGGACTCGAGTCGGAGACGCCGACGGCCGAGGGGGACACCGACGACGCGGATGATGAGGACGACGAAGTCGAACCCGTCGAACTTCTCGTCCAGCTCGCCGAAAACGGCGAGATCGACCCCTGGGACATCGACGTCGTCCGCGTCACCGACAAGTTTCTCGAGGCGCTGGACGACGCCGACCTGCGAACCTCGGGACGAGCCTTATTCTACGCGAGCGTCCTCCTGCGGATGAAAAGCGACGAACTGTTCGCGCCCGACGAACCCGAGGAGGAGGAACTGCCCCCGTGGGAGGCGCCCTTCGCGGACGAGGGACCGATGGACGGCGCCGAAGGCGGTGACGACGCCGGCGGCCACCCGCCCGGCTTCGACCCTGTCGAGAACCTCGAGAACGAGATGGAACGGCGCCTCGAGCGCAAGCACGCCCGCGGGAAGCCGGAAACGCTCGACGAACTGGTGCGGGAGCTACGCAGCGCCGAGCGGGACTCCTGGTGGAAGGAGTCGCGCAGCTACGACACCAGCGACTCGCCGCGGGGGTACGACCGCGGCGTGCAGGAGCTGAGCTACCACTCGGAGGACCAGTTCCGCGTCGACGACGAACCGACCAGCGACGACGTCACGCACACGACCCACGAGGAGGATATCGAGACCGTCATCGACGACGTCGAAGCGGCGCTCGAGGACCAGTACGAACGGGGCCGCGAGGAGGTGCTGTACGCCGAGATCGACGAGGTCGGCGGCTCGCGCGTGATGACCTATCTCGCGCTGCTCTTTCTCGCCCACCGCGGCCGAATCGAACTCGAGCAGGACGAACTGTTTGGCGATCTCTGGATCCAGCGACCGACCGTCGACGTCGAACCGGAAGAGGCGGTCGCGGACTGAGTGGGGTCGGTGATCGGCGATCGCGTTTCGCTTCCAGTGCAGCGTATCAATGATCAGGCGTCGGTATCGTCGTCCGTGTCGGATTCGGATTCCGACTCGGATTCCGTGAGGTAATGCTCGCGATGGACGATCGTCTCCTCGCCGTCGCTAATGGCGGTCACGACGACCTGCTCGCCCTCGGGATACAGCGCGACGGTCGCCCACGAGTCGGCCCATGCGCCCGGCTCCTGGCCGTAGAGTTCGGTCTCCGATCCCTCGATGGTCGATTCGATCCGGATCCGATCCGCTTGGAGGCCCGGCGAATCGGTGAGGACGACCCGCGCCCACTTCGGCGTCGCGTTGCGAACACACCGGAACGTTCCGCGTCGAAAGGATTATTCGCGACCCGAGTAGACCGTTACACGAATGACACGTCCCGGCCGCAGTCGCAGCGTCGCCGATGGCCTCCGTCGCGTCGCGGATCACGTCGGCTTCGCGCTGCTGTGGTGCTGGATTCTGGCGTCGCTGTTTTTCGTTCCGACACTACTCGGCTACTGGTGGGTGGGCGCGCTCCTGTTCGTCGTCGGCCTGCTCGTCTGCTGGCAGGCCGCCGAGGCCTCGAGCGACCCGGTCTATACGATCGGCACGAAACGCGAGGTCCGGACCGGGCGGATCGAATCCGAGATCGTCGACTGCAACGAGTGCGGTCGTTCCGCGCCGGGCGGCGAGTATCGACGCTACGAGCGCCGGCGCGTCCTCTTTGGCTCGACGATCGCAGTGCTCGAGTCGGGTGAGAACATCTACTGCGAGGACTGTGCGGTCGCGCCACGGGACCGGCGCGAGTACGGGCGCGAACTCGAAGGCGGGGCTCCGACGGCTGAAGACGGGGACGGTGACGGGAGTGATCGCAGTAACGAGAAGGCGGCTGAGAACGATGGCAACCGCAGCGCCAGCACTGAACGCGCGGTGGACTGATCCCGCCTCCCTCCCGTCTAAATCGCGGTTTCGGCCAGCAGTGATGCGATCGACGAGCGCGTCCAGAGGGACGATTCGAAACAGCGTCCGGTTGCCGTCGGTTGTCACCGAATCGATTTCGCCATCGTCTATAAGGGGGTTCAGGGGAGTGTCTTCGGCAGAATCCAATGAAGACTCGAACGCAGCCGACCCACGATATCGAACCGGAGACGGATGCGGATCTCGCCTCGTTCTGGCGCCACGCCTTTACCTCGCTTGTCGAGACGTTTCCCGAACCGGCCTTTATCGTCGACGAAGGCGGATACATCACGGACTGGAACGCCGGCGCGGAGGGGCTCACCGGCTACCCGTCCGAGCAGGTCGTCGGCCAGCACGCCTACGACGTCTTCGGAACGGAAGGACAGGACGAAACGCTCGCCGAGGAGGTTCTCCGAACCGGCCGGGTCATCCGCGAGGAGGAGATCCGGTCCGCAGAAACGGCCGACGGCGAGCTGGCGCACGCGCGAGCGCTCGGGGTGCCGATCACGACGCCGGACGGCGACGTCGTCGGTGCCGTCGAGGTTCTCACGCGTGTCACGACGCTCGTCGAACAACAGGAGCAGATCCGACACCTCCAGGAGCAGATGAGCGACGAGGTCGAAGGCGCCGTCGACGAACTCCAGGCGTCGACGACGGACGTCGCTGAAAACTCCCAAGAAATCAGCGATCTCGCTGCGGACCAGTCCGAGAGCCTCGGAGACGTTCAGGACGAAGTATCGACGTTCAGCGCGACCGTCGAGGAGATTGCCTCCAGCGCGGAGGAGGTCAGCAGCCAGAGCGAACAGGCGCGCACCCTCTCCGAGGAGTCGGTCGAGACGGCTCAGGACACGCTCGAGGCGATGGACGACGTCGCCGCGGAGGCGGACGACGTCGCCGCGGACGCGACGAAGTTAGCCGAGCGGATCGACGAGATCGACGACATCGTCGAGGTTATCAACGACATCGCCGATCAGACCAATCTCCTGGCGCTCAACGCGAACATCGAGGCGGCCCACAGCGACGCCTCGAGCGACGGGTTCGCCGTCGTCGCGAACGAGATCAAGAGCCTCGCGGAACAGTCGAAGGAGCGTGCCGACGAGATCGAACGGATCGTCACGGAGGTTCGCGAAACCACGCTCGAGACGGTCGATAGCGTGGAGGCGACCAACGAAGAGATCGGGAGCGTCGTCACCGACATCGAGACCGTCGTAGAGAACCAGCGGGAGATTCTCGACGCCATCGAGGACACCGATCAGGGTATCGCCGAGATCGCGACCGCGACCGACCAACAGGCCGCGAGTGCGGAGGAGATCGCGACGATGGTCGATTCGGTCGCCGAGCGCGGGGACGAGGTGGCGGACTCGGTGCAGGACGTCGCCGCCGCGACCGAACAGCAGACGGCGATGGTCGAAAACATCGAAGCGAGCATCGAGTCCCTCGAGCGGGACATCGAGGACGTCCTCGACTGACCTCGCTCGGCCTTTGAGGATCGCAGACCGCTGGCCGGAACCGGTCAGTCGAGGTAGTCGCCGGCCAGCAGGTCGACGCGCTCTCGGGTCTCTTCCGGGATCGCGTCCGCAGGCGTGTTGATCGTCCCTTCGAGGGCCGACCAGGCCTTACTTTCGAAGTCCTCGGGCATCGTTCGGATGGCGTGCTCGACGACCTCGTTGATCGCGTCCTGGTTCGCTTCGGCGTTCGCGAGGACTTCCTCGAGCGTGACCTCGTTGTCCTCTTTCCAGACGTCGTAGTCGGTAACGCCGGCGACGGTGGCGTAGCTCAGTTCGGCCTCGCGGGCGAGTTTGGCCTCCGGGATGGCGGTCATGCCGACGATGTCCCAGCCCTGATCGCGGTAGAATTCGCTCTCCGCGCGGGTGGAGTACTGCGGCCCCTCGATGCAGACGTAGGTGCCGCCCTCCTCGGTCTTCGTGCCGTCGTCGGTGGCCTCGGCCGCGGCGTTCGAGAGGTGATCGACCATCGCAGGACAGTAGGGGTCGGCAAAGCCCATGTGGACGACCATGCCGTCGCCGAAGAACGACGGCGAGCGGTGTTTGGTGCGGTCGAAGATCTGGTCGGGGACGACCAGCGTCCGCGGGGGCAGGTCCTCGCGGAGGCTGCCGACCGCGTTCGTCGCGATGACGCGGTCGACGCCGACGGACTTGAGCGCGTAGATGTTCGCTCGGTACGAGGCGTCGGTCGGCGCGTGCTGGTGGTCCTCGCCGTGGCGCGGCAGGAAGGCGACCTCCTTCCCGGCGAGTTCGCCGAGCGTCACCGCGTCGCTGGGTTCGCCGTAGGGCGTCGATACCTCCTCTTTCCGGGTGTTCTCGAGGGGCAGCGCTTCGTAGATGCCGCTGCCGCCGATGACTCCGATCGTCATGCTTGCTAGTGGGTCGGCCGGGATTCAAATATCGGCCGATTCGAACGCCGTTCTCGAGTGGCGACTGTCGATTCCTCCTTATTATTGTGCATCGATACCACATCTCACGAGCGGTCAAGTGCTCGGCTCGAGAGGATACGGGTATGTCGTCCGGTGGAGTATCGGACGAGGGAAATCTGACCGACGGCTCCCTCGTCCGACCGATGTTCGAGTTGGCGTGGCCGCTGGTCGTCATTCAGTTGTTGCAGGTCGCGTACAACGTCGGCGACACCTTCTGGCTCGGCGCGCTGTCGCCCGACGCCGTCGGCGCGATCAGCCTCGCCTTTCCCCTCCTCTTCTTGCTGATCGCGGTCGGGGGCGGCTTCACGACCGCCGGTGCGATCCTGGTCGCTCAGCACACCGGCGCCGAAAGCGGCGAGGGCGGGCTGATCGCCGGACAGACGATCTCGTTCGTCTCGCTGGTCGCGATCGGACTCGGCCTGCTCGGCTATATTGCGACCGAGCCGATGCTCTCGGTCCTGCCCGCGGACGCCGATACGCAGGCCGAGATCATCCCGCTGGCCGCGGAGTACCTGCAGATCTTCTTCCTCGGCCTGCCGTTCGTCTTCGGCTTCTTCGTGTTCGTCTCGCTCATGCGGGGCTACGGCAACACGTACGCGCCGATGCGCGTGATGTTCGTCAGCGTCCTGATCAACGTCGTCATCGACCCGCTGCTTATCTTCGGCGTCGGCCCGCTGCCGCACCTCGGAATGGCCGGCGCCGCGCTGGCGACCGCCTTCTCGAGAGCGATCGCGACGGCGATCGGCTTCTACTTGCTGTACTACACCGACGTTGGGCCCGACATTCGGGCCGAACACCTCCGGCCGCGACTGGAGTACGTCCGCAAGATCATCCGGCTGGGCGTGCCCACGTCGCTCGAGCAGTCGATGACGGCGCTGGCGCTGACGGGGATGACGGCGATGGTCGTCACGTTCCCGCCGCCGGTCGTCGGAGCCTACGGGCTGGGGAACCGGCTGATCTCGCTGGCCTTTCTCCCCGCGCTAGGGATGGGACAGGCGATGGACTCGATCGTCGGGCAGAACTTGGGCGCCGACCGACCCGACCGAGCGGAGCGAGCGGTCTGGCTCGGCGCCGGCGTCGTCGCGGCGATCATGGCCGTCGCCGGACTGTTCGCGTACCTCTTCCCGGAGCCGTTCGTCTCCGTGTTCGTCACCGCCGAGGAGGAGGGACGCGAAGCGACGATCGCGTACGGGTCGACCTACCTCCAGTTCGCCGCGTTCGCCTTCGTCTTCATGGGTGTGATGCAGGTGATTCAGGGGGCGTTCCGCGGCGCTGGGAACACGAAAACGGCGCTTGCCTTCGCCATCCTCGGTCTCTGGATCGTCCGCATCCCGGTCGCCTACTACCTGATCTTCGTCGCCGGCTGGGGGACGACCGGCATCTGGACGGCCGTCGTCCTCGGCGACGTCGCCGGCGCGACCGCGGCCGTCGCGTGGTTCACTCGCGGCACCTGGAAGGAAGCGATCGTCGACGAGGAGGGGGTCGATTCGGATCCGGAGTCCGAGGCCCCGGAGCCGACCGAGGCCGACGGCGAACCCGTCGCCGAGTGATCTTCGTGCTTCCAACGGACCGTACCGTCACGCCAACCGACGGATGTCGACTACCGTTATTGTCCTCGAGCGCGCACTCCCGGTGTGGCATCGTCATCGGACGTGCGAGCCGACGAGCCGCGGTGTCCGCTGTGCGGGCGTCCGCTTCCGGAAACGGTCGTCGCTGCCGAACCGGACGCCGACGAGGTGGACGCGAGCGCGGCGACGGATGGCGACACGTACTGCTCGAGCGGCTGTCGGGAGATCGATGTGGCGCTCGAGGCGCCCGCAGAGGCCGACGCCGGCGATGCAGTCCGTAGCGACGAGCGACACGGCGACGAGAGCGAGGCGCTCGAGAACGAAGACGACCTCGAGCGAACGTACTTCCGCGTCGACGGCATGCACTCGGCGACCTGCGAGTCGTTCCTCGAGTCGGTCGCCGAGAAGCGGGAGGGGGTCGCCGACGCCGCGGCGAGTTACGTCACCGAGGCCGTCCGGGTGGACTACGATCCCGATCGCATCTCCAAGTCGGACTTGCGAGGTGCGCTGAGTACGCTCGGCTACACGGCCTACCTCCGGGAGGAGGCGACGGCCGACGACGACGCGGGCGCCACCCGTCGCGCGCGAGAGATGAGCGGGCTGCGAAAGCGTCGCAGCGAGGACTTCCTCGAGATTCAGTACGTCGCCGGCATCGTCTTCGGCTCCTTCCTGTTGGTTCCCTACGCCGCCGTCTTCTACCCGATGTTCCTCGCAGCCTACTCCGATTGGGGACCGCTGCGCTACTACGATACCGCGTTCACGGGTTTCGACAACCTCCTCTTCCTGCCGCTGTTTTCCGTCGTTACGGGCGTCGTCCTCTACCTGACCGGGCTCCCGCTGTTGCGCGGCGCGTACGTCAGTCTGAAACTGCGCCGACCGAACACGCAACTGCTCGCCGCGCTCACGATCGTCAGCGCGTACGTCTACGGAACCGCGTCTTTCTTCCTCGGCCGGACTGACCTCTACTACGACCTCACGATCGTCGTCGCCGCCCTCGTCATGGGTGCGATCTTCGCCGAGGCGACGGTCAAGCGTCGAGCGACTGAGCGGCTCACCGACCTCACCGTCTCGCAGGTCGATACGGCCCGCGTGCTCGAGTCCGACGGCGGAACGACCGACGTTTCGGTCGCGGACCTCGAGCCCGACGACCGCGTGCTCGTCCGGGAGGGCGAGCGCGTGCCCGTCGACGGCGTACTGGTCGACGGCACCTGCACGGTCGACGAGGCGGTCGTCACCGGCGAGTCGCTCCCGGTCGCGAAGGAGTCGGGCGACGAGGTGATCGGCGGCTCGGTCGTCACCGACGGCGCGGCGGTCGTCGACGTCGGCCCGGCGACGGAAAGCAGCATCGAGCACCTGACGGAGGTCGTCTGGAACCTCCAGAGCGCCGCCCACGGTGTGCAGCGCCACGCCGACGCGCTCGCGGTGCGGGTCGCACCGCTGGTCCTCGGCGCCGCGGTCGCCGTCGGCGCCGTACAGTTCCTCCAGATCGGCGACCCCGCGACCGCCGCACTGGCCGCGCTCCTGACGATCATGGTCGCGAGCCCGTGGGCGCTCGGCCTCGCGACGCCGGCCTCCGTCGCCGCCAACATCCGGGACGCGATGGAGCAGGGAATCGTCGTCTTCGATGAAACCGTCTTCGAGCGGCTCCGCGACGTCGACACCGTCGTTTTCGACAAAACCGGGACGCTCACGACCGGCGAGATGACGGTTCTCGAGGCCGACGCGCCCGACGACCTCCTGGCTGCCGCCGCGGCGCTCGAACGTCGAGCATCTCACCCGGCGGCGACGGCAATCGCGGCGGCGTTCGGTGACGCCGGCGGTTCCGATACTGACGGCGACGAGGCGGTTCGTCCCGACGGCGGTTCGAGCCTCTCCGTTCGGGACTTCGAGAACCACGGCACCGGCGTCTCCGGGCGTATCGATGGCGATCGGCTACTCGTCGGCCATCCCGACCTCTTTCGGGAGCGCGGGTGGGAACTCGAGGACGATTTCGAGCGGCGACTCGAGGGCGCCCGCAGCGCCGGCAATCTGCCGATCGTCGTCGGGCGAAACGGCCGCGCGGACGGGCTCGTCGTGGTCGGCGACGAACCCAGGGACGACTGGGCGAAGACGGTCTCGAGCCTCCACGAGAACGGGATCGAGGTCGTCGTCCTGACGGGCGACGAGCGGGCGGCGACCGAGTTCTTCAGCGGTCACGACGCCGTCGACCGCGTGTTCGCGGGCGTCCCTCCTGAAGGGAAAACCGAAGCGGTCCGGCGCCTCGAGCGGGAGGGGTGCGTCGCGATGGTCGGCGACGGGACGAACGACGCGCCCGCGCTGGCCGAGGCCGACCTGGGTATCTCGCTCGGGAGCGGCACGGCGTTAGCCTCGGACGCGTCGGATCTCGCGATCGTCGAGGACGACCTGTCCGCGGTCGAACGGGCCTTTCGGCTGGCCGCAGCGGCGCGTCGGCGCGTCAGGCGCAACCTCGCGCTGGCGCTCGTCTACAACGCGATCGCGATTCCGGTCGCCGCGCTCGGGTTGTTGAACCCGCTGTTCGCGACTGCTGCCGTCGCCGTGGGTGCGCTCTGTATCGGGGCGAACGTCTCGTGGCCCCTGCTCGAGGAGTGACGGCAGAGCGGGTCGCCGACCGGCTTACTCGGCCAGCCGCCACTCGCCCGGACCGCTCCCCTCGATGACGTCCCGGCGCTCCATCTCGGAGATGACCTCCGGGATGCGATTGGGCTGGGCAATCTCCATCTCGATGCGGTCGACGCCGTGGAACTCCGAGAGATAGTGTCGGATGTCCTCCTGCGTGAACGACTCCTGGTCGGCCTGGTCCATGACCCCCGAGATCAGGTCGACCATGTCCTCGATGAAGTTCCACGGGTAGACGATCCAGGTCCACTCCTCGAGCTGTTCGCCGACGTAGTCGGGTTCGAACTCGCTGGTCTGGAGCAGCTGCAGCGTCGCGGTGCGGACCTCGCCGGCCCCGCGGTCGTCGACGTACTCGTAGGCGCGCTTGATCGAGCCGCCGGTGTCGGCGATGTCGTCGATGATGAGCACGTCTTTGTCCTCGACGCTTCCCTCCGGCATCGGGTAGCGGACGGTCGGCTCCCCGGTCTTCTCGGCGGTGCCGACGTAGTGTTCCATCTTCAGGCTCGTCAGGTCGTTCAGTCCGAGGAAGTCGCAGAGGCACCGGCCCGCGAACCAGCCGCCGCGGGCGAGCGCGACGATGACGTCCGGTTCGAACTCGTCGCGGCGCACGTCGTCGCTGACGTCGCGACAGAGGCCGTAAATGTACTCCCAGTTCGTGATCGTACAGTCGAAATCGTCCGGTAAGTCGGACATCTGGTGGCCACCTACTCGAGTGAGCGGGCGGCATCCTCATAAGTGGGCTGAATACGGTCGGCCGATCGCAGTCGCACCTCATATAATAGTACCTAGCTATATCCGTTGGAAACACGAACGGTTTCGGTAGCGATGCCCTCCACGCAGGACTACGAGTACCTCCTCGAGTGCGAGAACGTGATCGGCGTCGACTACGACGCGGACGAGCACCGCGTGACCGTCTTCGTCTCGCAGAAGCGTCCGAAGGACTGCCTCGCCGAGGAAGACGACGTCGAGAAGCGCGTCGCCGCCGCCGGCGACGACGTCGGCGTCTCGGTCGTCGACTCCGGCTACGACGAGGACCGAGAGGGGTTCGACGCCCTCTCGGTCCTCGAGCCGGTTCCCGAAGCCGCTCCGGGACGGACGGATCGTCACCGCCCGGTCCCCGCCGGCGTCAGCGAGATCAACGCGAACTCGACGGCCGGTACCGGCGGACCGTACCCGGCGCGAGTCGAAGAACCGGACGCCGGAAACGGAACCTGGCGCAACGACGTCGAGGCCGGCGACCTCGTGCGCCTCTCGAACAACCACGTCTACGCCCGCTCGAACGCGGCCGACCTCGGCGAGGCGATCCTCCAACCCTCGCCGGAGGACGGCGGCGACCGCGACGACGAAGTCGGCGACCTCGTCGGCTACGTCCCCGTCGAGGACGGCGTCCGCGTCGACGTCGCGGCCCGATCGGTCGACCCCGATCGGGAGTCGGCGTCGTACTTCGAACTCGAGGACGCGTGGCCGACCGGCGTCCGCCGCGAGGACTACGGCGGCCTCCGCGGCGAGACCGTGACGAAGACCGGCCGCACGACGGGCGTCTCGAGCGCCGATATCGAGGCGACCGGCGCGAGCGTCCGCGTCGACTTCGGCGAGCAGGGCGTGGTGACGCTGCGCGAACAGCTCGTGGCCGGGCCGATGTCCGAACCCGGCGACAGCGGCTCGGCGGTCTTCCTCGAGGACGGTACCCTGGTCGGCCTCCTCTTTGCTGGTTCGGCCCGCCAGACGATCTGTAACCGGATCGCGAACGTCGAGGCCGAACTGGGCGTCGAGATCCTGACCACGGAGCCTGACGGGACCGGCGGCGGGGGCGGCCGCGGAGGGGAGAACGAGGGCGACGAAGACACAGACGAAGGCAAAGGCGAAGACGACGGCGAAGACGACGGCGTCCCCGTCTCCGTGACGACCCTCGATCGCACCGTCTCAGTCGACCTCGAGACCCCCGATCTGACGCTCGAGGCGCTCCACTTCGACGGCGAACTGCGACCGGGTGCGACCGTCGACGCCACCGCGACGGTCGCCGGCGAGCCGGGCGAGTACTGGCTCGAGGTCGCCGCGGAACGGACGACGGCGACGATCGCCGCGGACGACGACCGAGCGGCGGCGACGCTGCCGATTTCGGTTCCCGAGGACGCGACGGAGTCGGTGACGATCCGGGTTCGCGGCGGGCCGATCGCGACGCTCGAGTAATCTCGATCGTTACCGGTCGGGTCTGTCCGACTCGTCCGAACCGAACACGTGACCCCGCCCGACTACTGGGGGTCACACAACTAGTCCCCGATAACCAGTAGGCCGGCACTCGAGGCGCAGAGGCAGGTCCTCGCAATCGCGTTCTATCCGAAAGCTAACCGTCGTCGAGAGACGTCCCGGACACTCCTACCGCCAATTGTTTCGTTTTCGAACGACTCGAGAGCGATACGCCCGTTCGAGGTGACGGGACAACTATTTATAACTAGATCATACAACCTAGTTATCGATGGCGAACACCCAAATTGCCGCCGCCCGAAACGGCACGGTCACCGAGGAGATGGAGCGCGTCGCCGAGCGCGAGAACTGCGACCCCGAATTCGTCCGGGAGCAGGTCGCCGAGGGACAGGCTGTCATCCCAGCCAACCGAAACCACGACGCCCTCGACGCGATGGTCATCGGCCGCGAGTTCGCGACCAAGGTCAACGCCAACATCGGCAACAGCGAGACGACCAGCGACATAGAGACGGAACTCGAGAAGCTCCACACCGCGGTCCACTACGGCGCGGATACGGTGATGGACCTCGGCACTGGGGCGAATCTGGACGAGATCCGCGAGACCCACGTCGAACACTCGCCGGTACCGATCGGGACGGTGCCGCTGTACGAGGCGGTCAAGCAGGCGGGGAGTCCCGAAGAGATTACGACGGACCTGCTGCTCGAGATCATCGAAAAGCAGGCCGAGCAGGGCGTCGACTACATGACGATCCACGCCGGCATCCTCGCCGAGCACCTGCCGCTGACCGACGGCCGGAAGACCGGCATCGTCTCGCGGGGCGGCTCGATCATGGCCTCGTGGATGGAGGCACGCGGCGAGCAGAACCCGCTCTTTCAGGTCTACGACGAAATCTGCGAGATCTTCGCCGAGCACGACGTCACGTTCAGCCTCGGGGACAGCCTCCGACCGGGCTCGCTGGCCGACGCCTGCGACGAGGCCCAGTACGCAGAACTCGACACGCTCGGGGAACTCACCCGCCGCGCCTGGGAGCACGATGTCCAGGTGATGGTCGAGGGGCCGGGTCACGTCCCGATGCACAAGGTCGCCGAGAACGTCGAACGCCAGCAGGAGGTCTGCGACGGTGCGCCGTTTTACGTGCTCGGGCCGCTCGTGACCGACATCGCACCCGGCTACGACCACATTACCAGCGCTATCGGGGCCGCGATGGCCGCCCAGGCCGGCGCGGCGATGCTCTGTTACGTCACGCCCAAGGAGCACCTCGGCCTCCCCGAGGAGGAAGACGTCCGCGACGGCCTCGCGGCCTACCGGATCGCCGCCCACGCGGGCGACGTCGGGAGCGAGCGGCCCGGCGCGCGCGACTGGGACGACGCCCTCTCGGAGGCGCGCTACGACTTCGACTGGCGCGAGCAGTTCCGCCTGGCGCTCGATCCCGACCGCGCTCGAGACTACCACGACCAGACGCTGCCGGAGGACAACTACAAGGAAGCGCGCTTCTGCTCGATGTGCGGCGCCGAATTCTGTTCGATGCGGATCGACCAGGACGCACGGGACGGCGGTGAAATGGAACGACTGGACACGGAGACCGATCTCGAGTCGTCGGCGGCGGCGGACGTGAACCTGCCGCCGACCGGCACTCACCGTTCCGGTTCGGACGCGTTGCCGGAGGTCGACGCGTGTGAGGAATCGTCCGTCGAACACGCGGGAGACGACTGATACGGGTCTGCTGTTCCGATGCATCGGTGTAACCGCACCCCTCCTGCGGTTCGCCGGGACCGACGTTTAACAGTCCGTACGACGACCGGCTCCGACCCGGAACGATCGAGGGCGATTCCTGACGGGTTCAGCAGGTGGATTATTGGACCTCTGCCACGTAGGGTACCCGATGCGATTCGTCGACGTTACCGTCGAACGAGCACCGTCGGAACAGTCTCCCCTGAATCGACGGCTCGCCGCCGACGACGAGGTCGTCCGCGAGGAACTGCTCAACTGGCGTATGAGTCGAAACGAGGTCCTCAACCAGCTTATTTTTGCGATCGGAAATCGGGACGCGTACGAGGCGGCGCTCGAGGACGTCGCCGAAATCGTCGCCTACGAGATTCGGGCGATCGACGAGGACCGATTTTACGTGTACCTTCAGGAGGAGCGAACGCAGGAGACCGTTTCGTGGTGGACCGTCTTTCTGGCTCACGACTTCATTCACGTGCCGCCGGTCGTCATCGAGGACGGGAGCAGTCGTCTCACGCTGCTCGGGGAGTTCGACGACCTCCGTACCGTCGTCGACGAACTGTCGGACGAAGTGACGATCGAGATCGAGGAGATCGGGGACTACCGCGGGCACGGCCACCGGCTCACGGGCCGATTGACGGCACGGCAGTATCGAGCCGTCCGGATCGCACTCGAGCGCGGGTATTACGAAATCCCGCGTGAGACGTCGCTCGCGGCTATCGCCGCGGCGCTCGAGTGTACCGAAAGCACTGCATCCGACATTCTTCGACGGGCGGAGCGGGAGCTAGTGCGGGCGATCGTTCCGTCGGTTCACCGCTGCTGAGTGGTGAAACCGTCGTGGACCGTTCGCAACTCAGACTAGAACTGCAGTCACGATCACGTACGCGAAAATATTATTACACAGGTGCAAGAGCCAGGCGCCGGTCAGGTTGTCGAACCGGAGTCGGAGCACCGTCGGGAAGACGCTCCACGCCGCGATGGCGGCGACGCCCGCCACACCGAGGGCGAACACGTGATAGCCGGCGAAGACGACGATCGATCCCGCGCTGGCGGTGAGCAGCGACCAGCCCCGTCCGAGGAGCGCGCCGACGAGCGCACCTCGGAACAGCAACTCTTCGACGAGCGGGGCGACGAGAACGACGCCGAACGCGACGCCGGCTAGCGTCGCGGGATCGCCGAGGTCGTAGGTGTAGAACGGGGTGAGTTCGAACCCGAACAGCCCCGCGACCCACTCCCCGACGAGAAACGCACCGATACCGAGCGGAACACAGACCGCCGTCCAGCCCAGTTCGGCGCGGCTCGGTCGCTGCAGCGGGAACGCGGCCAGTCGCTCCGGCTCGTCGAAGCGCCGCCACAGGAGCGCGAGTGCCGCCGAGAGTCCGATTCCGACAGCGCCGTAGATCACTCCCGGCGGGGGCTCGAGTCCGGGCTCGCCGATCGTCGCGACGTACCCGGTGATCAGTGCGCTCGTCACGACGAGCACCAGCGCCGTCGCACCGAGGATGAGCCACACCCGGTTGCCAAGAGTCGTCTCGTCCGTTTGCGCCGTCGAGTCGATGCGAGCGTCGGTCGACGGCCACCGCGTTCGTATTGGCATCGTAACATAATACGCCCGAGCCCCCGATGGGTCTTCGCGCTGTGCAGTTAGACTATTGAAGTCCCTACCCGAACGCTCGAGCGGCAACCGCCCTCCCGTTCGAATCGCTGTCAGAGCATTCATACCCCGCTCGACCGACCGATGGCGTATGGAGACGACGCGAATCGTGCAGGTCGACGCCTTCACCGACGAACCGCTTTCCGGCAACCCCGCCGGCGTCGTGCCGGACGCGGACGGGCTCTCGGACGACCAGATGCAGTCGATCGCCGCCGAGATGGCCGTCAGCGAGACGGCCTTCCTGCGCTCGAGCGACGACCCCGAGGCGGACCGCCGCGTGAGCTACTTCACGCCCACGCAGGAGGTCGACCTCTGCGGCCACGCGACGATAGGCTCTTTCGCCCACCTCCACGACGAAGGGCTCGAGCCCGGAACGACCGCTCTCGAGACGAACGTCGGCGTCCTCGAGATCGAGGTCGGCGAGGACGGCACGGTCTGGATGACCCAGGACGAGCCCCGGATTCGCGAGGTCGACGTCGGCTACGACCGCGTCGCCGACGCGCTCGGGGTGAGTCAGGCCGCGCTCGAGGGGGCCAGCGACGACATTCCGCTCGCCGTTTCCTCGACCGGACTGCCGTTTCTGATCGTTCCGATTACCTACCTCTCGGATCTCGGCGACGCCGATCCGGACATGAACGCCGTCGAGGAACTCGCCGACTCGGTCGATGCGACCGGCATCTACCTCTTCACCTTCGACGCGCTCGGCCGCGACTCGACGCTGCACGGGCGGATGTTCGCACCCGGTGCGGGCGTCCCCGAGGATCCCGTCACGGGAACCGCCAGCGGCGCCGTCGCCGCCTATCTCGACCGGTTCGGTGCGTTCGACGACGACTTCCCCGAGGAACTTCGCCTCGAGCAGGGTCACTACGTCGACCGGCCGGGACTGGTGCGCGTTCGTCTCGAGAACGGCGTCCGGGTCGGCGGCCGCGGCGTGACCGCGCTGGACGGGACGATCGCCGTTCCCGACGACGAGGAAGACGAGATCCTCGAGGCCTGACGGCCGTTCGTTCGGCGGGAGCAGATCTCGCTATCCATACTGATATATTGCTTACATCGGCTATCGGATCCGGCAGTACTGGCCGGGCTGCGGCGTCGGTTCACTCGATTTCGAGTTGTTATCCATAACGATCGTTCGCAACCTTCATTAGCCGTTCCGATGACCACCGAGATACAGATGGCTGTACTCTGGCTGGACGAGATTGACGCCGGCGATCTCGAGCGGGTCGGCGGCAAAGGTGCTTCTCTCGGGGAACTCACGGGTGCGGGGCTCCCCGTCCCGTCGGGCTTCGTCGTCACGGCGGGAACCTACCGCTCGTTCATCGAGGAAGCGGGCATCGACGAGGAGCTGTTCGCGGCCGTCGACGTCGACGTCGACGACTCGAGCGCCCTCGCCGAAGCCGCCAACCGCGCCCAGGAACTCATCCTCGAGACGCCGTTCCCGGACGACCTCCGCGAGGAGATCCTCGCCTCGTATCGGGAGGTCGGCGACGGGGAGGCGTTCGTCGCCGTGCGCTCGTCGGCGACGGCCGAGGACCTGCCCGACGCCTCCTTCGCGGGGCAGCAAGAGACCTTCTTGAACGTCACCGAGGCGGACCTGCTCGACCGCGTCCGGGAGTGTTGGGCGTCCCTCTTTACCCAGCGGGCGATCTACTACCGCCAGGAGCAGGGGTTCGACCACTCCGCCGTGAACATCGCCGTGGTCGTCCAGCAGATGGTCGACGCCGAGAAGTCGGGCGTCATGTTCACCAGCCACCCCTCGACCGGCGATCCGACGATGATCATCGAGGCCGCCTGGGGACTGGGCGAAGCGGTCGTCTCCGGGGCCGTCTCGCCGGATAACTACGCCGTGACGCGCGACGACCGCTCGGCCGACGTCACCGTCGCCGAGAAGAAGGTGATGCACGTCAAGGACGAGGAGACCGGCGAGACCGTCGAACGACCGGTCCCCGACGAGAAACAGACCGCACGCGTCATCGGCGACGAGGAGATCGACGCCTTGGTCGACCTCGGCGAGCGCGTCGAGGACCACTACGGCGAGCCGCAGGACGTCGAGTGGGCGATCGTCGAGGGCGACGTCTACATGCTCCAGTCCCGTCCGATCACGACCATCGACGACAGTAGCGGCGAGGCCGCGGATCCGATCGAGGACACCGTCGACGCCGCCGAAGCGAAGGGTGTCACCGACGGCAGCGGCGGCGTCCAGACCGCCGACTCCGGCGGGAACGCAGGCACCGATACCGCGGAGGCCGGCGAGGTCGTCGTCGACGGGCTCGGCTCGAGTCCGGGCACCGTCAGCGGGGCCGCGCGGATCGTCACGAAACTCGACGACCTGGACAAGGTCAAGGAAGGCGACGTCATCGTCACCGAGATGACGATGCCCGACATGGTGCCCGCGATGAAACGCGCTTCGGGCATCATCACCGACGAGGGCGGCATGACCAGCCACGCCGCCATCGTCTCGCGCGAACTCGGCGTCCCCGCCGTCGTCGGCACGACCAACGCCACTTCGATCTTAGAGGACGGTCAGGTCGTCACGCTCGACGGCGACAAGGGGCAGGTCCTCGAGGGGCAGAACGTCGAACCCGAGGAGGAGACCGAACCCGTCGAGGAGGTGCGCCCGCAGTCGCCGGTCAAGCCGATGACCGCGACCGAGGTGAAGGTCAACGTCTCCATCCCCGAAGCCGCCGAGCGCGCGGCCGCGACCGGCGCCGACGGCGTCGGCCTGCTCCGGATGGAGCACATGATCCTCTCGCTGAACCAGACGCCTGCGAAGTTCATCGCGGAGAACGGCGAGGACGCCTACATCAACGAACTCGTTCAGGGCATCCGCCACGTCGCCGACGAGTTCTACCCCCGCCCCGTCCGCACCCGCACCCTCGACGCGCCGACCGACGAGTTCCGCCAGCTCGAGGGCGGCGAGGACGAACCCCAGGAGCACAACCCGATGCTGGGCTACCGGGGCATTCGGCGCTCGCTCGACCGGCCCGACGTGTTCGCCCACGAACTCGAGGCGTTCCGCCGGCTCTACGAGATGGGCTACGACAACGTCGAGATGATGTTCCCGCTGGTCAACGACGCCGAGGACGTCTACCGGGTCAAGCAACTCATGCAGGAGGCAGGTATCGACCCGGACAAGCGCAAGTGGGGCGTGATGATCGAGACGCCGGCCGCGGCACTGTCGGTCGAGGAGATGGCCGAGACGGGGATCGACTTCGCCTCCTTCGGCACGAACGACCTCACCCAGTACACGCTCGCGGTCGACCGCAACAACGAGCACGTCGCCGACCGGTTCGACGAACTCCACCCCTCGGTGCTGCGCCTGATCGGCGACGTCATCGAGACCTGCCGCGAACACGACGTCGCCACGAGCATCTGCGGCCAGGCGGGGTCGAAGCCCGAGATGGTCCAGTTCCTCGTCAACGAGGGCGTCAGTTCCATCTCGGCGAACATCGACGCCGTCCGCGACGTCCAGCACGAGGTCAAGCGCGTCGAGCAGAAACTGCTGCTCGAGTCGGTGCGCTGACCGAATCCGAAATTTCCAGACGAGCTGCCGATCAGCTCGGCGCTCATTTTTGTCGACCACTCGAGTCGCAGTCGTCGCCTGCGGCCGAGTCACTCAACAGTACGGACGTCCTATCGGTCGGTGTGAGCGGGCGGAGCGGGACGATGTTCGGTGAGGCGCCGCGACCCGCCGCTCTGCACGATAGGATTACCACATGAACACAGCAAATACGACCGCGCTCCCGGACGGAACGCACCTCGGACGAACCGCGCTTCGCGTCTCGGCGCTCGAGGACCTCGTCGAGTTCTACCGAGACGTCGTCGGACTCTCCGTCCTGCGGCGCGACGAGACGACGGCCGTCCTCGGCGTCGACGACGCGCCGCTGCTCGTCTTAGAGCGCGACGAGAACGCGCCCGAGCGAGCGCGATCGGAGACCGGGCTCTACCACAACGCGTTCAGGGTGCCGTCGCGCGCCGCGCTCGGCGCCGCGCTGGCGCGGATACGGGATCGCTGGCGGCTCGACGGCGCCGCGGACCACCTCGTGAGCGAGGCGCTTTACCTGTCCGATCCGGCGGGCAACGGCGTCGAAATCTACCGCGACCGGCCGCGCGAGGAGTGGCCGACGACCGACGACGGTCGCGTTCGGATGGCGACCGATCCCCTGGATTTCGCCGGCATCGAAGCCGCCGCCGCGAGCGACGACCGCGCGCCGTCGGGCACCGACGTCGGTCACGTCCACCTCGAGGTGTCCTCGCTCGAGGCGTTCGCGGAGTTCTACGCGGACGCGCTCGGGTTCGACGTGCGGGCGGACCTCTCCGGCGCGCTGTTCGTGGCGGCCGACGGCTACCACCACCACGTCGGGGCGAACACGTGGAACCGGCGGACGGAGCCGGCCGAGGGGCGGGGGCTGGCCTGGTTCGAGGTCGTCGTCCCGGATTCGCGGGATTTCGAGGCGTTAGAGGAGCGACTCTCGGATCGGGGAAAAGCGCTCACCGAAACGGAGGACGGATTCGCCGTCGCCGATCCGGACGGTATCGAACTCCGGTTCCGGACCGCGACACCGTAGCCGTCGGCGACGCGTCCGAATCCGTTTCGACCGGTCCGACGAACGCCCCGCCGATCAGGAGCCGGTCTTTTCGACCCGGTACCAGCGTCCGTCCCAGCTCAGACAGTACTCGAGTAGCGATCGAAGCGTGAGCACGCCGAACGCGGGATAGAGCAGCGGCGCGAACAGCACGCTCCAGCCGAGGTCGTCGATGCGGCCGTCGCGCGCGTCGCGCCAGGCGACCAGCCCGATCGTCGCGAGCAGGGCCGCGGCCGGCACGAGAAACGCCGATTCGACGCCGAGCACGAGCAACAGGAGCAGCTTCGAGACGAGCACGAGCGTGACGAGACACCCGAACAGGCTCGAGCACATGCGCCCGACGGAGATGAGGCCACGCCGGCCGGCTCGACCGCGCAGGAAGTCGACGAGCGTCGCGTGCAACACTTCAACCTGGCCGACGCGCCAGCGCTTGCGCTGGCCCCACAGGTCTCGCAGCGTGTGGGGCGCTTCCATCGTGTTGGTGCAGTGGCGGGCCTGCCTGACGTCGAGTCCCTCGCGGTAGCAGGCGTGGGCGAAGGCCAGATCCTCGGTGAGCACGTCGTCGTAGCCGCCGACCCGTTCGATCGCCTCGCGGGTGAAGGCGGTCGAGGAACTCCGGCAGTTCGTGAAACCGAACAGTTCGACCATCTTGTAGCTGGCGTGGAAGACGATCCGCTCGCAGTAGGCGACCGTCTCGACGGGGCCGGTCGGGCGCGGCACTCGGCGCCCTTGGAAGACGTCCACGCCCTCGAGCAGTTGGCCCATCGCCGTCGGCAGGAACTCGGGGGCGATCCACTCGTCGGCGTCGAAGACCGCGAAGTGATCGGAATCGCGCTCGCGGACCGCGTAGTTGATCGCGCCCGCCTTCGATCCCGACTCGCCGTTGATCAGTACCTCGACGGGGTCGTACTCGGCCGCCAGTTCGCGCGCCCGCTCTACGGTCGCCTCGTCGTTGGGCTCGGCGACGATCACGACCTCGAGGTTCTCGTAGGCGCTTGCGGCGAGGCTCTCGACGCTGACGTCCATCACCGCGTGATCCCGGTAGACGGGGACGACGGCGGTCAGTCGCGGGCCGTCCGTCACGCTCTCGAGGGGCTCGCGGGACTGCCAGACTTCGCGGATCAACAGCAGGCCCGTCAGGCTGACGAAGAACGTAAAGACGGCCATCGCCGACAGCGCCTCGAGGACGACGAACTGGACGGTTACGACGAGCAGGTCGAGCGTGAGCGTTTGTATTTCGGTTCCCTGGAGCAGCCCGAACGCTAAGAGGACGGCGGCGCCGCACGCGGTGCCGCCGTGCTCGAGCAACCGCGACGGGACGAATTGCATCACCCGGACGTTTTGATCGATCCGGCATCAATATTCTCCCTTGGAGACCATCGCTTCGAGTGAAGCCGGTGATCGTCGGTCGGCGATCGAAGCGGTACCGGCAGAATCACCGTCCGAAACCGCCGTAAACGTCCACCGCGCACCGCCGAACGAGCCGATAAACGCAACGCATAAACGATCGAACGTCCACATACGTGATATGCAGACCGAGCCGCAGGCGTTCGACCGGGTGCTCTCCTCGATGTGTACCGAGCCCCACCCGGTAGCGCGCGAGGCGGCCGAACGGTTTCTCGCGACGAACCCCGGCGACCCCGGCACCTACCCGACCGTCTCGGCGCTCGAGGACGAGGCGATCGCGATGCTCGGCGAGATCGCCGGCCTCGAGGAGCCGTCGGGGTACATCGCCGGCGGCGGTACCGAGGCCAACATTCAGGCGGTCCGGATCGCCCGCGAGCGGGCCGACGCGACGCGGCCGAACGTCGTCATGCCCGAGTCGGCCCACTTCAGCTTCCGGAAGGCCGCCGACCTGCTGGGCGTCGACCTGCGGGTCGTCCCCACCGACGACCGCTACCGAGCCGACCTCGGGGCGGTCCGGGCCGCCGTCGACGACGATACCGCGGCGGTGATCGGCGTCGCCGGCTCGACCGAGTACGGCCGCGTCGACCCGATCCCGGAACTGGGCGAGATCGCCCGCTCGGTCGACGCCACGCTCCACGTCGACGCCGCCTGGGGCGGCTTCGTCCTGCCCTTCACGGACTACGAGTGGAACTTCTCCCACGCGCCCGTCGACACGATGGCGATCGATCCGCACAAGATGGGGCAGGCGGCCGTCCCCGCGGGCGGGCTCCTCGTCCGCGATTCCGCACTGTTGGACGAACTCGCCGTCGACACCCCCTACCTCGAGTCGACCTCGCAGGCGACCCTGACCGGGACCCGATCGGGTGCCGGCGTCGCAAGCGCTGTCGCCGCAATGGAGGAGCTGTGGCCAAGTGGCTACCGTAGCCAGTACGTCCGCTCGCGGAACAACGCCGAGTGGCTCGCCGACGCCCTCGAGAAACGGGGCTACGACGTCGTCGACCCGACGCTGCCGCTGGTCGCGGCCGACGTCCCCCGGTCGACGTTCGATGCGCTCCGCGCGAAGGGGTGGCGGATCTCCCGCACCGCGACCGACGAACTCCGAATCGTCTGTATGCCCCACGTCACCCGCGAGATGCTCGCCTCCTTCGTCGGCGATCTGGACCGGCTCGAGGTGCGCGCGAGCGTGCCGGTTGCCTGCGACGACTGACGCCGGTCGTACTGCCTCCTTCGGTCCGTTCACGCCGTATCGATACCCGTTTCACGCTCCCCGCTCGAGCCCCTCGCATGGCGATGGATCGGATCGACGCCGCCGCGCTCGTCGGCTTCGCGCTGGTAGCGGCGTCGGCGCTGGCGTTCGACCTCGATCAGCTCGTCGTTGCCACGGGTGTCGCCGGCTTCCTGCTCTCGTTGGCGGTCTGGCGGCTGTACGGCGGGCGCGTGTGGGAGGCGCTGGGCTGGCTCGCCTGGGTCGGCGCCGCGGGCACGCTGGCGTTCGGCTTCAGCGGCGCGGTCTCGATGACGGCGTTTCTCGGCTTCGGCCTCGTCGGCGCCTTCCTCCTGATCGGCGGTCGATCCGGCTATCTGCGGGACGTCTGGCGCGTCGAGTCACCCGCTCGAGAGGGGTGACGCCTCGAGGTCGCGGTCGGCGGGCGATCGTCAACAGTTATCCCGCCGGAACGAGTAGCCGTGCGTGAGTATGTCGACGCGCGCTGTCGCCTCCGTCGATTCTCGCGGTCGCATGCCTCGCGGTATGCGAACGTGCATGTAGTGACGGCGCCGTCACCGGGGGAACGCGCCGCGATGCGACCGGTCATACGGTCTTGTTCGCGGCGTCGAAACTCGGACGCGAACGATCCGATACAGCAGCGACGCGTATCGTTCGGCCCTCGATCGGCCGATACCGAACCGACCGACTCGCGATCGAAACCGGCGGGTTTTACGCCCGCGACCGACAGACCACGAATATGAGCACGCACAACGACGACTTTCCGACGGACGATCCCGCCGTCGTGACCTGCGGGCTCCCCTACGCGAACGGGGACCTTCACATCGGTCACCTGCGGGGCTACATCGGCGCAGACGCCTTCAACCGCGCACTGCAGACGCTCGGCCAGGAGACGGCCTACGTCTGCGGCTCGGACATGCACGGCACTCCGGTCGCCGTCAACGCCGAGCAGGAGGGCGTCAACCCCGAGGACTTCGCCCTCGAGTGGCACGACCAGTACGCCGAAACGTTCCCGCAGTTCAACGTCGAGTTCGACAACTACGGCCACACCCACGACGAGACGAACACCGAACTGACCCAGGAGATCGTCCGCACGCTCGACGAGCAGGGGTACATCTACGAGAAGGAGATCCAGGTGGCGTACGATCCCGACGCCGACCAGTACCTTCCCGACCGCTACGTCGAGGGCACCTGTCCCTACTGCGGCGAGAAGGCCCGCGGCGACGAGTGCGACGAGGGCTGCCAGCGCCACTTGGAGCCCGGCGAGGTCGAGGACCCGACGAGCACGATCACCGGCAACCCGGCGGAGTACCGCGAGCGCACCCACAAGTTCTTCGAGGTCTCGGAGTTCGCCGACTTCCTGACGGAGTTCCTTGACGGCCTCGAGGGCACCTCGAACGCGCGCAACCAGCCCCGGCAGTGGATCGAGGACGGGCTGCAGGACTGGTGTATCACCCGCGACATGGACTGGGGGATCGACTACCCCACCGCCGAGGGCGAAGACGAGAGCGACCTCGTCCTCTACGTCTGGGTCGACGCGCCCATCGAGTACATCGCCTCGACCAAACAGTACTCCGAGCGCGTCGGAACCGACGAGTACGACTGGGAGCAGGTCTGGAAGGGCGAGGGCGAGATCGTCCACATCATCGGCCGCGACATCATCCAGCACCACACCATCTTCTGGCCCGCGATGCTCGAGGGCGCCGACTACAACAAGCCCCGCGGGATCGCCGCGACCGGCTTCATCACCATCAACGGCAAGGGGCTCTCGACGAGCCGGAACCGCGCGATCTGGGCCAAGGAGTACCTCGACGAGGGCTTCCATCCCGACCTGCTGCGGTACTACCTCACCACGACCGGCGGCCTCCAGCAGGACGTCGACTTCTCCTGGGACGCCTTCCAGGAGAAGGTCAACGGCGAACTCGTGGGTACCGTCGGCAACTTCTGGTACCGCTCGCTGCTGTTCGCCTACCGCAACTACGAGGGAACGCCCGACGCGGACGTCTCCGAGGAGGTCCACGAGCGCATCCAGGACGCCATCGCCGACGCCCGCGCAGCCGTCAACGACTACGACCTCCGCGGAATCGGCCAGTCCGCCGTCGAACTCGCCCAGTTCGGCAACGAGTACATCCAGCGCAACGAGCCCTGGAAGCTCACCGACGAGGAGCCCGAGACGGCAGCGCAGGTCATCCGCGACTGCGTCCAGATCGCCAAGGCCGTCGGCGTCCTCATAGAGCCGATCGCGCCCGACAAGGCCCGGCGCCTCTGGGAGCAACTCGGCGAGGACGGCGAGGTCGCCGACGCCCTCCTCGAGGACGCGCTCGAGGCCCCGCCGCGGAACTTCGAGGAACCCGGCGAACTGTTCGAGAAGATCGAGGACGACCGCGTCGCGGAACTGAACGAGAAACTCGAGGAACGCGTCGCCGAGGCCGAAGACGACGAGGACGAGGAAACCGAAAGCGACGATACCGCGGCTGACGAAGCCGACGATATGGCAGACGCAGACGTCGACGACCTCGAGCCGCTCGCCGACGACCGCATCAGCTTCGACGACTTCCAGGAACTGGACATCCGCGTCGGCCGCATCGAATCGGCCGAGGGCATCGAGGGCGCGGACGATCTCGCGCGCCTCGAGGTCGACATCGGCTTCGAGACCCGACAGATCGTCGCCGGCATCAAGCAACTGCACGACCTCGACGAGTTGCCCGGCGAGAAGTGCGTCCTGCTGGCGAACATGGAGCAGGCCGAACTGTTCGGCGTCGAGTCCAACGGCATGATCCTCGCGGCCGGCGAGGAGGCCGACCTGCTGACGACCCACGGCGACGCCGAAGTCGGCGAGAAGATTCGGTAATCGTCGACCGTCACCCGCTGCAGCGGTCGATGTTTTCTTATCCTGTTGGTGGAATCGAATAGAGCGAGACGATTGACGAAGCGTCGTACCGCGGACGGATCGTCAGAGCGGGAGTCGCAGGAAGTTCCAGTAATACAGCAGCCAGCAGAACGCGACCGCGCTGGCGACAACCAGCGTGTAGTGGACGCGCCAGAACCGGCCCCAGTATCCCTCGCGCCACGCGACGACAGTGCAACCGATCGACGCGAGCGTCCCGAGCGCCCCGAGGATCGGCAGGAGGGACACGAGGTCGTACGCGAGCGGCGGATCGCTCAACAGCGTCGGCTGGAAAACGACGCCCAGCACGACGAAACCGACGACGAACCCGAACAGACACGCGATCGCACCCCCGACGATCCACCGGGCGCGGGATTCGGACAGCGCGCTCGTCACCGCGTCGCCCTCGAGCGTCGACAGCGACCCCCTCTCCGACATCGAGTTCGAGCCGGTAGCCGACGCACCGCCGTCGACTGATGTCGGTCGGTCGTCGGATCGAGCCTTCTGTGAGGCCGACGCTGCTTTCGTCTCCGTTTCCGTCTCGGCATCTGAACCGCCGACGAGTCGCCGTTTCGCTCGAGCGAGCGGCCAGCCGACCGCGCCGGAGAGCATTCCGAGTGCGGAGAGGCCTGCCACGCGTCCGTGAACGGAGAGCGACTCGTGCCAGGAAACCCGTTCGAACGCGTGAAAGCCGAGAAAGAGGTGCGTGATCTCCCCGGCGCGCTCGCGGAACGCCAGCGTCTCGTCCCCGTCGACCGCGTCGAAGACGAGCGGGTCGTCCGCCCGCTCGACCCAGCGTTCCGGCCCGCCGCCGAAGTCGGTCACGAGGAAGCCGGCCTCGTCGACGGACACCTCGACTGACCCCGCCTGTAGCGTCGTCGCCAGTCGCGAGTGCGTCGTTTCCGCGATCCGAACGCCGCGATAGGTCCCCTCGAGCGCGTCGGCATGCGCCGGTGGGCCAGTCGGTTCGGACGCCGAGTCGTCGGACTCCGATTCTGGTTCAGGGAGGTATTCTTCAAGGAAGGCGTCGACGAACTCGCCCGTCGCAGTCCGGCCACTGTCGGTATTGGTCGCGAGAAATAGTCCGAGATCGTACTCGGGAACCAGCACCAGATAGCCGTTGGACGAGCCGGGAATGGCCCCATCGTGCTCGAGGATGCGGACGCCGTCGCGCTCGTCTTCGACGAATCCGAACGCGATTCCGGGAAGCGTCTCGTGGTGCGTGAACCACTGCTCGTGCATCCGGTCGACCGCCTCGGACGCGAGGATCCGCTCGCCGTCAGCGGCGCCGCCCTCGAGGTGGGCGCGCATGAACCGCGCCATATCGGACGCCGTGGCCGTCGCGGCGCCGGCGGGGGCGATCTCGAGGAATAACTCCGAGGAATCCCGGACCGATCCCGTCGCCATCGTGTAGCCGGACGCGACGTCGATATCCTCCGGAGCCGGCTGCTCGAAGGTCGTGTGGTCCATCCCCAGCGGGTCGAAGAGGTGCTCGCTGACGTACTCCTGAAACGACGTGCTGGTCACGTCGGCAACGACTTGAGCTGCAAGCGCCGCCCCGTAGTTCGAGTACGACGCGATCTCCCCCGGCGGTCGAACGCGCTCGGGTTGCTCCTCGCGCAGGACGTTGGGGAGCGACCGGAGGTCGTCGGGGTCGTCGACCCACGTTCCCTGGGATCGATCCTCGAAGCCGGCCGTGTGCGTCGCGAGGTGGGCCATCGTGATCGGCTCGTCGTACGTGTCCGGAATCGAAACGGACTCGAGAGACGGCTCGACGGGCTCGTCGGGATCGAGCCGGCCGTCCTCGATCAGTTGCATCGCAGCCGTCCAGACGAGCGGCTTCGAAACCGAGCCGATCCGAAACGCCGTCTCGTCGGCGTCGACCGGCGTTCCGGCCTCGCGGTCGCTCTCGCCGTAGCCCTTCGCGAGTTCGACCGCCCCGTCGTGAACGACGGCGACCGATGCGCCGACGACGTCGTGGGTCTCGAGCAGCGAGCCCAGCCGGTCGTCGACGAACGATTCGACTCCCTCGAGATCGACGGCGTCGGATTGTCCCGTCCGCGACGACGGCTCGGACACCGTCGCCGGATCGGTCGGGGGCTCCGGTTGCGTGGCCGTCTCGGCCGCGGGCTCGCGACCCGCGATTCGCGCCGGACTGCCGGCGAGTGCGGTCGCGCCGAGCGCCGCCGACCCCGTGAGTATCCGCCTGCGCGGCATTCGTTTCGACATCGATAGTGGCTACCGGTTCTGCGAGAAGCGGGATATGTATTTGGAGAAATATTTTTCACCGACTCGGCGGGAGTCCGGCGAACTCGAGCCAACCCGGTGGTTTCGGTCGAACAGTCGCCGTTCACCGCCTCGAGACTCGTCGTTGACGAGGCGTTTGCAAAACTGGATCGGGGTTCAGATTTCGTCGACAAGTTCCGAGAAGTCGTCGGTATCGACGAGCTCCATCGTCTGGCCCTGCAGGCCGTGGCGGCGGAGCGTCAGCGCCGACTTGAACCCGGATTCGTGGTCCGCGGCCTCGAAAATGATAATAAAGTCGTGTTCGCCGAGCGCGGCGTAGGAATCGATGAGTTCGGCGTCGTGGCTCTCGAATTCCGTGCGAATTTCTCCCCAGATCGACGCGAGCTCCTGGGCGTTCTGGGCGTCTCGATCGTCGAGATCGATGAGGGAGGCGTAGGTTGGCATGCGTGAGACGTCCACGAACGACCGGAAAACGATTGCCGTGGCACAGGACGGCAGGAACTCGAACTCGGATCCGAGTAAGTCAAAGCACGTGGCTTTTTTGCCGTGCCCCCGCTAGCTCGGGGCATGAGAAACGCGAAGATCGTCTGTACCCTCGGTCCGGCCTCGAGCGACCGCCGGACCATCCGCGAGCTGGCCGACGCCGGCATGTCCGTCGCGCGGCTGAACGCCAGCCACGGCAGCCCCGAAGACCGAGCCGAACTCGTCGACCGCGTCCGCGACGTCGACGAGGAGCGCGACGAGCCGGTCGCCGTCATGCTCGACACGCAGGGCCCCGAGATCCGAACCGCTCCCCTGCCGGACGGCGAAACCGTCACCCTCGAGACGGGCTCGGAGATCGAGTTCGTCGAGGGCGACGAGGCCTCGTCCGACCGCGTCGGCCTCTCCCTGCCGATCGACGAGGTCGAGGAAGGCGACCGCATCCTGCTCGACGACGGCCTCATCGAGACCACCGTCCTCGAGCGCGACGGCGGCGCGATCCGAGCCCGAGTCGACACCGGCGGCGAACTGGCCGGCCGGAAAGGCGTCAACGTCCCCGGCGTCGATCTGGATCTGGACGTCGTCACCGAGAAGGATCGGCAGGATCTCGAGCTGGCCGCCGAGAAGGAGGTCGACTTCGTCGCGGCGAGTTTCGTCCGCGACGCCGAGGACGTCTACGAGGTCAGCGAGGTCCTCGAGGAGTTCGACGCCGAGATTCCGATCATCTCGAAGATCGAACGCGCCGGCGCCGTGGAGAACCTCGACGAAATCATGGAAGCCTCCTACGGCATCATGGTCGCGCGCGGCGACTTGGGCGTCGAGTGTCCCATGGAGGACGTCCCGATGATTCAAAAGCGGATCATCCGACAGTGCCGCGAGGCCGGGCTCCCGGTCATCACCGCGACGGAGATGCTCGACTCGATGGTCCACGCCCGCCGACCCACCCGCGCGGAGGCCTCGGACGTGGCCAACGCCGTCCTCGACGGCACCGACGCCGTGATGCTCTCGGCGGAGACGGCCGTCGGCGACCACCCCGCCGAGGTCGTCGACGCGATGGACAGCATCATCCGCGAGGTCGAGGCGTCCGGCGAGTACGCCGAACTCTTGGAGCAGCGCGTGCCCGCTGCCGGCGAGGCCCGAACCGACGCGCTTGCCCGCTCCGCCCGGTTCCTCGCGCGCGACATCAGCGCGGACGCGGTCGTGGCCGCGACCGAGTCGGGTTACACGGCGCTGAAGACCGCGAAGTACCGGCCCGGCGTCCCGGTCGTCGCCTCGACGCCGAGCCACGAGGTTCGCCGTCGACTCGCGCTCTCGTGGGGCGTGACGCCGCTGTACGCCCGCGTCTCCGATCAGGGGGCCGGCGCCGTCGTCGAGCGCGCCGTCCAGGCAGCCCTCAACGCCGGCGTCGCGGAGAGCGGCGACACCGTCGTCGTCCTCTGCGGCATGATGACCGAACTCGAGGGCGCGAACACGACGAACATGCTGAAGGTCCACGTCGCCGCGGAGGCGCTGACGACGGGCCGGGTCGTCGTCGAAGGTCGCGCGACGGGGCCGCTCGTCCACCTGACCGACGGCGACCTCTCGGACGTCCCGGACGGCGCGATCGTCGCCGTCCCCTCCGATTTCGACGAGGAGTTCGAGGGCGACCTCGAGAAGATTGCCGGTATCATCGACGCCCAGCGGGGCATGACCGGCTATCCGTCGCTGGTGGCCCGCGAGATGGATCTCCCGATGATCAGCGGCGCGGACGTCTCCGAGGAGGCCGAGGGGGAGACCGTGACGATCGACGCCGAACGCGGCGTCGTCTACGGCGGCGATATCGGCGACCAAGCGGTGCGAGAGTAAGCCGGTCCGCTCGCGTCGTCGCACCGACTCGAGGCGGCGCGGTGGAGGGACGACCCTACGCAACGTCGCCGCTCGTGACCGCGGCTTTTTGACGGGGGCGCCCCTACCCGGGCGTATGGCTGACGATGACTCCGGCGATCGCGACGCGTCCGGAGGCGACGACGCCCAGTGGGACCGCTCGAGCGCGTGGGACGATGCGGACGCGTGGGGCGGCACAGACAGCGGCGAGTGGTCTGACTCCGATACTGATGCCGACGCGAACCTCGAAGGCGAGCGTGTAGACGAACCTGCGGAGGAATCGGACGACCGAATCCCGCTCGATCTCTCCCGCGACGGCGACGACGCCGACGCTGATACCGCTACTGAAGCGGCCGCTGACGCGGACGATTCCTACGAACCGGAGCCCAATTCGACGCCGATCGAACCCGGCGATCCGGACCTCGAGAACGTGGTGTTCGTCGTCATCGGCGCAATCGCGATGCTCCTCGTGATTGCTCGACTCGCCTCCCTACCGCTGTAACGCGTTTCGGCCGCGACTCTCGAGAAGGGTCCGACCGCTATCTTTCGATTCCGACTGTCGGTTCCGGCCGTCGATTCCGGCTCAGGCAGCCGCCGTCAACTCCTCTGGACCAAAAACCGCTCGTTCACTTCGTTCGCTCGCGGTACAGGACCTTACTCCAATTTGGCATTCGTAATCCGCAACCGCCCGTGCGTCCCCTCCCACTTGCGCTCGTACTCGAGGTCGATCCGTCGGTCCATGTGCGGCCCGTCGACGACCAGCGTCTCGAACTCGCCGCCTTCACCCAGGATGTGGACGCCGTACTCCTCGTTGAGTTCCTCGAGGTCGGCGAGTGCCGCTTCGTCGAGGGTCCGACCGAGCCAGGACTCGTCCAGTCCGTGCGCTGCGACTTGGATGATCTTGATCTCGAAGCCGGCCTCGAGCATCGCGTCGGCGAGTTCTCGCGGATCCTCCTGCCACAGCGGGGCGAAGAGGTCACAGCCCAGTCGGTCGCACATCGCCTGAATCCGATTCGTCTGGTACTCGCTCTCGACGGCGCCGGCCGTGACGCCGGCGATGCCGCCCTCGCCCCCCTCGCGGAGGGCGTCGTCTAGCTCCTCGAGCGCGGCCTCCAGCGGCTCGAGTTCGTCGTCGCCCTGGGCGCTCGAGTCGGCGACCGTCTCGGCCTCGAGGTCGCCGGGATCGACGTCGACGAGTTCGATGCCGATGCTCTCGGCGGCCAGCGAGGCGAGGTCGGTTGCCGGGACGTGATACATGTACGAGTCCTCGGAGGGGTGGACGGTGACGAGCCGTCGGACGTCGAGCCCCTCCTCGAGGGCGCGGTACACTGCCCACGAGGAGTCTTTCCCGCCGGAGAAGAGCCCGACCCACGCGCCGTTTGCGTCGCTCATGATCGATACTTGCGACAGGGGTGTAAATGAGTGACGAGTTCGGCGAGGCGATCAGGAGTCTGTGGCCCACTCTACGTGTCTGCGTTGCTGTCCGTCTCCGAGTCCGCATCAGCCTCGGCACCAGCATCCGCCTCGGTGTCCGAGTTCGGCTCCCGCTCGGTCTCGTGGTCGTCTTCACCATCGGTGACCGTATCGGGTTCCGGCGTCGGTACGGGAGCCGACGACGGCCCGCCGTCGGGGACTTCCGAGTCCGGTTCGGTTCCGGTCCCGGTCCCGCCCCCGCCGTTGGGAACCGCCGGTTCGCCGTCGTCCTCGGCTCCGCCAAAGTAGGAGGCGACGCGGGCGCCGACGAGGCTCACAACGATCGCGGTTACGACGTACAGCGCGAGCCGCTGTCCGGCCTCGACCGTGAACTGCTCGATCGAGAGGACGCCGAGCTCGATCGGCGGGATGTCGACCGCCCGGATCACGTTCTGTTGCTGCAGGAAGTACGCGGCGAAGCCCCTGATTACGAGTCCGACGGCGACGACGATGAAGGGGAGGTTCAGGAAGGAACTGCGGATCGGTTCCTCGCCGATCACCTCGTCGAGCAGCCGCCCGGCGCTGGCGGTCAGCGCGGCGACCGCGAGCCACGGAATGCTGTCGTAGGCGAACCGGACCGCCGGAACGACCACCCCCTGCGTCTCGCCGAGACTCGAGACGCCGAGCGCGCCGACGAACAGCCCGACGAAGGTCAAGCCGGCGGCGACGACGTAGGTGACGACCGACACCTGACCGGAGTACAGCGACTCCCGGATCTGGTGGGCGAGGCCGGTCACGATCTCGTCGACGTTGAATCCCTTGTAGAGCAGAAACAGCCCGATCACGGTCGTGATCGCGGCGGCGCCCTCCGCGGCGCCGATCCGCATCGCGAGGACCGGGAAGACCAGCAGCGTCAGTCCCAACGGGACGAGTACCGTCTGGCGGAGCTCCTCGTCCGCCAGAAACTGCTTCATGAGGTAGTAGGTCGACTCGATGTCCCGCGCTTGCCGGACGACGACGCGATCGACGGAATCGACTCGCACGCGGCTCTCGACGATCGGCACCAGCCGCTCGTCCTCCGCGCTGTCGAGGACGACGATCGCCGAATCGGGATCGTACTCCGCGATGAGGTCGTCGAGTTGCCGGGCGACCGCCCGATCGGCCGAAACCATCGACTCGCGGTCGCCCGAGACGACCGCGACGATAGCCTCCTCGTCGTCGTCGCGAAGGTCCTGCGCGACCCGCAGCGTCTCGAGCAACGTGTTGACTCCCGAGTCTTCGGGATCCGCGAGCCCGATGTCGGTTACGAGCGCGCGAACCGCCTCCCAGCCGACGATCGGCGACTGGAGTCCGGTCCGGCGACCGACGTCGTCGGTCCGGTCGAGGCAGACGACCAGCGTTGTCACGGTAGTCGTTCCTTCCTGTGTGACGATAAAACCACTCACTCGGACGACGGATTCGCCGGGCGTAATCGTGGACGGTAACGGCGACGGAAACCGATCGGACCGCAGGCGCAGTCAGGTCCGCAGGCGGAACTCCCGCTCGTCCGCGAGACCGGCGATTCCGGCACCGAGGGCGTACGCACACTGCTGGGCGCCGGCGCCGACCCGAGCCATCAGCGGCCGCTCGGGTTCGAACTCTTGGACGGTCACGTCCTCGACCGCGAGCCGGTCGGCCAGTTCGTCCTCGATCTCGCGGCGCGTTCCGAGTTCGTCGACCAACCCGAGTTCGTGGGCCCGCTCGCCGAGGTAGATCCGCGCTTCCGTGTCGCGGACGAACTCCGCGTCCATGTCGCGCCCGTCGCTGACCCGCTCGACAAACGTCTCGTAGTAGTCGTCGATGATCCCCTGCAAGTACTCGCGTTCGTCCGCCTCGAGTTCCTTCAGCGGGGTGCCGGCGTCCTTGTACTCGCCGGCGGCGAACCGCTCGTAGGAGAGCCCGACCTTCTCCGCGAGGTCGCTGGCGTTGACGCGGGAGCCGATGACGCCGATCGAACCGACGATCGAGCCCTCGCGAGCCCACAGTTCGTCGCAGCCGCTGGCGATCCAGTAGCCGCCGCTGGCGCAGGTGTCGGTCGCGTAGGCGACCGTCGGACCGTCGAACCGCTCGGCCGCGAGCCGGATGTCGTCGCTCGGGACGACTTCGCCGCCGGGCGTGTTGAGTTTCAAGAGGAGCGCGTCGACGTTGCCGTCCTCGTCCGCGCGATCGATCTGCTCGACGACCTCGTCAGCGGTCGTCCCTCGCGGACTCGGCGGGAACGAGCGTCCGCCGCCGTCGCGGGTAATCGGTCCTTCAACGGCGACCTCGGCAACGTTGTAACCGGGGAACAGCGACGACGCGATATTCCCGCCGACTCTGACGCCGACGCCGGCGATGACGAGTGCGATGAGCACGCCGAACAGCTCCGTCAGCGTCGTCGGATACACGACGAACAGTGCGACCCCGACTACTGCAAACGTCGCGAGGACGACCAGTACGATCGCGAGTCGTCCGAGTCCCTCCGTACTAACCATCGCTCTCGAGAACACCTCGATCCATGCCCGACTCTGTGGGTGCCGACCTGTTAACCGTTACCGTCACGGACGGCAGCGCCGCTCGAGGGTCCGGTTCTGCTGCCGGCTCGTATCCGGCACTATCGTGGTACGAATCGCTCCGATGCGACACCCCGAGCGTCGGTGCGCAGTCATACCGCAGTCACACCGCTCCGCGGCCGTACGCAACGCTCCCGAGAGCAGGTTGCGTTAGAAATCGGTTCCGCTACGCGTCGCCCGCTTGCGTCCCGTGTCCGTTTCGCGTGCTGCGTCGACGGCATCAGCACGTCAGCCCACACTCGATCGTAATGACTCGAGATCGGACGAACGACGCGCTCCCGCCGAAAACTGGAAACGCAGCCGCGACCGCGGGACGAATCGAACTGACGGACCTCTAGAGCAGGCCGGTCTTCTGGAGCTTCATCAGGTCCTCGGTGTCGAGGGTTTCGCCTTCCTTGAACTTCTGATAGATCTCCTCGGCCTCTTCCTTGGCCGCTTCCTGCTTCTTGTCGCGCTCGGACTTGCGCTCCTCTTCTTCCTTCTTGTCCAGTTCGCGCAGGCGCTTCTGGACGCGGACGAAGTCCTCGTGGTGCTGGTCGGCGGCCTCCTGGGCCTCGACGAACTTCTCGTGCATCTCGTCGGCTTCGTCACGGATCTCGTCGGCCTCGCGGTAGGCCTCGATCATCTGGTTGTGATGTTCCTGGGCCTTGTCCGCCAGTTCCGTGACCTTCTGGTGGTGCTTGGAGGCTTCCGAGCGCACCTCTTCGGCTTCCTCGACGAGTTCCTCGAGGTCCTCGTTCTGGTCGAGCTTCTGCTTGCGCTCCTCGTACTCCTCGCGCTTGGACTCGATCTTCTCGATGAGCTCCTGCTCTTCCTCGCTCGAGAGAACCTCGGTCTGCTGCTTGAACTCGAGCTGCTCGATCTCCTCCTCGAGTTCCTCGAGGTCCTTGCCCTCGTCGAGCTCCATGTCCGACTTGAGCTCCTCGACGCGGTCGAAGAGCTCGTTGGCTTCGGCGTTGAGCTCGTTGCGCTTTTCCTTGTGTTCCTGGACCTGCTCGTTGAGCTCGTCGCGCTGCTCGCGGTGCTCCTGGGCCTCGTCGACCTTCTCGCGCGTCTTCGCGTTCAGGTCATCGCGCTTGGAGGCGCGTTCGGAGGCCATCTGGTTGAGCTCGTTGCGCCGATCTCGCAGTTGACCGGCCATCTTGATGAGCTCGCCTTTCGATTTGTTTTCGAGGTCGTCCTCTGTCAGTTCGATGTTTTTCGATTCGTCTACCATGTGTTAGTCAAACCTCTGTGCCATACCCGCACCGGAGCGACGGACGATCGCGACAGCACCGTCGCTCGAATAGTGAGCGTCGGTGTCGTCGCGGCCGCCCGTACAAAGCGTCCGCTCACGATCTGCGAAACCTCGGTGAATAAGATTTCCTGTCATCGATCGTCGAGCGATACGCGCCCCGGTGGCGTTCTGGTACCCGTAGCTACTGGCGCCTGTAATTTAAATGTACCGGTCGCAAAAACCGTGAAAACCGTTAGCAGGGGGCTGTCCGGGGCTGTTGACCGGTCTCACGGTGGGGAAGTTGCACATAAACGACGAGCCATCGTCAGGGGGCGGCCCGGCGAAACCGGCACCGTCGTGTGATCTACCGCTGGCGCTGTTCGATCGTGGATTGCGGTGAAAATCTCCACCGCCGAGAAACGTCAGAAGAGGTTCTCGACGCGGTCGTCCGTAAGTTCTTCCGCGGGATCGGTCCGCTCTCGCTCTTCGGCCTCTTTGGCCTCGCGGGCCCGCGCCATGAACTGCTCGAGCCGCGCGGATCGTTCGGCTCCGCCTAACAGCACGAGCGCGCCGAGGCGGTCGCTCTCGAGCGGGAAGTCCCCGCCTCGGACCTGCATGCTACCGGTTTCGTCCTCGAGCCAGCGCCGGGCCTTCTCGACGCCCTTGCGCGGGATCGCCTCCGGCTTGCCGGCGATGACCAACAGTGCGGAGTCGGCCGTCGTCGCGTTCGGCAGGCTCGTCCCGGTCAGCAGCGCCTGTCTCGCGACGGTCATGACGGTGCGGATGTTGTCGGCGCTGTCCTCGCTGGCGACTTCGCTGGCGTAGCCCAGCGTCGCGATGCCGCCCGCGCGGAGGGTGTTGATGACCTCGCTCGAGTCGACGACGCTCTCGCCGACGCCGTCGACGGCCTCGCCGGAGGCGAAGAGCAGGCCGACCCGTTGGGCGATCTTGTCGTTGATGCGATCGAACGCGCCTTCGACGCTCTCGCCCTGTTCGTGCCAGGAATCGTTGTCGATCAGCAGCGTCGCGTCGGCTTCCCGCGCGATCGTCTTCAGCGAGCGACCGGCGTTGGCCTGGTAGAGCGATCCCTCGTTTTGCCCGGGGAGGATGCCGAGCGCGTAGACGGGGATGTCGTAGATTTGCTGGAGGTTGTGGACCAGGACGGGCGCGCCGCCGCTGCCGGTGCCGCCACCGAGGCCGGCCACGACGAAGATGGCGTCGGCCCGCGAGGTGACGCGGCCGTCCAGCCCGCTTAACACCTGTTGGATGTCCGACTGCATGATTTCGGTTCCCAACTCGTTGTCGCCGCCGACGCCGTGGCCGTTGACGCGGTCGGCACCGATCAGTTGCGTGTCGACGAATTCGAGGGACTGGAGGTCGGGTTTCGCGGAGTTGACGGCCAGTGCACCTTGAACGGCCTCGAAGCCCATGTCCGCGTCGAACCGGGCGAGCCGTTCGGTGACCTTCCCACCGGCCTGACCGACTCCGATCAGGGCTACCTTCATAGCACCCGTATCGAAGGGATCCGTGTTGAACGTTCCGGTGAATGTACAGATTCGTTACTAAACGTCTCGGCGGCGACTCGAGGCCGTACTCCGGCTGCAGTCACCGGACCGCCGGTTACGGAGAGTCCGGTCGGCGCGAGCCCTTCTCACCGGGACGGAAAGTTCTAACTCGATCTATTGTGAACGTGACCCTATGACGCTTCAAGTCGGCGTTCTCGGCTACCGATTCATGGGCAAGGCACACGCAAACGCGATGGCGCGACTGCCGATGTTCTTCCCGGACGCGCCCGATATCGAGCGTAGCGTGCTCGTTGGCCGCGACGAGGAGGCGCTGAACGAGGCCGCCGACCGGCTCGGCTTCGACTCGATTTCGACCGACTGGGAGAACGTCGTCGACGATGTCGACGTCTTCTACAACCTCGGTCCGAACCACGTCCACGCCGAACCCTCGATCGCCGCTCTCGAGGCCGGCACCCCCGTCTTCTGCGAGAAACCGCTCGCGCCGACGCTCGAGGACGCCGAGCGGATGGCCGAGACCGCTCGCGACGCCGGCGACGACGTGCCCGCCGGCTGTGCCTTCAACTACCGGTTCGTCCCCGCGATCCAGTACGCCAAGGGGCTGCTCGAGGCCGGCGAACTGGGCGAGATCCGCCACGTCCGCGGCCGCTACCTGCAGGACTGGCTGGTCGACCCCGAGGCGCCGTGGTCGTGGCGCAACGACGAGGAGATGGCCGGCTCCGGGGCGCTGGGCGACCTCGGCGCGCACACGGTCGACCTGCTCCGGTTCCTCGTCGGGGACGACGACCTCGCGGGCGACATCGAGCGTCTCAGCGGCCACCTGCAGACGTTCGTCGACGAGCGGCCCGCCGAAGGCGGCGACGAGACGCGGCCCGTCACCGTCGACGACGCCTACTCTGCCCAACTCGAGTTCGAGAACGGCGCGATGGGGACGCTGGAGGCCACGCGGAACGCGACCGGCCACAAGAACGACCACACGATCGAAATCCACGGCTCGAAGGGCAGCCTGAAGTTCTCGCTCGAGCGGCTGAACGAACTCGAACTGCTCCGGGAGGGCGACCGCGGCTACGAGACGATTCTCGTGACCGACGAGGACGACCCCTACGTCGACCACTGGTGGCCGCCGGGCCACGTCATCGGCTGGGAGCACACCTTCGTCCACGAGAATTACGAGTTCCTCTCCGCAGTGGACGAGGGCGGCGAGTTCCACCCGAGCTTCGAGGACGGGCTGGCGGCCCAGCGCGTGCTCGCGGCTATCGAGGACAGCGACGAGCGCGGCGAGTGGGTCAGCCTCGAGTAAGCAAGCCCGCCGTCAAGCGTGATTTCCCGTCCGGATCGAAATCAACAGGTCGCTAGAACGGTGACGTCCGCTGCTGTTCCTCTGCTTTCCCGTCTCCGCCGGCGTCCGGATCCGGAATCTCACCCGTTTCGCGAAACTCCGCCTCGAGGCGCTCGAGCGACTCGTTGAGCGGGTCGGCCTGGTGGTGGGAAGGGTGGACGCGCACGCGCACGAGGTCGTACTCGTGGCGGTCCCCCAGGCCGTTCCACGCGCGGAACGAGCCCGTGACCAGCGCCTCGGCCTGCGGGCAGAACTCCGTCGTCGGCGTGAACTCGGCCCGGAGCACGCTCGAATCGTCGGCGTCGACCGCGTACCGGAAGCCCGCCTCGGTGTGGCGCACGTCGAGGTTGAGCTTCGCGAGGTTGTAGCCGAAGGTGGCGTCGTAGACGCCCCGCTCCTCGAACAGTTCGCGGGTCAGTTCGTGGAACGCGACGTGCTCGTCGTCGGTGAGGACGTCGTGGGCCTCGAGGAACGGGCCCGGATCGGGGAGGTGCTCGGGGACGAACTCCGAGAAGTCGTCGAAGCCGTCGTCGTCGGGTCGGGCGCTCGAGAACGGGTTCATGAACGAAGGTAGCGTGCGCTCCGTCCAGTAGCTCGTCCCGAACATGTCTGGTGGGGAGCGATGCGTACTCGACGGGATCGATCGTCGTCACCGCGACCGGCGGACTCGAGATTCGACTACCGATTTCGGTTCCGGCTCCGGTTCGGACTCGCAACGCGCGTCTCGCGGGTCACGGCGTCGACGTGCACGTGGACGCGCTCGTCGTCAGTGTCGAACGGCACGATCCAGGAGGCGCTGGTCCGGTGGGGGTCCTCGGCGACGGTCGCGTCGCCGTCGTAGCCGTCGGCCTCGAGCGCGTCGCGGGCGAGCCGCTCGGCCTCGTCGGGGTCCTCGATCCGCAGCTCCTGGTTCAGTCGGACGGTCACGACCGGAACGTCGGCCATGCGGACGATCCGCTCGGTGACGCTGCCCATCAGCACGCGGTCGAGGCCGGTCCGCCCCTGCGTCCCCATGACGATCGCGTCGATGTCGTGCTCGTCGACGTAATCGAGGATCTCCTCGTGGGGAACGCCCTGTTCGACCGCCGTCACGACGTCGACCCCGGCCGCGTTGGCCTCGAGTTCGACGCGCTCGACGGCCCGGTGTGCCGCGGGCGTCGCCTCGTTAGCCTCGAACGTACCCAGCGGCCCCTCCGGGACGACCGAGAGGCCGTGGACGGTCGCGTCGAAGCGGTCCGCGATCGCCAGTCCGTGTTCGATCGAGCGTCGCGTTCCGTCGCTCCCGTCCGTCGGAATGAGGACGTGCTGGTACATGTCGAAACGTTAGGAACGGCGACGTAAATAGGCTCGAGTCCCTCTCACGCGCAAGCACCGTCGACAACGTCGCACTAGGACGTGGTCGCGGCGAAGTCCTTCGCTCCGACCGCGGACCCGCAGAACGGACAGCCGCTTTCGACCGCGGCTTCGCGCCCCGGTTCCTCGAGTTCGATACGCTGCGCGCAGTCCGGGCACCTGAATCGGTAGGGGCTCATCACGATTCTATCTAGGGTAGCGACCCGCATAGGGTTCGTACCACGATATCGGGGACGTTTAAGTACGTCCGAGATCCGACGCCGGCTCGAGTCCGCTCGAGCGGGCTCCGAGTCCACGTCCCCCTCGAGCACTGGTCCGGGACTGTACCTTTATGCGGGCCGCGTGCGACGCGACGGGTATGGAAGTCGATCACACTGCAGTTCGCGTCTCGGATCTGGAAGCGACCAAAGCGTTCTACGAGGACGGGTTAGGGCTGGAGTTCCACCAGGAGTTCCACACCGACGACGGGATTCACAACTACTACGTCACCGGCGACGAACTCGAGACCTCGATCCAGTTCGCCCACGATCCCGACGGCGACGAGGAGATCGAGCCGTCGGGAATCGTCCACCTCGCGATTCTCGTCGACGACCTCGACGAAACGCTCGAGCGGCTCACCGAACGGACCGGCTGCGAGGTGCTCCGCGGACCGATAACGGTCGACGCGGTCGACGCCCGCGCGGCCTTCGTCGAGGATCCGGACGGGTACGAGGTCGAGATCTACGCGAATAGAGACGAGTAGAATAGTCGCGACTCGCGTCGCAACGCCGTTGGTGCGGCAAGAAAACGAGTCGTCGGCCCGCCTCGAGCAGTCCGGTTGCGAGCGGCCGCTCGCGACGCTTACTCTTCGCTGCTGCGGACGAACGTCGCCGGACACGGCGACGAGAGCAGCACTTCCTGCGCCGTCGAGCCGAACACCGCCTTGCCGGTCGGCGAGCGGCGGCGTCCGCCGACGAGGACGCGATCGGCGTCGACGTCGCCCGCGAGGTCGACGATCGTCGGCCCGTGGTCGCCGACGGCGCCGCGAACCTCGTAGTCGATGTCGTACTCGTCGAGCGCCGACTGCAGCTCCCGGATCGTCGAGTGGCGCATCGCGACCTCGTCGGGTTCGATCTCGTCGACGCTGCGGTCGAACTCGAGTCGGTCGAGCACTTCGTCGTACTCGCTGTCGGTGAAGACGTGTGCCAGGACGACGGTCGCGTCGGCCGGCGCCGCCACTTCGACGACGGCTTCGGCGAGTTCGTCGATCCGTTCGGAATCGCCGGGTCCGACTGCCAGTAATACAGTTTCTAACGTCATACCGGCAACTATCTCACTCCACCGATGTAAATCCATCCGACGGTTCGAGCCGTGAGTGACGTTGTCGGGCGTCGTCTCGTCCCGTCGTGTCGCAGTTCAAACGTTTTTTCCGCCCCGTCGTCGAGACTGGGGTATGGACGGACCCGACCTCTCGAACCGAACGGTCCTCGTGACGGGCAGCGGGAAAGGCGTCGGCCGCGAACTCCTGCTCGCGACGGCCGACTGCGGCGCGACCGTCGTCGTCCACTACCACACGAGCGCCGACGCGGCGCGCGAAGTGGCCGACGAGGCGCTCGAGCGCGGCGCCGGCGACGCGATGACGGTCCAGGGGGACGTGACCGATCCCGAGAGCGTCGACGGGCTGTTTTCGGCCGTCGAGGCCGAGTTCGGCGGCGTCGACGTGCTCGTGAACAACGTCGGCGACTTCGCGCCCGCCCACTGGGCGGACCTCGACTTTGCCACCTGGAACCGGGTGCTCGAGACGAACCTCAACGGGACTTATCTCTGCTCGAAACGCGCCCTGGCGCACATGCGCGAGGGCGACTACGGCCGGATCGTCAACATCGGCTACGCCTCGAGCGAGAAGGGGCTGGTGAGCCCGAAGAACTTCCCCTACTTCGTCGCGAAGGCGGGCGTCCTGATGTTCACGCGGATGCTCGCGGCCGACACGCAGGACGACGACGTCACGGTCAACGCCATCTCGCCGTACGTCGTCGAGAACTCCGACGAGTTCCCGGACGACCTCCCGCAAGATCGACCCGCGAGCTTCGAGGACCTGATTCAGCCGCTGCACTTCTTCCTTGATCCGGACAGCGGATACGTCAGCGGCGAGAACATCGAGGTCGACGGCGGGTGGCTGCCCGAGACGGTCTAACTCCCGTCTCGAGGGGATCGGACGTGAACGGACCGAACGCGGCGTGAGCGATCTAACGTGTCCGACACCGCGGCCGGAACCGCGAGTTTATCCCGCTTCCTATGGAACTGATTACGTGAGTATCATCGCGGAGTTTTCGGTCAAATCGGACGACTTTGCCTTGAATTACGCCCTGACGGAGGCGCCGCAGATGGTCGTCGAGATCGAGCAGGTCGTGGCGACGATGGAAGATAGGGTGATGCCGTACTTCTGGGTGAGCGGCGGCGATCACGCGGAGTTCGAAGCGGCGTTTCACGACGACGAGTCCGTGACGGGCGTCACACAGATTGATGAAGTCGACGAATCCCGATTGTACCGCGCCGAATGGACGGAAAACGTCGAAACGATCGTCTACGCGTACACCGAACTCGGGTCAACGATCATGCAGGCGATCGGTCGCGCCGACAACTGGGAACTGCGAATGCGGTTCGACGATCGAGACGTGTTGACAGAGTTCCGCGAGTATTGTGCCGACAACGAGATCTCCTACGAGCTCAATCGGATTCAGGAGCAGGAACAGCCGATGGCGAGCGCCCAGTACGATCTCACGACGAAGCAACGCGAGACGCTGGTCACCGCGCTCGAGGAGGGATTCTACGAGGTACCGCAGTCGATCACGATGCGGGATCTGGCGGACCGGATGGACATCTCCCAGCAGGCGCTCTCGAAACGGTTTCACGCGGGTCACCGGAATCTCATCACGAGTACGTTAACGTTTACGCACCCGGACGACGAGTGATTCGTCTGCGTCGGCCGCTCTGTGCACCAAGTGATGTCTCGAGGTGGTCTATACAACCCCCTACCTCTTGCCCAAAGACAGCCTTGCTATTGATATGACGAGCCCTCAACAGACGTACGAAACCAGCACCGAGACGACCGACGAGCGGCTGAAAGTCGCCGCTCGGTGTCGCGAATGCGGCGGAATCTACTCGGCGTGGTTATTCGCCGACGATACCGTACAACCGATCGGCCGGAAGGACGGCTGTCGGTGCGGGGCGTCGGCGTTCGAAGCGATTTCGAAATAACTGCGCGGGTCGATGAGTGAACGAGTTCGGTTTGCAGGTATCACAACCACCGCTCCGTCAGCGATCGGCTCGAGCCGAAGTAGATCCCGATCCGGATCCACGATCCGTCGAAACGACGTCCGCGTCCGATGGTCCACCGGCGTCGAACTCCGCGACGAACGCGTCGAGCCGCTCCGAATCGTCTGCACCCGGCAGACGGCGATCGGCCGTAACGCAGGGTTCGTCGACCCCCAGCCGCTCGCAGACCAGATCGGCCGTCGCCTCGGCCATCGCCCGGTAGGTCGTCAGTTTGCCGCCGACGATCGACGCGAAGTTCGCGACGCCGTCCGCGGCGTGGTCGAGGAGGAAAAAGCCTCGCGAGATGCCCCGCGACTCCCGGGTCGCTTCGTCGGGCGCGTAGAGCGGGCGCACCCCCCACCACGTGCGAACGTCCTCGGCGTCCGCGACCGGCGGGAGCATCCGCGCACACTCCTCGCGGACGCGCTCGAGTTCCCACTCGGCCGTCTCGTACTCGTCGGGATCGTCCACGTCGACGCTCGTCGTCCCGAGGACGACCTCGTCCTCGTGAGGGACGACGATATCGCCGTCCGCGGGATCGCGACAGCGGTTGAGCACCGGCATCGTCGCGGGCTCGAGGGCGTCGTCCCGAACCGAGACCATGACGCCGCGATTTGGTTGCATCTCGACGTCGACCTCTGCCATCGCGGCGACGCGGCCCGCCCACGCGCCGGCGGCATTGACGACGAAGTCCGCTTCGACGGTATCGTCGACCTGCCCGCCGAGTTCTACCGCAGCGATCCGATCGCCCTCGAGGCGCATCCCTTCCACGGGCGCGTGCGTGAGAATTTGCGCCCCCTCGTTCCGGGCGGCCGCCGCGTTCGCGGCGACGATCCGCGAGGGGTAGATCACGGCGTCTGGAACCGACAGCGCCCGCTGCACGTTCGGCGAAAGGGCTGGCACCTCGGCGCGGGCCTTGCCGCCCTCGAGCACCGTCGTCGGAATCCCGACCTTCTCGCAGGCCTCGCGTTTGGCCGCGAAGTAGTCCGGATCGTCGGCCTCGAGTTCGAGGAACAGCCCGCCGGTGTCGCGAACGCACGCGCCGGCGACCTCGCCCAGAATCTGCCGTTCTTGAATACACTCCTCGGCGCCGGCCGGATCACTTTCCGCGTACCGCGCACCGCTGTGACAGAGGCCGTGCGAGCGACTCGAGGTGCCCGCCGACAGGCCGGCGCGGTCGACGAGCGCGACGTCGAGGCCCCGCAGCGCGAGGTCGCGCGCCGTTCCCGCACCCGTCGCCCCGCCGCCGACGACGAGCACGTCGGTTTCGATTGGCATAGCGGAGCGAGGCGCTCGAGGGGGAAACGTCTGGTCCCAACGCGTTCGCTCTCCTGATTGTGTTCCTGTACTGGGGCTTGGACTATTCGTAGCCGCGGCGCTCGAGACTCGCGGTACGGCGAGTCGTCGGTGACGACGGACGGCGGCGAACGAGAATTAGCGGGCGGTCAGCGATCGAATCAACGGATGCACTCGAGTTAGTTACCGCAGCGGATTGAGCGAGCCGAAATCCAGATACTCCGTACCGAGCTGAGCGAGCAGCGGCAGGTCGCCCAGGTGGAGCAGCTTCGAGATCGCGGCGACGTTGCCCTTGTTCGCCTGCGCCAGCGTGTCCTGGTCGAACCGGTTGAGATCCTGCATGAGTTTGTCGTACCGTTCGTTGTCCGCCAGATAGAGCAGCCGCGTCATCCAGAGGCGCTTTTGCATGTTCGGCGCCACCTCGCGGTGCCACAGCGTCTCGTACACCTCGAGGTTCTCCGCGGTCGGCTCGAGGTTCCCGTGCTTGAGACAGCTGTCGGCCGAGGCGGCGGCCATCCGACCCGATTGCATGCACTTGTTGATCCCTTCGCCCCAGAGCGGGTCGACCGTCGGCACGGTGTCGCCGATGGCCATGAACCGGTCGGTGTGCATCTTGCCCGGCATCTGGATGTGCGCCGAACCGCGGTGTTGCTTCCCTTCGATGCGCTCGGCGTCCGCAAAGCGCGGATCGGTATCGAGCCAGTGCTGGAGGTGGTCGTCGATGCTCCTGCCGTTATCGCCGAACTGCTGGTACCGCTCGTTCTGGATGTAACAGAGGCCGACCTTGGCGGTGTCGCCCCCGGTGTGGAAGATCCACGAGTAGCCGCCCGGCGCGATGTCGTGGTCCAGCCGCAGCATCATCGCGTCCCGCAGGTCCGCGAAGCCGGGCCGGTCGATGTCGATCCCCTCGAGTTCGTACTCGATGCCGATGGCGTGGTTCTTCCGCTCCAAGTTGCTGACGCCGAGTTTCTTCGCGATCGGCGCGGCCGGGCCGGTCGCGTCGATGACGATCTCGCCGTAGACTTCCTCGTCGCCGTTGTAGGTGACGCCGACGATCTCGCCGTTCTCCATGATCGGCGCGGTGGCGCGCGCGTCGAACCGGTACTCGGCACCCTTCTCGCGGCCGTCTTCGACGAGGTAGCGCTTGAAGTCGCCGAACTCGAGGACGGCGCCGGGCTGTTCCTGCACGAAGTACTCGTGGGGCGACTCCAGAACCACGCTGTCGGTGTACTGCATGACGACGTCGTCCGGAATCCCGAAGGAGGCCATCATCGACGGGAAGGTGCCGGCCGTCGACTTGTTGCTCTGGCGCGGGAACTCGTCCTCGGATTCGGTCTCGAGGACGACGACGTCGTAGTCCCTCGCGGCGAGATCCCGCGCACACTGCGCTCCTGCGGGACCGGCGCCGGCAATCACCACGTCGTAGCGATCGTTCATGTAATCGTGATTTGCTCGGATCCTAATGAGTTTGTCCAGTTGCGTTCCCGTACCATATTTCTTATATGTCCGTGATGTCCGGTCAGAATCCGGTTTCGACGCCGGTTCCTCGGGTTTACTACCGGTAACTGAAGGGCCGGAGCTACTTCTGTGTTGGCGGGACGAGGGCCGGCAAGCGACGCTCGAGGAGCCGTTCGCTCATTGAGTGGGAGAAATGGGGTGGGAAAGCCCACCCAGCCCCGTTCGACCTCCGTTTGATTCGTCAGGACCGCGCATCTTTTTGGTACGCTCACGTAAGAATCCGGTATGGTCGACGTCCTCGACAACAAGCGGGCCGCGACGCGGTTTCGGATCCTCGTCCAGATCGCCGAGCGCCAGCCCGCGGTCAGCCAGGGTGAGATCGCCGAGGAAGTCGGCGTGACGAGTCAGGCCGTCAGCGAGTACATCCGCGAACTCGTCGACGACGGCCTCGTCGAGAAGGAAGGCCGGTCGCGCTACCGCGTCACGAGAGAGGGCGTCGACTGGCTCTTCCGCGCCGCCGACGACGTTCGGCGGTTCGCGGACCACGTCACGGGCGACGTTCTCGGCGCCATGAGCGAGGACGCCTACATCGCCGCCGAAGACATCGAAGAGGGCGAGACCGTCTCGCTGTTCGTAGAGGACGGACTGCTCCACGCCGAGCCGGGCAGCGAAGGGCCCGCGACCGGCATCGCGACGACCGACGCCGAAGCCGGCACCGACGTCGGCGTCACGAGCTTCGAGGGCGTCATGGACTTAGAGCCCGGCTCCGTGACGGTCCTGCAGGTTCCCAGCGTTCGGACCGGCGGCAGCCGCGCGATCGACGACGAAATCGTCACCGACGCCTGCGGGGACGCGGATCAGGTCGTCGCCACCGGCATCGAGGCGATCGTCGCCTGCCGGCAGGCCGACATCGAGCCGGCCGTCACGTTCGCCGTCGGCGAGGTCGCCGCCGACGCCGCGGAACACGGCCTCGCAGTGACCGTCGTCGCGACCACCCACGCCGTCGGCCGCGTCACGGACGCGCTGCGGGATGCGGACGTCTCGTACGAGGTTCTCGAGGGGTAAGAAGGAGCGAGCGACGACGGATCACACCGAACTAAAAGACCGGACGACCGTGCTGGGACGCCGATGGCGAGCCAGTCCGCCAAACGTCCGTCGCCGGCGAGACGAGCCGATTACCCGATGTACCGCAGATCGTCGTCCGTCGGCACCTGCTGTTGCTGCTGTTGCTGTTCCATCTCCTGGATCTTGCCCATGACTTCCTCCATCTCGTCGGCCCGCTCGTCTAAGGTCTCGTAGTCGAGTTCGAACCCGAGCAGCGCCTCGAGCACCTCGAGCACCGCGCGGGCGCTCTTGGGGTCGACGAGGTAGCCGCTGGTCTCGCCCATCAGGCAACTCGCCTCGAAGCCGCGGCGTTCGCCGAGGCCGAGCAGGAGACCGGAGACGCCGATGATCCCGCCCGCGGGCTCGTCCTCGCGGAACTCGACGCCGGCGTCCTCGAGTTCCTCGCGCAGCGACTCGTCGCTGACGGCCCCGACGACCGCGTACTCCTCGATGAGTTCGCCGGTCGGCACGCCGCCGAGCGCGTACGCCTCGCTGGCGCCGAACTCCTCGGCAATGTCGAGGAAGGCGCTGGTCAGCACGTAGTGGCCCGCGTTGGTCTGGGCCTGGTGGTCCCCGGTCAGCAGAAGGAGATCGCGTCCGTCGGCCACCGAGACCGCGTACATCTCGGCACAGGTCAACTCGGCGACGCCGTCTTCGACGCTTACCTGCGGCGGGAACTCCTGCGAGTAGACGCGGCGCACGAGGGTGCTCTCGCCCTCGAGTTCCTCGAGCAGGTGGTCGACCGCGAGCTTTCCGACGTGGCCGACGCCCGGCAGCCCCTCGACGAGCACCGGGTCGTCCAGTTCGACGTCGTCGACTGCGTCGATCTCGAGTTCGTCCATACCCGAATCAGCGATTGCGACGCTTAAGAGACCGTCGGTACTCGCCGTAGGAGTCTTCGGGATCGAACGGCGCCGGCGCGCTGTTTTCGGCGTCGGCACCGCACTCGGGACACTCGGTAGAAAGGGTATAGACCGGGCGGTCGTGTCGCTCGCGCCACGCCGAACACACCCGGATGTCGGATTTCATCTATTCGTCGTCGGTGCGGCGCTCGCGGTGGTACTCGCCGGAGCCGCCCTCGTCCTCGATGGCGGCGATGGCGCGTTCGGCGCTTTCCTCGAGTTGGGATTCGGCGGTCTTGTAGTTGGGCGCCTGCACCTCGATCCGGTACTCGGGTGCGCCGACGTAGCTCACGTCGAGGTCGACCTCGTCGGGGACCTCGCCGTTGCCTTCGGCCGCTCCGAGCGCCTCGCGGATGCCGTCGACCCCGCTGGGCGAGGGGTTCTCGAGGTCGACGTAACCGGTGACGTTGACGTACGGCACCGAGACGTTTTCGCGGGCGGTCTCGACGATCGAATCGACTTCGTCGGCCGAGAGGTCGGTGTCCTCGAGGGCCTCGTCGCCGTGGATCGCGGCCTGCTTGAAGCCGTCGTAGAGGCTGCCGTGGGCCCCGATCAGTTCGTTCGCGATCGCGGTGTAGGTCTCGTCGTCGGTGTCCTCACCGAGCGCGAGATCCATCCAGTTGTCGGCCTTCTGCTCGTTTTTCCACTCCTGAATCTTGTCGGAGCGCTGGTGGTCGTTGACATCTTTCAGCGAGAGGTCGATCTGCTGCGAACTCTCGTCGATGTCGAGGACCTTACAGACGACGATCTGGCCCTCTCGGACGTGGTCGCGGACGTTCTTGATCCACCCGCTGGCGACTTCGGAGATGTGGATCAGGCCGCGCTTGTCCTCGTACTCCTCGAGATCGACGAAGACGCCGAAGTCCTCGATCTCGTCGATTTTCCCGACGACGAGTTCGCCGGTGTCGGGCCAGCCGCTGAACTTCATCGTGACTCGACGGTCTCGATGATCTCGTGTTCGATCTCGGCTTTGCCGCCGGTCGGTCGCGCCAGCGTCGTTCCACAGACTGCACAGGCGACCTCCGTGGAGGCCTTGCCGAAGACGGTCTGTTCGTTCTCGCAGTCACTGCATCGAACCTGGTAGAAGCTTCCTGCCATACTAATCACTCCTGGAACTCGAGTCGGCCGGCGCGCCATCCTTCGCGGAGGTGGGCCTTGCCACACTCGCTGCAGCGGTACTTGAGGTCGGTCTTCTTGGTCGGCTTCTCGCCGGCGGGCACCTTCGAGAAGCGACCGGAGTTACCGATGCTCGAGGAGTTGCGCTTGGTTCGGCGAGCGTCCCACTTCATGCCGCTGGAACGGCCGGTGCGGGCCTTCTCGACTTCGTGTTCGTGGTGTTCGTTACAGTGCGGGCAGTACGTATTGAATCGGCGTGGCATCTGCATGGTTATCTCACTTGCTGTGGGCTAAGACACGGCTGTTTAAAACCCGTTTGGTTCGCCGTCGGCGGGTTGGGGCTCCGTTCGCGGACCCGGTCGTCGAGCGACGAACTCAGTCGGTAGACGCGTTCGAAGCGTTTAATCGTCTTTCCTGCGAACGCTGCCGTATGAAGCAGCTCATCATCCACGGGGACCCGGGTATCCGAAAGGGGGCTATCGTCGAGTACGACGGCGAGGAAGTGGTCTGTTTCGGCATCAACCGCAACGGCGAGTGGCACGGCCCCGACGAGGTGCAGCTCTGGTGTACCGTCGGCGACCGGTCCGAGTACGAGGACTACGAGAAGCGCAACTTCGTTCCCCACTTCCTCGACGTCGACCGCGTCGACGCCGACGACGTCGACGTCGTGCGCGCGAAGGGCGACCTCGCGCTGTAATCTCGCGGTCCGTTATCCGTTGTCCGTAGTCCGTAGTCCGTTCCGCGATCCATCGCCGGCTTCCGCTTCCAGTACGCTTTTGCCCTGCACCAACCCACGCTCGGGCAAACGCGACACAAATGAGCCGTTCAGTGGGTTTCGGGTTCCCGGCAGGCGGCCTCGAGACGCGGCTACACCGCGTTGAATCGGCTCGTCGCTATTTCTCTCCCCGTTGGTCTCTCCCCCGCGCTTTCATCCTCGAGTTTCAGGCACCACATTCACCATCGTCGACGACGGTACTCCAACTCTCGCAGGTCCGAAACGATGCTTGATTCGGTACTCGAGGCGTGCCGGATGCGACTCCGAGCGTTGCTCTCGACCGCCCGATTTAGCCTGTTCGCAGGCGTCGGCCTCGTCGGCGCCACCGTCGATCTCCTCGTGCTCTTTCTGCTCGTCGAGCTGACGCCGTTCGGTCCCACGCCAGCGAAGGTCGTCTCGTGGGAACTCTCGATCGTCGTCATCTTCGTCATCAACGAGTGGTGGACCTTCGCGAACTACGGCCGGATGGGGCCTCGAGCGATCGGAAAGCGATTTCTCCGCTCCAACGCGGTTCGGTTCGCCGGCTTCCTCGTGACGTTAGGCGTGCTCGTGGGGCTGGTTCGCTGGTTCGGCGTCTGGTATCTCGCGGCGAACGCGATCGGACTCGCCGTCGGCTTCTTCGTCAACTACACCTGTGAGAGTCTCTACACGTGGCGCGTGCACCGGGACTAACGGTAGAAATCCCCATACGGCACCCGAATCACAACCCTTAACTAATTCACCCGGTTACGAGGAAGTAGCGGGATGGGATAGCCAGGAGATTCCGGCGGGCTCATAACCCGCAGATCGGTAGTTCAAATCTACCTCCCGCTATGTTTTGTCGCGAGCAAATTCGCGAGCGGCGATTATCGTATAGGGGTGTTTGAAGGAGAGAAGAGCGTGAGCGGAGCGCTTCTGGTTGTTCAGATCTCCCTCTCGCTACGTTTCCTACGTTTACGAACTCACCGAAAAACCTTGGATAGTATCGGTGTGAACCGATTCTGAAATCCGCGTCGTGTGGCTCCACGGAAGGGAGTTACCTCGAGAAATAAGTACTGTCTCGTAGACCGGAGAGCATCACCCGAATGCAGTGATGCTCGAGCATTCGGAGAACGTAGTCGGCAGGAGTGTAAACCAAACGCGTGCGCGTACGACTACGCGTGCGGCGGCGAGATCAGCGGCTCGTACTCTTCGTGTTCGAACGTGCCGAGGATCGTCCCGTCGATCGTTCTAACGTGGGTGTAGAGGACGCCCTCGTCCTCCGCAGACGTGACCATGCCGTCGGCGAAGGTCATGTCGTACCGGCTGGCGATCAGGATCGAGCGGTCGCCGTCCGGATCGATGAGCTCCGTCACGACGAACATGAAGCCGTCGATCATGGTGCCGTACGCCAGATACTCGGTGTACTCGTCGCTGTCGTATGCGTCGGTGAACTTATCCGCGTAGTTGTTGGGGACGACGTGGAAGAGGCCGAACGTATCCTCTTCGCCCATGTCGCGGCTCACGGTGTCGGTGTGGGCGGCCATGATGGTGACGACATCCCAGCCGTCGTCCCGGCGTTCTTCGGCGATCGCTTCCATGTCCTCGAGGGTTTGCTTCCAGGCTTCGCTCTGTACGCCCTCCGGATCGTACTGTCGTCGGTCTCGCGGATCGGCGGGGCTGTCGTGGACCATAGTCTACCGTCTGGAAGGGGAGCGGTTAACAATTTTCGGAGCACCCCGACTTCGACCGCGCGATAGACGGTGAAACCGTCATCCGGGCCGTCGCCCGGATCAGACGACACCGAAGACGGTCTCGAGCAGGAACGACAACAGCAAAATCAGGAGGCTACTGACGAGGACCTTGCCCGGCGGCGTCAGTCGGTGCTCGGGCGCCGGCGGCTGCACCCAGCGGACGGGTGGTAGCGACTGTACGAACGACTGAAATCGCGTCGATGGCATCCGTTCGCCGACTGCGCTGCCGCGTGGACGGGGTGCGGTCGCGGCTCCGGATTCGGGACTCGAGTCGGATCCGGCTCTAGATTCGGATTCGGACCGCGATCTGGACCGGAGACCGGACCCGGATCCGGAACTCGAGCCGACTTCCGCAGGTGAGGACGGCCACAGTCGCACCGTCGCGTACGCGAGGAGGAGCCAGCCGGCGACGAAGAGCAACTCTTTGGCACGGACGGCCCCGCCGCCGGTCACGAATCCGAGGGCGAAACAGCCGACGCCGACGATCGTCGTCAGGGCGAGCGCGTACGTAAGTGCGTCCGCCCAGACGCGGAGTCGGCGTCGGAACTGCACGCGCTCGAGTGCCGGCATCGTCACCGGTGGCGTCGATCGAGGACGTCGTCGGGCGATCGGAAGTCCTCGTCGTCGGCGTGGCGGTGACAGAGGCTCTTGCGCTCGCTGTCACCGGACGTCCGATGGTACGACGGAGCCTTCGCCTCACAGACGCTGCCGAACTCCTCGTGGAACACGGCGATCGCTTCGCCCTCGTCGTAGTTACGCATGTGGGTTGCGATCTCGTCTAAGACGGACTGGACCGTCGAGGGAACCTCGAGATCGCCGAACAGTTCGTCGTAGATCTCCTCGACGGTCCCGAATCGGGTGCTCCGTCCCATCGCGGCGCGGAGGCGCTCGCGGACCGAGAGATCCGCGCGCTGGCGCTCGTGGAGCGTGCTCCGGAGCGTGTTCAGCCGCGTCCACAGTTCGTCGTCGAGATCGCGGTACTCCTCGGGCCGGATACGGGCCGGACAGCGCGTGCTGAACGGACAGCCCGACGGCGGATAGCGGGGGTTCGGCGGCGTCCCGTGGAGGGTGATCCGCTCTCGAGTGCTCGTCGGATCGGGTTCGGGAATCGCCGACAGCAGCGAGTGGGTGTACGGGTTCGACGGGTTCGCGAACAGTTCCTCCGTCGGCCCGATCTCCATGATGTTCCCGAGGTACATCACCGCGACCCGGTCGCAGATGTGCCGGACGACGGAGAGGTCGTGGGCGATGAACAGGTACGTCAGGCCGAACTCCTCCTGGAGGTCCTCGAGCAGGTTGATGATCTCGGCCTGCACCGAGACGTCCAGCGCCGAGACGGGCTCGTCGAGGACGACGAAGTCCGGCTCGAGGGCCAGCGTACGGGCGATGCTGATCCGCTGGCGCTGCCCGCCGGAGAACTGGTGTGGGTACCGGTAGTAGTGCTCGCGTTGGAGGCCGACCGTCGCGAGCAGTTCCTTGACCCGCTGGCGTCGTTCGCGCGGCGTCTCCCAGTCGTGGACGTCCAGCGGTTCGCGGACGATCTCGCCGACCGTCATGCGGTCGTTGAGACTCGATTGGGGATCCTGGAACACCATCTGTGCGTTGCGACGCCACTCGTGAAGCTCGTCGCCGTCGAGTTCCGTAATATCGACGCCGTCGAACGCGACGGTGCCGTCGGTCGCCTCCTCGAGCTGGAGGAGCGTTCGACCGAGCGTCGTCTTCCCGCAGCCGGATTCGCCGACGAGGCCGAGCGTCTCGCCGCGACGGATATCGAAGCTGACGCCGTCGACGGCCTTGACCGGGGTTCCGCCGAAGAGGCCGCCGTTGTCGTAGTACGTTTTCAGGTCCCGGACCTCGATCATCGCGTCGTCGCTTCGCGACGGTACCTCGGCGTCTGATTGGATAGCTTGCTGACTCATTCGGAGCTCCCTCCGGATCGGTTCTGGCTCTGGGTCTGGTTCTCGTTTCGCCGTCGGTGTTCGGCGACCGCTGCCGTCTTCGATTGCTGTTCGGGGTAGAGCAGACAGGCTGCGGTGTGGTCCGGTGCGTCGTCGTCGACCGGGACGTGTTCGGGATGGACCGCGTCGCACTCGCCGAAGGCCTTGGGACACCGCGGCGCGAACCGACAGTAGGTCGCAGGCTCGTTCGGCGTCGGGACGTTCCCTTCGATCGTCTGGAGGCGATCGCCGTCCTGCTGTCCCGGAATCGACTGCAACAGCCCCTGCGTGTAGGGGTGTTTCGGGTTCGCGAACAGGTCCTCGACGTCGGCTCGCTCGACGACTTCGCCGGCGTACATGACGTTGACCCGATCGCTGATCTCCGCGATGACGCCCATGTCGTGGGTGATGAACATCGTCGCGAGGTCGCGCTCTTCCTGTATCTCCGTGAGCAGGTCGAGGATCTGCGCCTGAATCGTCACGTCGAGCGCGGTCGTCGGCTCGTCGCAGATCAGCACCTCCGGCTCGCAGGCCAGCGCCATCGCGATGACGGCCCGCTGGCGCATCCCGCCGGAGAACTGGTGGGGGTACTCGTCGACCCGTCGCCGAGCGTCGGGAATCCCGACGTCCTCGAGCAGTTGAATCGCCTCCTGGGTCGCTTCCTCGCCGCGCAGTCCCTGGTGCAAGCGCAGTGCTTCCTTGATCTGGTTCCCGACCGTGTAGACGGGGTTGAGGCTCGTCAGCGGATCCTGGAACACCATCGCGATCCGACCGCCGCGCATGAGCCGCTGGGACTCGCCGCTGAGGCGAGTGAGTTCGACGAACCCGTCCCTGATCTCGCTCGGCGAGTCGGTCGATCCGTCGGTGACGAACACGCAGGCGTTCGGATCCACACCGACCTCGTCGCCGTAGCCGGCGGTGACGAGATCCGCCAGCGGAACGTCGGCGGCCCTCTCGTATCCGAGATCGGCCGGCGTCACGTCGACGCCGCGCCGACCGAACAGGTCGACGGGATCGTACTGGGCGTCCAGCGACTCGAGATCGACCGTTCGGTCGGGGAACCGCTCGGCGTACTCCCGGACGGTCTCGAGGTGGCTGAAGCGGATGCTACTGCCCTCGAGGATCCGGCCGGGCGAGTCGACGAGGCCCATGATCGATCGGGCGGTAACGCTCTTGCCCGAGCCGCTCTCGCCGACGATACCGACCGTTTCGCCGGGACGGATGTCGAACGAGACGTCGTCGACGGCGCGGATAGTCTCCTTGTCGGTGAAGAAAGCCGTCTGGAGGTTCCGGACCTCGATGATCGGCTCCGTCTCGCTGGCCGCCTCGTCGGGCGACGTTTCCAGCGACATCACCCACCACCTCCGGCTGCCGCGGCACCGGCATCGTCGCCGCCGTCACCGCCGGTGTCGGCTTCGGGATCGATCGCGTCGCGGAGTCCGTCGCCGAGCGCGTTGAACGCGGTGACGACGAGGACGATCATCAGTCCGGGAATGGTCGCGACGTGCCACGACGTCGTCGAGAGGTACGCGCGACCGTCGCTGATGAGGCGTCCCCACTCGGGCGTCGGCGCCTGGATACCCAGGCCGAGGAACGACAGCGCCGCCGTAGAGATGATGATGCCGCCGAGCAGCAGAGAGCCGTAGATCATGATATAGCCCGCAATATACGGGGCCATGTGTTTACGCATTGTGTTCGCCGGCGACTGGCCGTAACTGCGCGCGGCGTCGACCCACTCCTCTTCGACGACCTGTAACGACGGGCCGCGGATCGTCCGCCACATCCCCGGCCAGTAGGCGAACGCGAAGATCAGGCCGAGGAGGATGCCGCCGTCGAGCGGCTCCGCGATCGGGTGGTTCCCGTCTTGGAAGATCACGGACAGCATCATGACCAGCAGGAACGCCGGAATCGAGATGATCGTGTCGCTGGTGATCACCGTCAGGACGTCGACGAGTCCCTTGTAGTAGGCGGTCAACAGCGACATGACCACGGCGATCATCCCGCCGAGACCGATCGAGAGTAAGCCGATTACGAGCGACGTCTGTGCGCCGTAGGCGATGTGTGTCAACATGTTCTGTCCGCTCGGCGTCGTGCCGAGCGGCGCCCAGCGGTCGTAGTCGTCGTAACTCAGCAGCCCGATATTGTTCTGCCCGTCAGAGCCGCTGTTGAGATTCGCCTGTCCGGGCGTGATCGTACTGACGTCGCCGCCGTCGTCGAGATACTGTATCTCGTACGCGTAGGGCGTGTAGATGTTCTGCTCCGCCGTAACCGTACTGACGGCCGGCGCCCACAGCGCCGTCACGATGAACAGGAACACGACGACGAAGCCGAATATTCCCCAGAGGTGGTTGCTGAACCGGTTCAGCGTGTCGTCTCGAGGCGTCCAGTCCGCCTGCCGGTAGTGGTCGCGGAAGACGTTGTAGCCCTTCCAGAGCCAGGCTAACATGGCGAGCGCGTAGCCGTAGACGAGGAGGACGCGAATCCCCCACGCGACGGCCGGCGAGAGGCCGAGGAACGTCCCTTCCCAGCCGCCGCCGGGCGTCCGATAGCCCTGGTTCGGAATGACCTCGCGGCTGGTGAGCGTCGGAATCGAGGAGAGCGCGTCGAACGCGCCGTTGATCGCGCCGTTGACGATCCCGCCGACCGGCGTGAACGCGAACAGCACGACGACGACGGCGAGCACGACGGTCAGGAGGACACGCTCGAGATAGCGCAGCGTCCGCTCCGGTAGGTCGGGACCGAATCGGCCGGTCACCTGCCAGGGAAGGACGTTCGTGAGAACCACGGCGACGCCGAACAGGATGAGCAGCGAGACGCCGTCGGAGACGAAGTAGCCGACGATCGGCGTCGTCGCCGCGCCGACGGAGTCGCCGATCCAGTCCGGGAGCAGCCGGATCATATCGACGACGTACATGATCGCGTCGATCAGCCCGTGGGTCCAGCTCATATAGCGGCCGAACTCGAGGGCGATCAATACGGCGAACCCGGCCAGCCAGAGCAGCGCCGGCCGCGGGTTCGCGTCGATGCGTTCGCGGAGCACGGTGTCGTCGGGCTCCGGTTCGGTCGTGGTAGCTGAATCCAGTGTACTCATCGTTCGTACCCCACTCGTGGATCGATGATCGTGTACAGGAAGTCCTGTAAGACGTTCAGGAAGATGATGATCAGCGTGAAGATGAACAACAGCGCACCCGCAAGCGGCAGGTCTCCCTGTACCGACGCGAGGAAGAAGATCCTGCCGAGGCCGTTGATGTTGAAGATCGATTCGACGATAACCGAACCGCCGATCAACAGCGTCGCCTCGTTAGTGATGACCGGCACCAGCGGGATCAGCGCGTTCCTGAAGACGTGTTTCCAGACGACGACGCGGTTCGTCAGCCCCTTCGCCTTGGCCGTCTCGACGTAGTTCGAGTTGATCGTCTCGAGGACGGCCGTGCGACCGATTCGCAGCTCCGCCGCCATCGAGGCGGAGCCGAGGACCAGGGCCGGCGGGAGGATGAACTTGATGTCGGTCGCGAGCGCCCCCCAGTCGATACCGGTCACGAGCGGGACGGCGGCCGCGCCGAGGTCGATCCAGTTCACCGAGAAGAACGCCAGGTCGGGCGTTCCGGTGATGCTACCGAGCTCCGGCCCGAACGTGTACCAGTCGAAGTCGAGCCAGCCGCCGCCTTTCGTCTGTCGCAGAATCGCCAGCAGGATGATGCTCAGCCAGAAGTTCGGCATCGCCTGCCAGAGGATCCCGCCGACGGAGGCCAGATAATCGCTCCGGCTGTTCGGATTCAGCCCGGCGTAGAAGCCGAGCGGGATGCCGATGAACAGCGGGAGGAGGATCGCCCAAAAGCCGAGCCAGAGAGTCGGCGGGGCTGCGAATTTGAGAATGGATACTACTTCCCAGTCCCCGTAAATGACCCAGGACTGTCCCAGATCGAGCGTCAGGAAGTCCGTGACGAAGTCGAGGTACTGTTCCCAGAGGGGATCGTTCAACCCGAGCCGCTCGCGCATCCGTTGGGCCTCGGCGCCGGACGCTTCCGGGCCGAGTCGCGCGGCGACGGGGTCGACCGGTCCCATCCGGAGCAGTGCGAAGACGAACGTGAGCACTAAAAAGAGGACCGGGATCGATAACAGGAGCCGCTTGATGAAGTATCGCCACCTACTCATGGCTGAGAGCCTATAATTCGGTGGGCATTCTGCGAGCTAACTTGCATACGTACACAATGGTTGACTTTACTAGGCGTACGTAAATATTGCGTTTTCCCGCACTAAGAAATGGAATAGAATCGACCGGCTACGCGCCTGTTGCGCCCGTTACTCCTCTTCGTCCAGGTTGACCTGCCAGTCGAGGTAGTAGCCGGTCGCCTCGTTCGGCATGCGGGACGTGTCGGTGTTCTTCGGCTCGAAGCCGAAGTGACCGTACGCCGGGTCCGGCCAGCTCCAGATCCATCCCAGCGAGTACATCTCGAGGTCGCCGTCTTCGCCGCGGTCCTGCAGCGTCGAGAACTGCGTCGACTGGTTCTGGATGTCGACGCCGAGGTCGGCGAGCTTCTGGCGGATGATCTCGGCCATCTCGGCGTACTCGGGTCCGGATTCGTAGGTCGAGGCCGTCAGCTCGAACGGATCGTCCGCGGTGAAGCCGGCCTCCTCGAGGACCTGTTGGGCGCTCTCGATGTCAGTCTCGTTGACGCCGTACTGCCACTCGTCGACCCACTGATCGTAGCCGTCGTCACCGGTCGGCCACATGCGCGGCGGCGTGAAGCTGAACGCTTCGAACCCGCGTTGCTTGAGGACGTCCTCGAGGAACTCCTGGTGATCCGTTACGTACGCGATAGCCTGTCGAACGGGGCGCGGAACGTTGCTGACGTTAAAGGCGAAGTAGTACGTGCCGAGTTCGGGAACCCCGAGGTAGTTGACGGTTTCGTCGTTCTCGAGTGGACCGTACGTGCCGACCTCCCGGCCCATGTCGTCTTCCTCGGCGTCGATCAGGCTCGGGTCGTACTGCGGGGTCGGAACCTGGCTGTCGCGGAAGATGTCCGCGTTCCCCTCCATGACGTAGGTGAAGATCGATTCGGAGTCCTCGTTGATCTCCCAGTGGATCGACTCGAGGTTCGCGGTGCTGCCGTGGTAGTCGTCGAAGCGGACGACGCGCACCTCCTCGCCGGGGCTGAACTCGTCGAACTGGAAGGGACCGGTCCCGTTGGCCATCCCGGTCGCGAACTCGTTGTGGTCGACCTCGCCGTCGTAACCTTCGATGTCGCCGACGATTCCTTCGGGGACGACCGCGAACGCGGTGTAAGTGAGAATGTCCAGCGCCGCCGGCTGCGGCGTGGTAAGGGTCAGTTCGACCGTTCGGTCGTCGACCGCTTCGATGCCGATGGACTCGGGAGCGATGCCGCCGTCCTCGGTTTCCTCGTGCTCGAGGCCGAGACCGAGCGGCGTGTCCACGAGGAAGTTCGCGCGTTCGCTGTACTCGGATTCCGCGAGGCGGCGGAACGAGTAGACGACGTCGTCAGCCGTCAGTTCCTCGCCGCCGTGGAACGTGACGCCCTCCTTGAGTGTGAACGTCCAGGTGAGGCCGTCCTCGGAGGTCTCGAACGACTCGACGAGCTTGTTTTCGATCTCGTTGACCCCGTTCGGATAGTGCGTGAGGGTCTCGTACATCTGGTTGATGACCTCGCTGGACGCCGTGTCGGTCGACATGATCGGGTCCAGCTCGTCGAAGGAAGAGGTGACCAGATTCAGTTCCGTGTCGCCTTCGATCTGCGTCTCGTTGTGCGTCTGCTGGTGGGGACCCAGCGCTCCCACTTTCGGGACGTCGACGCGGTCGTACCAGAAGTGTTCGCCCTTGCTGTGATACAGCGGGAGCATGACCATGTCGTCCCGCACGGCCTCTTCGATCTCGACGTAGGCCTGCGTGCGAGCTTCCTCGCCGTCGGGGCCGGCGTTCTCCTGGACGGTCTCCCAGGCGGCCTGAGCCTTGTCGGCGTGTTCGCTGACTTCGTAGTCGTTGTCGTCGCCGTTACCGTTCCCGTTGCCGCTGGAGTTACCGTTCCCGTTTCCGTCGCCGTTCCCGTCGCCTTCGAGGAGGGCCGAACAGCCGGCGAGCCCGGCCGTTGCGCTCCCACCCAAGAGAGCGAGCATTTGACGTCGCGATTTTCCAGCACCCTTCCGATTCGAACTATCGGACATAGCAGTGCCTTAGTCAAACCTACGATATAAACTTAACGTCAGCCGGTAAGATCACGACCGTTGATTCCACCACAATTTAGGAAAACGAACAAATAGTTTATTCTGGTATAGGAGTATAAGTGGGCTATTTATTCCGGTTGTTCCGAACGCCGTCTTTCCAGCGTGGCTGGTCCTGCTCCCCGCATACGACGGGCCGGCTATCCCGGTACGTATCGCTTACACTCCGGCCGCGTTCCGTCGTCGGGAGCCGACACCGTTGCCGGTCCGATGCGGCGGCTCGCCGTATCGAATCGATCGGCGCCGATCAGTCGTCGCCCGATTCGTCGACGATGACGACCTCGCCGTCGACGACGTCGACGTTGATCAGCGTCTTCACGTCGTAGCCGGCGTCGTCGACCTTGTTCTCGCCGCCGACCTTCTTGATGACCGCGACCGTGTCGATGACCTCGGCGCCGATCTCGTCGAGCGCGTCGAGGACCGCCGCAAGCGTGCCGCCGGTCGAGAGCACGTCGTCGAGGACGAGCACGCGCTCGCCCTCGCGCACGTCGTTGATGTACATCTCGTTCTCCGAGTAGCCGGTCTGCTGGGAGATCGCGACCTCGTCCGCGAGGCCGTACTGGCGCTTCCGGATCACGGTCAGCGGGATGTCGGTCATCAGGGAGACGGCCGTCGAGATGTGAATGCCCATCGCCGCGGGCGTGACGATCCGGTCGACGTTCTCGAGTTCGGCCTTCCGGATGATTCGGATGACGATCTCCCGCAGGAGCGTCGGATCGAGCTTCGGGACGCCGTCGCTGATCGGGTGGACGAAGTAGTGATAGCCGTTCTTCTCGATGATCGGCGCCTCGAGGAGCGACTGCTTGAGTTGATCCATGTCGTCGGTCGGGCGGTAGCGGAGTAAAAGTTGACGATCCGTCCGAACGCGTCGGATGCGAACGCTCGACACGCGACGCGGGGACGGCGCTCCGTCGCCGTTTCGGTTCGCGTCTGGACCGCCGACATCGAGTACGGCCGCTCCGACCCGACACCGCGGTCAGTCGTCCGATCGGTAACTGAGTTCCGGCGGCTGCTCGCTCGCGCCGAGCCGCATGTTCCGTTCGTGATAGATTTGGACGATCGCGGTCACCGTCACCGTCACGGCGATCACGCCGGCCCACGTCAGTTCCGACAGCAGCGTCAGCGGATAGATCTCGAGCCAGAGCGCGGCGACCAGCGCGCAACTGACCGCCCCCAGCGAGAGGTACAGCTCCCGCCACGCGAACTCGTGGCCGGGTACGATCTCGAGGTAGACGCTGATGTCCCGGGTCCGCTCGGTCGATTCGATGACGCCCCGATCCGAATCGAACGCGAGGATCTCGGCCTTGTCCATCTTCGGGAGATGGGTCTGCTGGAGCGTCGTGTAGACGCGCTTTCGTTGCTCGGGAGTGACTCGGTCGGGGGTCGTGTCGTACTCCCAGGCGGCGACCTGCTGGGCGAGGTCGCCGAGCTCGACGGGGCGCCCGTCCTGTTTCAGGAAGTGGACGACGTAGCGCCGCCGCTGGTTCCGGAGGAGTTCGAAGATTTCGCCCTTCGAGAGCGTCGGGGAGCTAGTGTCGGTCTCAGTTTCCGGCTCCGTCTCGGCTTCGGTCTCGATCTCGAGTGCGTCGGTCCGTTGGTTCTGTCCCACCACAAATCACCTCTACCGATGGTTCCCAACCCCACTGCACCGTCCTCCACCCCATTAATTCGCAGGTGGAACGCCACCTATATAATTCTCCTGCCCCGGGTCGTTCGGTACTCGCGTCGGCGCGTCGGCGCCGGTTCACTCGCCGTCCGGATCGCGTCCCAGTACTGCCGCAATCGAAGCGGCGATCTCGCCGCCGAGCCCGGTTTTCGTCCCCTCGTAGCGGGCGACGTCGCCCTCGTGAACCAGCAGCGCCCGCGTCCGGTCCGAACCCATGACGCTTGCGTCGTTGGCGACGACGAACGCGAGCCCCGCCCGCTCCAAGGTTTCGCGCGCCCGCCCGACCATCGCCGCCTCGCCGCCCGACGTTTCGGTCTTGAAGCCGACGATCGGCAGGTCGGGACGGGCCGCGCGGATCTCGTCGATGAGCTTCGGCGTCGGCTCGAGTTCGAGCGTCAGGTCGTCCTGTCCGGAGCGGATCTTCTCGCCGCTCGTCTGGACGGTGTAGTCGCCGATCGCGGCCGCCGAAACCAGCGCGTCGGCGTCTTCGCAGGCCTCGCGGGTCGCCGCGAGCATCTCGGCGGCACTCTCAACCTCCCGTACGTCGGCGTAGGGAACGTCCTCGCCGTTCTGGACGAGCGTCACGTCGGCGCCGCGGACGTAGCAGGCCTTCGCGACGGCTCGGCCCATCTTCCCCGACGAGCGGTTCGTGATCACGCGGACGGGATCGATCGACTCGCTGGTCGCGCCCGCGGTGACGACGACGTGCTCTCCCTCGAGCGAGCGGTTCCCGGCCGCCCGCGCCACGTCGCAGACGATCGCCTCCTCGGTGGCGATCTTGGCTTTCCCCTCCTCGACGCGCGGGTCCACGAAGTCGACGCCCCACTCGGCGACGGTGTCGATGGCCTCGAGCACGCCTGGGTGGTCGTACATCGGTTCGTGCATCGCTGGCGCGATGACGACCGGCGTCCCCGCGCCGAGCGCAGTCGTGGCGCAGGTCGTGACCGGCGTGTCGTCGACGGCGCCGGCGATCTTGCCGACCGTGTTCGCGGTCGCGGGCGCGATGAGGAATACGTCGGCCCAGCCGTCCGAGCCGCAGAGTTCGACGTGCTCGACGCTACCCGTGATCTCGGTGACGACCTCGTTGTCCGTGGCGAACTCGACGGCCCAGGGGTGGACGATCCCCCGCGCGCTGTCGGTCATCACGCCCCGCACGTCGGCGCCCCGCCGTCGCAGCTCGTGGGCCAGTTCGACCGTCTTGACGGCCGCGATCGACCCCGTCACCCCGAGCGCGACGTTGACTCCCTCGAGCATTTGTCCAGTGTTCTCGCGGGGTCGTGTTAAGGATAGCGAGCGATGAGCGGGGACCGCGGTCCGAACCCCCGCTACAGGTCGCCCAGATCGATCCGCATCCGGTGGCGGAACGGCTCGAACCCGACTTTCTCGTAGAAAGCGAGCGCGCGCTCGTTGTCCGCGCCGACCTCGAGCGCGAGTTCCGCGCAGCCTCCGTCCCGTGCGCGGGCCGCGGCGCGGTCGATCAGGTCGCGGGCGAGACCGGTCCCGCGGTAGGGCTCGCGGACGAAGATATCGCCGATGACCAGCCGATCCGGCCGGTCGAAGACGCTCGGCGCCGCGTCGATCTCGGTGCCGACGAAGCCGGCGAGGGTGCCGTCGCGGGCGAGGCCGACGTCGTCACTTGCGGCCGCATCGCGATCAATCTCGTCGACGGCAACCCACAGCCGATAGTCCTCGTCTTCGAGACGCTCGCGCCGGAACGAAACCTCCTCGGCGACGAGGTCGACGTCCTCGGCGAGGTCGTGGGTTTCGACGGTCGCCTCGAGTTCGCGGTGGTACGGCAGCCACAACTCCTCGACGTACCGGCGGACGGCGGCCTCGTCGGCCGGAAGCGGGCGGATTTCCATGGTTCTCTATTGGTTGCCTGTCGGACATAACAATTCTGCCCCTGAATCGAACGCTGCGCCGAGATAGGGCAGTGGCCACTCACTCGTCGGGCTTCGTGAAAACGAGACAGTAGGAGTGATCGTATCCGTAGCCGAACGTTCCCGCTCGATCGTCGGGACTTCCGTCGCCCGTCCACGGGATGACGACCTCGCCGTCGAAGTAGAAGACGTTCGCGACGCGGTCCGCGACGTCCCACGCCAGCGGCGTGACCCGCCCCTCGTGTTTCATGTTCGCGATATCGACGACGACCGTTCCGCCGGGCGCGATCACCGACTCGAGGCGGGCGAAGGTCGTTTCGATGTCGTCGAGGTAGTCCGCGTAGGTACTCTCACCCGCATAGTTCCGAAACGGGTTTCGGTCGTCCGTCCACTCCATGAACGGCGGCGACGTGAAACAGCAGTCACAAGCCGGGAACCACGACGGCTCGAGCTCGAGGACGGAGCCCTGCCGAACGTGGTCCGGCGTCTCGATTCGGTCGCGAATGTACGCGACGCGGTCTGGCTCGTACTCGAGGCCGAAGGGGATCCGCTCGAGTCGCTCGGCGACCGTAAGCGTCGTTCCGAACCCCGCAAAGACGTCGATCACTCTATCGCCCGGTTCGGTGTGCTCTTGCAGGAAGTGCTCGACGAGCGCGTCCGGCGTCCGCACTTCGTCGTACTCCGACGGAAGATCGTCGTCGTGTTCGTACTCGAAGCAGCGGTACGTAGTCATGGGAACCGTTCCGTTCGCCGACACAATCGTCGTTCCGGTTCGACGACCCCGCCGGGCGTCTCAGACTAGCGGACGTATCAGTCTTCGGCGACGCTCGGGTGCATCGTCGGCTCGTCGTCGAGCGGTTCCTCGAACGCCCCGAGCATACGCTCTCGCGCCCGCTCGTCGCGCTCGCGGCGTTCCTCGTCGTCGATTTCCTCGCAGCCCGGCGGCACGTCCCGACCGCGGCCGGTGAAGTAGCCCTCCGGCGCGACCCAGTCGTGGTAGAAGTTGGCGTCCGAATCGTGGATTACGGCCAGTCCGACCTTCGCCCCGTGGCCGGCCGCGACGATCGCTTGGTGGGGCTCGTTGGCGAGCCGTCCCGCCGCGTAGACGCCGTCGACGGCCGTCCGGCCGCCCTCGTCGACCGAGACGAAGTGCTTGCTCCCGCGTTGCGTTCGTCCGACGTCGAGGGGCACGAGGTACTCGCTGTCGGACCACGAGGCCGCGATCACGCGCCGGGTCTCGAGCGGTTCGTCGCCTTCGGTTTCGAGGACGAACCCCCGATCGAGGTCCCCCTCGTCGACCGGTTCGGCTCGCGTGACGCGTCCGAGTTCGAACTCGGCGCCCGCGTTGCGCGCCTGCTCGCGGACCAACTCGAGGTACCGCCGGGCGTCGACGCCGTCGGGGAAGCCGGGGTAGTTCTCGAGGCTGGCGTTGCGCGCGAGGATCGATTCCCCGCCGTCGACGACGAGGGTGTCCAGGCCCGCGCGGGCGGTGAAGATCGATGCGGCCGTGCCGGCGACGCCGCCGCCGACGATACAGACGTCTCGCATGGGGCGTCGTTGCCGTCCGCGGCTATAGAAGGTTGCCGTCTGAGCCGGTATTTGCCGTTCGTGCCGGTGTAGCGCGATCACACCGTCTCGGCATCGATATCCGCGAATCACTCCCTCGATCCGGCGCTACAGCCGGTTCCGATCGCGGCTGTTTACAGCCATCCGCAGCCATTCGTGTTCAATCCTATGAGTGTAACGACAGGAATTTGAGGCGTAACGGTGATAGTTCGACCGATGTTCGCGATCGTCGCGTTCGTTCTCGCGCTCGCCGTCGGTCCGTTCGCCGCCTTCCGCGCGTACGCTCGTCGAGTCGCGACGACAGACGCTCCGGTCGAAGACCGCCTCCACCGGCTCCAGCGGGTCCAGCAGGTCGCCGGGTTCGTCCTCCCGATCGTCGCCGTGGTCGGTCTCCACCTGCTCGAACTGGTCGACCGAACGACCGCCGTCCTCCCGTCTGGCCCGCGACTGTTCGGAATCGGCGTCCTCGAGTTCGCGGCGATCATGTTCGTTTCGTTCGGACTCGTCGCCGTCCCCCTCGTCTCGATGGCGCTGGGTACCTACCCCACGATCCGCTCGCTGCGCGATACCGAGGCCTCGTCGTGGAAGGTCGTGAAGGGCGTTCTCGCGGTGCTGGCGATCGTCAGCGTGACGGTCGCGATCTCGATCGGCGGCCTCCTCGCGGTCATCTCGACCGTTGGATCGTCGCTCCCCGTTCTCCTGGCCGCGTTCGGCACGATCGTCGCTGCCAGCTACGGGCTCTCTCCCTATCTGATCGCGCTCTTTCAGGACCGGGTTCCGCTCGAGGGGGCGGACCGCGAGCGCGTCGAACGGCTCTGTGCGGAACTGGAGTACCGCCCTCGCGGACTGTATTTGCTCGAGGGCGAGTCGACCAAAACCGCCAACGCCCTCGTGGCCGGGACGATCCCCGGTTTCCGGTACGTCTTCCTCACCGACTACCTCCTCTCGGAGTGCGACGACGACGAACTGCAAGCGATCCTCGCCCACGAGTTCGGCCATATTGCCGGCCGGCACCTCTGGCAGCGCGGCCTCCTGACGGTAGCCGTCTTCGGCGCCTGGATCGCCGGCGCCGACGCGATCGGCGTCGGCGCGCTCAAGGACCGGTTCGGCTTCCTCGGCTTTTTCCTGCCGTTTATGGGCCTGTACGCGCTGTACCACGTCGGGCTGCTCGGCGGCCTCGCGTACCGGCAGGAGTTCCGCGCCGACGCCTACGCGGCTCGCCGAGTCGGCGTCGAGGCCGCCGTCGACGCCCTCGAGGTGCTCGCGTCAGCCAACGACATGACGCGGGAGTCCGGGTTGCTCTACGCGCTCGCGACCCATCACCCGCCGATCGCGGATCGAATCGACTCCGTTCGGGACGTCGACGACGAGGTTCGCACGGATTCCGATCTCGACGCCGACGGCGAACTCGACTCGGACTCGGACCCGGACTCTCGTTCGACGGCCGGCGACTGAGCCGGTCAGTTCGGCGACCGGTGACGGGTGACGGGCAACGGGCGACGATGCACTCGCTTTGCGGCCTGAAGACGATAGCAATCCTTACTTTCGAACCGCTCGTACGGCCCGTCGTGGACCGAATTCTCCTCAGTACCGTCGCCTACCGTTCGCCCGAGGAGGTTTTTCCGTACGTGCGCTCGTTTACCGACTACCCCCGGTACACGGAACACCTGAAGGAGGTCACGGTACACGGCGACGGCGGCGTCGGCTCCGTCTACGACCTGCGACTCGCCTGGTGGAAGCTCAGCTACACCGCCCGCTCGAAGGTGACGGCCATCTCGGCGCCGAACTCCCTCGAGTGGCGGCTGATCAACGACATCGACGCGCGCGGCGAGTGGCGCGTCGAGGCGGAACCCGAGGCGCTCCCCGCCGACGCCGATACGGACGCGGAGACCGCGAGTCGGATCTACTTCGAGGCCGTCTACGATCCCTACTCCGCGAACGAGAACGCCATCTCGCTCCCGCGGTTCGTCTCGCTGGACTGGGTGATCGAGAAGGTCGAACCGCGACTGCTCGGCGAGGCCGAGGCGGTCGTCGAACGACTGGTCGCGGACATCGAGCAGCGGTCGACCCCTCGAGACGTGGAGCTGACGGTTCACGAGGTTCCCTGACCGCTGACTGCGCCCGTCGAAGCGAGTTGCAGGGGGCGGCTCGCTGTCGCCGTCGACGGTGCCGGGCGAACCCACTTACACGTCGCCGGTGAACGCCCGGCCATGGCCGCCGTTTGGGGTGAGCGTCCGTGCGCGTGATCGTCGTCGGCGCGGGCGAGGTCGGCTCGAGCATCGCCGAGAGCCTCGCAACCGAACACGGGGTCGTCGTCATCGACCGGGACGAGGACCGCGTCGAGTCGGTGACCTACGCCCACGACGTGCTGGCGATCGAGGGCGACGGGACCTCGATCGAGGTCCTCGAGGAGGCGGGCATCGAGCGGGCGGATCTGGTGATCGCGAGCACCGACGGCGACGAGACGAACATCGTCGTCTGCGGCGCGGCGAAGGCCGTCACGGAATCGTTCACCATCGCCCGCGTCAAGCGGACGAACCTGCTGCGGACGTGGGAACGCTCTCAGAGCGCGTTCGGCGTCGATTTCATGGTTTCGACCGACCTCTACACCGCGGAGGAGATCGTCAACATCGCGGGCCTGCCGGGCGCGGCCGACGTCGACGCCTTCGCCGACGGCCTCGTTCAGATGGCCGAGTTCGAGGTCACGTCCGACAGCCCCGTCGCGAACGAGACCGTCTCCGAGGCCGACCGCTTCGAGTCGCTGACCTTCGCGGCGATCATCCGCGGCGACGAGGTCATCATTCCGCAGGGTGACACGGTTATCCGCCCCGAGGACGGCGTCGTCGTCATCGGGTCCTCGGAGAGCGTCCGCGAGTTCGCCGGCGCGGTGACGCCCGCTCCGACGCTCGAGGACGCGAACGAGATCGTCGTCATCGGCGGCAGCGAGATCGGCTACCAGACGGCGCGGCTCTTCGAGGTGGAGGGGTTCGAGCCGCGACTGCTCGAGCGCGACCCGGAGCGGGCCCGCGAACTGGCCGAGCAGTTGCCCGATACCGTCGTACTGGAGAGCGACGCGACCGACGTCGAGTTCCTCGGCCGCGAGCACATCGGGGAGGCCGACATCGTCGTCGCCGCACTCGAGAACGACGAAAAGAACTTACTCGTCTCCTTGCTCGCGAGGCACGCCGGTGCCCAACGTACGATCGCCGTCGTCGAGGAGCCCGAGTACGTCGACCTCTTCGAGACGGTCGGCATCGACGTCGCGATCAACCCCCGCGCGGTCACGGCCGAGGAGATCACGCGATTCACTCGCGAGTTCCGAACGGAAAACGTCGCGATGCTCGAGTCGGACCGCGCGGAGGTGTTAGAGATCGAGATCGACGACGACAGCTTGCTACTCGAGAATCGGATCAGCGACGTCGTGCGGGAATTGCCCGACGGCGTCGTCATCGGCGCGATCACCCGCGACGGACGGTTGATCACGCCGCGCGGGGACACCGTCCTCGAGCGCGGCGATCACGTGGTCGTCTTCGCCGATACGCGGGTGCTCGACGAGGTTGCGGCGGCGCTGTAGCGGTTTCGATAGTTCTCGACGCCTCGGCGACGATTACAGCGTGTACTCGTGACCCCCGTCCTCGCTCGCGAGGAACGCCTCGAGCAGGTCGATCGTCGCCGCCACGTCGTCGACGTGGGCGGTTTCGGTGACGGTGTGGAGGTACCGCGTCGGGATCGAGATCGCGCCGACGGGTTTCGCGCCCGCGACGTTCTGGAAGCCGGCCGTGTCGGTGCCGCCGGCCGGCAGGATCTCGAGTTGGTAGTCGATCTCCTCGTCCTCGGCGACGGCCTTCAGCCGGCGGTGAACCTTCGGACTCGTGATGACGCTGCCGTCCTTGAGCTTAATCGCCGCGCCGTCGCCCAGGTCGGTGACGTGCTCGCCGTCGTCGAACCCGGGCACGTCGTTGGCGACGGTGACATCCAGTGCGATCGCGAGGTTCGGATCGACGTCGACGCCCAGCGCCTTCGCGCCGCGCAGGCCGACTTCCTCCTGGACCGTCGCACAGAAGTGGATCGTGGCCTCGGGTCCGTCGCCGTCGGCCAGTCGGCGGGCCGCCTCGAGCATCGCGAACAGGCAGATCCGGTCGTCCAGCGCCTTGCCGGTGATCGTCTCGCCCATGCGCTCGGTCGTCTGCTCCATCGTCACGAGGTCGCCGGGCGAGACCCGCTCCTCGAGTTCTTCGTAGGGGAGGCCGACGTCGACGAAGGCGTCCTCGACCTCGGGCGTCTTCTCCCGTTCTTTCTCGTCTAACGTGTGGGGCGGCGGCGAGCCGATGACGCCCGGCAGATCGCCGTCCTCGGTGTGGATCGTTACGCGCTGGGCTTTGAGCACGCGGGCGTCCCAGCCGCCGAGCGCCTCGAGTTCGACGAAGCCGGGGCCGTCCTCGCCGCCGCGGACGTGGCGGACCATGAAACCGATTTCGTCCATGTGTGCCGCAACCGCCACGGAGTAGTCCGAATCGCCGTCGCCCTCGAGCGTCCCGACGACGTTGCCCATCGCGTCGGTGCGGACGCGGTCGACGGTGTCCTCGAGTTCTTCGACCACGAGATCGCGGACGCGGTCCTCGTAGCCGGGGACGCCGCTCGTCTCGGTCAGTTCGGTCAGGAAATCGACGTCGAAGGGAACGGATTCCATAGTGGACCGTTCGGCACGGAGAAAATAAAGTCGCGGAAAGCGGTCGTCGCCTCCGGTCCGACGGGCGTCGATTCGACGGAACGCTGTGACACTCAGTGACACCGACCGCCGAGTATTAACGCGTCCGCGCGCTACGAGTGTGTATGGCTACCGTACGTGTCGCAGGGACCGGGATCACGCCGTTCGGCAACGCGCCCGAGCGGACGAGCCGCGACCTCTTCGCCGAAGCGAGCGCCGCGGCCTTCGCGGACAGCGACGTTCCGCCGACGGACGTCGAGGCCGTCTTCTACGGCAATTTCATGGGCGAACTGTCCGAGCACCAAGGCCACCAGGGACCCCTGATGGCCGAGGCTGCAGGCGTCACCGCGCCCGCGACCCGGTACGAATCGGCCTGCGCCTCGAGCGGCGCCGCGATCCGCGATGCCGTGATGCGAATTCGCAACGGCGAGCACGACGTCGTCCTCGTCGGCGGCGCCGAGCGGATGACCAACCTCGGCACCGCGGGCGCGACCGAGGCGCTGGCCATCGCCGCCGACGACCTCTGGGAGGTGCGGGCCGGGATGACCTTCCCCGGCGCCTACGCGCTGATGGCGCAGGCGTACTTCGACCGGTACGGCGGCGATCACGAGGACCTCGCGCACGTCGCGGTCAAGAACCACGAGAACGCCCTGAACAACGAGAAGGCCCAGTACCAGAAGCCGATCGACGTCACGGACGTCCTCGAGGCGCCACCGGTGTCGACGCCGCTCGGCCTCTACGACTCGTGTCCCATCTCCGACGGCGCGGCCGCGCTCGTGCTCACCAGCGAGGAGTACGCCGAAGAACGCGGGCTCGAGGCGCCGGTCGCGATCACCGGCACCGGTCAGGGCGGCGACCGGATGGCGCTGCACGACCGCGAGTACCTCGCGCGCTCGCCCGCGGCGCGCGAGGCCGGCGACGAAGCCTACGCCGACGCCGGCGTCGACGCGGGCGACGTCGACCTCGCGGAGGTCCACGACTGCTTCACGATCGCCGAGGTGCTCGCGCTCGAGGCGCTCAACCTCGCGAACGTCGGCGAGGGGATCTCCGCGGCCCGCGACGGGCGGACGACCGCCGACGGCGAGACGCCGGTCAACCTCTCGGGCGGCCTGAAAGCGAAGGGCCATCCGGTCGGCGCGACCGGCGCGTCTCAGGTCGCCGAGATCACGGCGCTGCTCGAGGGAACGCATCCGAACAGCGAGTACGTCGCGGACGCGACGACCGGCGTCGCGCACAACGCCGGCGGGACGGTTGCCAGTGCGGTCGTGCACGTCCTAGAGGTGAGAGAATGAGCGACGATTCCGAACTCGAGTCCGAGAATGTCCGCGACGCCGGCTTCGACGACTGGCTCGACGCCGCCGCGGACGGCGAGGCCTACTACCTCGAGTGTGCCGACGGTCACGGCTCCCTCCCGCCGCGGCGGGTCTGTCCGGAGTGCGGGGCGACGGAACTCGAGGAAACGCCGCTACCGGAGACCGGCGAGATCGAGACCTACACCGTCACGCACGTGGCGACGCCTTCCTTCGAAGATGACGCGCCGTACGCGACGGCCATCGCCGACTTCGGACCCGTCCGGCTCACCGGGCAGGTCGCCGGGACCGATCCCGAGGCAGTCGAGCGCGACCTCGAGGTCGAACTCGCGGTGACGGTGTCGGAGACGACGGGCGAGCGCGTGGTGTCGTTCCGGTCGGTCTGACGGATAGAACGTTGAGACTACACCGGAGCGAACGCACGCAGTTTGTCAGGCAGTCCTTGTTCAGTAGAACTCCTCGTGGACGCGCTTCCCTTCCGTCTCGAGAATCGGCCCCTCGACGTCCGTGGATCCGCCCTTGCGGTCGATCACTTCCTCGCAGGGAATTCCGCTTTTTGCCTTCCCCCGCACGTTCGCTACCGACTTCCCGTAGACGCTGTAGACGACCCGGTCCAGCCCGGCGTAGTGGATCGCGGTCGCGCACATCTCGCACGGTTCGGTGCTGGTGTACATGGTGCAGTCATCGCGGTCGGCGGCGTCGAGTTCGCGGGCCGCCCAGCGCGCGAGTTTGAGCTCGGGGTGGGCGGTGATGTCGCTCTCGGTCACCGTGGTGTTCCTCGAGCGCTTGACGACGGTATCGCCGACGACGAGCAGCGATCCGTACGGGGTGTTCCCGTCGGTAACCGCCTCGCGCGCCAGCTCGATCGCCTCCCTGATGTACTCCGTGTCCGTGCCCGTGCTCATACGAGCCCTTCCACCGCCAGCAGTTAGTAGTCGGCGCCACGCGGCGCGCTCGAACAGAAACCGGCCGCGCTCAAGGGCACTGTCGGCCGGCTCGACGGCTACTCAGACGCGCCGCCGTCCAGTCCCGGTCGCCGTTGGCGGCGCCGACCCGCGAGCAACCGCTTGAGCCGTTTTCCGGGGCCGCCCTCGATCGGCCATCCCCGGGTCCGCCACGCGGGCGGCTCCGGCTGAAACTCGGAACACGAGCCGGCGCACTCGGCGGCTGTCTGACGGCCGTCCTTTGCGGTACAGTAGGGAACCAGCTGTGGGCCGTCCTGCGGGCCCTCGGCGCGCAGTTCGAAGTACCGGCAGTCGGGCCGCATCGTGTCGACGAACGAACGCCAGCCCCGCTCGTACGCTCGTTCAGCGATGCGTTGCCGCGTCGTCGCTTTCTCCGACGGATCGACGTACTCGAACCGCGCCGCCGAGCCGCCGCGGTCGCCGTCGTCCGGCCGTTCGAGGATGCGCGTCCCCGGTTCGTCCACCGAGAGCCCGCGCGGGTACCACGCGACCTCGGCCTCGAGAGCGTCGGGCTCGAGCGCCAGTACTCCCGCTTCGACGGGGAGCCCCTCGAGCAGTACCGGTTCGACGCGCTCGCCCGTCTGTCGGGTGGCGACCCAGACCTCGTCGGCGAGACTCATCGCGACGTCGTACTCGAGTTGCGGGCCCAGCGTCCGCGCGGCGCTGGCGTCCAGATCTGGTTTGTTCTCGATCGCGATGATCCGATCGACCCAGTCGGGGTAGGGCCACTTGCGTCGGATCTGGATCCGGTTGCCGTTCTTTCGCGCCTCGAGAATGCTGCGGTCGTCCGCGCGGTGGATCGCCTCGCGGACGTAGCGCCAGGGGTAGCCGGGGTGCGGGAGGGCGTCGCGGTAGTAGGTCCACTCCGCGGGTGCGTTCCGGACGATATGGAGAAGGTCGCCGTCGAGGCGTTTCGGACCGAACTTCGCGCGTTGCTCGAGGGCGTCGGGGTCGCACTCGAGGACGATAGTGTCCCAGCGGCGGCGCTTCGTGCCGAGCTGGCGAGCGACGAGGACGGCGGGCTCGTCGGTCCCGCCGCCGGGCGGCCACTCGCGTTCGGCCCAGCGGCAGGTCCGGAGTTCGAATTCGAACTCGGAGTCGGCGTCGGCAGTGCGAGCCACGCGCCGGCTTGGAACCGCGCACGCAAAAGCGCTACTCGATTTCGCGACCGGACCGACGGAGCGGAGACCGATTCGGATCGATCCCTTCCGCGGGCAGATATCGCCGCGTATCCTCCGGAGAAGGACATGCTGCCGATCGGAGATCCGTCTGCTACGGTTGGGTAATAGTCACATACCACACACGTCAGATCGAATATCAAATATTATCAGTAGGGGAAAAAGTCTCTCAACGTATGAAGAAACATCCCGAACCGCGCCTCGGTACCAACGGCGACGTCATCGGACAGCGAATACTCGCGTTCCTCTTAGATAGCCTCATCATGGGTGTCGTTTTCGGCCTCCTCTTCGGAATCGGAACCGCGCTCGGCGATGCCGCCATGCTCCTGTTGCTCCTGGTCGCTTTCGCGGTCTCGATCGTCTACGGCTTCCTCCTCGAGGGGATCTACGGGTACACCCCGGGGAAGTACCTCCTCGGATTGGTCGTCGTCAAATCCGACGGCTCGGAGTGTACGATCGGCGCGTCGGTCCTCCGGAACCTGCTGTGGGTCATCGACTCGCTACCGACGTTCAACCTGATCGCGATGGCGATGATTCTGCTGACCGACGACAACCAGCGCGTCGGCGACCTCGTCGCGGACACGATCGTCGTCGAGCAACGATAGCGGGCTCAGCAAGCGACGTCCCGTCGGCGCGAAGCGATGATTCCCGCCGTCCGGCTACACCTCTTCCTCGCGCTCGTCGAGAAACTCGTGGGCCTGCTCGAGAATCTCGCGCGGACCGTCCTGCGTGACGGTGTTTACGGCCTGTTCGTAATCGCGCCACTGGAGGTCGCGATGTTCGTTTGAGAGTTCCGCGCTGGCCTCGAACGACTTCGCGATGAAGAGGTGAACGGTCTTGTGGATCGTCTTGCCGTTCGCCTCGAACACGTAGTCGTAGTCCTCGCGGAAGCCGTCGAGTAGTCGGAACTCTTCGATACCTGCCTCTTCCTTTACTTCGCGGATCGCCGTCTGTTGTAGCTCTTCATCTCCTTCGACACCGCCCTTCGGAAACTCCCAGTCGCCCGGGCGGCTCTTGAGTAGAAGATACTCGCGCCGGCCCCGCGTGTCGCGGAAGAGGATCGCGCCTGCGCTCGTAGCTTCGACTGCCATTAACCGGACTAATACGTACGACGTTAAGAGAATATCGGACTGTTCGTCCAACGTACACTGTTCGGGGTCGCGATTTCTTCGGCTTCGTAAGTCACGTCACTGAATCGTGAATCGGTTCGGACAGACCCCCCCACCCGATCTCAGCAGGCTTTTACGCCCCGACCGTTGACGATATCGTATCCATGACCTTCGTCACCCGGCTTACGCTCCAGAGCGGCGATCGCGCCGCGCTCGACGGCATCGTCGATGACATCAAATCGACCGCCGAACGGAAGGGGGCGGCGCTGAAAGGCCCCCACTCCCACCCGCCGGAGAAGCTCTCCGTTCCGCAGCACAGCCGGCTCCACGCCGACGACGACCGCCAGTTCTCCTCGTGGACGTACACCGTCTTCACCCGCGAACTCGAGATCCACGGCCACGACAACCTCGCGCGGAATATCGCCGAGCAGAACTTCCCCGACTCCGTGCACATCGAAGCCGAAGTCGAACAGATCCGCGGAACGGGTCGCGGAAACTGAGCGCTGCGACGCCCGCGTCTCACCGACCGTCGATAGCACTTTTCACCTCGCCCGACGAGTTCGAAGTATGACCGCGGACGATCTCGTCTCGCTGCGTCGCGACCTGCACCGCAAACCGGAACCCGCGTGGCGCGAGTTCTACACCACCGCGCGCATCGTCGAGGAACTCGAGGCCCGCCTGGGCGACGATATCACGCTCCACGTCGGGCCGGACGCTCTCGCAACCGACCGGCGACTGGCCGTCCCCGACGAACCGGAACTCACCCACGCCTACCAGCGGGCGCTCGAGACCGACGCCGACGAGGCCACGCTCGAGCGACTCGAAGGCGGCTACACGGGGGCCGTCGCCGTCTTAGAGCGCGGCGAAGGACCGACCGTCGGCCTGCGGGTCGACATCGACGGGCTGCCGCGCGCGGAGTCCGACAACACGGAGCACGTCCCCGCCGCCGAGGGCTTCCGCTCGGAGCACGACGGCGCGATGCACGCCTGCGGCCACGACGCCCACGCGACGATCGGCGTCGGGGTACTCGAGCGGATCGCGAACAGCGACGACTTCTCGGGCACGCTGAAGGTGTTCTTCCAGCCCGCCGAGGAGGTCATCGGCGGCGCGAAGTCGATGGCCGAGAGCGACCACATCGAGGACGTCGACTCCCTCCTGGCTATGCACATCGGCCTCGACCACCCGACCGGCGAAATCGTCGCCGGCATCGACGGCTTCCTCGCGGTTCGGCACCTCGAGGCCGAGTTCACCGGCGAACCGGCCCACGCGGGCGGCCACCCCGAGCAGGGGCGCAACGCCGTCCAAGCGCTGGCGACGGCCGTCCAGAACCTCTACGCGATTCCCCGGCACAACGACGGCGCGACCCGGGTCAACGCCGGCCTCGTCGAGGGCGGCAGCGCCTCGAACGTCATCCCCGAGTCGGCCCGGACGGTCGTCGAGGTTCGCGGCGAGACAACCGAACTCATGGAGTACATGACCGAAAAGAGCCGCCGCGTGCTCAGATCCGCGGCGGAGATGCACGACTGCGAAGTCGAGATCGAGATCGGCGCCGAGGCGCCGAGCGCGACCAGCGATCAAGAACTCGTCTCGATCGTCGAAGACGTCGCCGGCGGCGTGGCGGGCGTCGACAGCGTCCTCGAGCGCGACGAACTCGGGGGCAGCGAGGACGCGACCTATCTGATGCAGGCGGTGCAGGAAAACGGCGGCAAAGCCTGCTACGTCGGCGTCGGCACCGACCACCCCGGCGGCCACCACACCGCGACGTTCGACGTCGACGAGGCCAGCATCCAGCACGGCGTCGACACGCTCGCGGGTGCGATCGAGCGGATCGGGCGCGGTCGATAGCCGCCCGTCCGACCCGAAATATTCTTGGGAATCCTACCAGTACGGATATCAGACAGTGCGTCTCCCCGTCTCAGTAGTCGACTGCTTCGTGTCACCGCACCCGCTCGCGCTTGAGGTGACGTCGACGTGAACCGATCGACGCGTCTCCGGATCGGTCTCTGGTTCCGAATGGCCGCCGCCACGGTGATCGCCGGACTTGGGCTCGCGATCTTGCTCCCGCTCGAAATCCTTGGAGTAGGGGCGATGGTGATTATTTTTCTCACCATCGTACCGATGGTGGGTACCGCGTTCCTCCTGTTCTACGGCGTTTGGGTCGTCATCGCGGGAATCTACCGACGCGTAATGCCGGGTCCGCTGGTCGTCGGCCGAATCGCACACGACGGGATGGCCGACGCCGTCGAATCGGTTGCCAGCACCGTGGCCCGGCCCGCGGCCGATGTCTCCCTGTGTCAGTTCGCCGGTGCGGTCGCGGGACTGATCACTTGGTACGCGGGCCTCGTCGTCGTCACGCACGGTGCGACCCCGCGACCGCTTCCGACCGTTCTCGTCATTGCCGTCCTCGTCGGCGTGGTCTTCGCGGTGTACCACACGGGACGGACCATCTACGACGAACTGAGACGCGGCGGGACCGTCCAACGGCAACTCGAGGCGGACGTTGATACCGTCGGTTCGACCGACAGCTCGGAACAAGAACGGGAACAGGCTTCCGCCGACGAGCTGCAATCGCGGGTTGATCGACTCGCGAGACAGGTCGACGTCCCGGCGCCGACCGTCCGACTCGGTCGGGCGCAACGGCCGATCGCGGCGACGACTGGGCTCCGCTCCGACGCCTCGACGATCGTCGTCTCGCGGGGACTCGTCGAGACGCTCGAGGATCTGGAACTCGAGGCCGTCCTCGCTCACGAGATTTCTCACGTCGTCAACCGCGATGCGGCGGTCCTGACCCTGCTCTCGATGCCGGCCGTGAAAATCGACGCGATGCTCGAGGAAGTCGACGATCAGGGCAGCGAGGAGGCCGATCCCCAGTCCGCGCTTCGCCATCCCTCCGTCGTCTTCGCCGGACTGTTCGTCGCGGCCCTCAATCGGTGGGCTGTCGCCGTCGTCGCTCGGTACCGCGAGTACGTCGCCGACCGCGGCGCCGTCGCGATTACCGGCGATCCGGCAGCGCTGGCCGGCGCCCTCGAGAAACTCGACGCCGAACTCGAGAATCGACCCTCGAGCGATCTTCGGAACCACAGTTCGACGGCGGCGTTCTCGATCGTTCCGCCGCCGTGGGAGGAACACCGCTTCTTCGACCGGACGCGCCGGTTTATCGACCGGACGATCTTCGGCACCCATCCGCCGACCGAGAAGCGGATCGAGCGACTCCGCGCTCGAGCGTAATTTTGCCGTTCCACAAACCGCGCTGGCCGGGAGCGGGCTTCGAGCACTGCGAGAAGCCCGCAACTCGGGGAAGGGCAGGCGATCACACCGTTACTGACCGCGAGCGAACGAAATGAGCGAGCGGGCCGACGACCGATGTGGAGGACGCTATGCGTCCGGAACGGAGGGAGGAGTGCTTTTCATCGAAGTTTTACCGAGGGACATCGCGCTGTGCGGCGGCAATGCCGCCGTCAGCGCAACAGACCGCAGTGTAAAAGTTCGGCTCTAGTATTTAGGGTCGGCCCCGGTCGTCTCGTACACCTGCTCCATCAGGTCATCGCGCCGTTGCTGCCAGTGCTCGAGCGCGGCCGGATGGTCGGGATAGTGCTCGTAGAGCTCGAGCAGGTCGTCGGCGCGGCGCTTGGTCCGGAAGAGGTTCAGGATGGTTCCCCAGTGGCCGTAGCTCTTGTAGAGGCTCTCTGCGGCGAGCTTCGGGCCGATGCTCGTACTGCCGGAGTAGAGCGCCTCGGCCATCTTCTCGCCGGGCATCGCGGCGAGCAGCCCCATCAGGTCGTCGACGTCGACGGCCGTCGAGAGGATGTTGTAGACGTCAAGGGCGGCGTAGCGGGCCCCGAAGTGGTCCATCACGCGCTCGTTGTACTCCCAGAAGGTCGACTCGCTGACGTCGCCGGTCTCGAGACCCTCGACGGCGGCCTCGGCGGCGTACTTGCCGGCGTAGGCGGCGCCGGCGATGCCGCCGCCGGTGGTGGGGTTGACGTGGCCCGCGGCGTCGCCGACGGCCATGTAGCCCGGGTGGACCGCGGAGTCGTAGGGGCGGCGCGTCGGCAGCGCGGCGCCGAGCTTGTCGTCGACCTCGGCGTTGCGGAACTCCCGGCGGTTCTCGAGGTCCCGCTTGAGGTCGTCGACGAGCTTCATCGGCTCCTCGGTCATCTGGAAGCCCAGCCCGACGTTGATCTCGGTGTCGGTGCGCGGGAAGTACCAGAGGTAGCCCGCGGCGCGCTCGGTCGGCTTGAACACTAAGGCGTCGTCCCACGGGACGGGCTCGTCGACGGTGACGATCTCGCGGTAGGCCGAACAGAAGTGCGAGTAGTCGACGTTCGTGTCGAAGGTGGAGTTCGAGAAGTCGACGTGGTCCTGCAGCACCGACAGCGATCCCGCGGCGTCGATGACGACGTCCGCCTCGTACGTTTTGGGCTCGCCCTTGCGGATCGCTTCGACGCCCGTGACGGTCCCCTTCTCGTCGTCGGCCTGGACGACGTTCTTCACGACGGTGTCGTAGTGGAGCTCCGCGCCGGCCTCGTCGGCCCCCTCGATGATCCGCTTGCCGTACTCCCAGCGGTCGATGACCGCCAGTTCGCCCGGTACGGGGATCTCGAGGACGGTATCCTCCTGGGGAATCTCGAAGCGGCCGTGGTCAACGTCGGTGTTCGTGAACGCGGGCTCGATCTTCGATTTCGGGATCGACTCGGGGAATGCGCTGGCTCCCTTCAGCGCGTCCCCGCAGGCGATGTGGCCCGCCTCGTCCTCGGACTTGCGCTCGAGGATAACGACGTCGTACCCCTCGCGCGCGATGGTCGCTGCGGCGTAACACCCTGCCGTCCCGGCACCGACGACGACGACGTCCGCCTCGCGGGTTCCGGTCCCGGCCGTCGGAGCGTCCCCCGACTGGTCCTGCGTACTCATACCGATAGTGTGGACACTGCGGTAAGAAAACGTTTTATGGTCGATTCGACCGAGTTACGGGGCCACAATCGTGCAACCGGGGATTTCCGCCGGATTCGGAACGTCCCGACGCCCAGTACCGAGCGACTGCGAACCGGCGCGAGCCGAACGTGATCGGTGCGGAGAGATTCGTCGCCTCCTGACGGACGGATTCCGTAATAAAGAGTTTTAGTCGGGTCTTCCGTAGCGGAGGGTATGACCGAGTACACTGTCGAGTTCGTCGGCACGGGTGAGACGATCACCTGTTCGGACACCGAGACAATTCTCAGCCGGTGTCTCGAGGAGGGGATCGCACAGGAGTACTCCTGTCGCGTCGGGATGTGTCTGGCCTGTTCGGCCGAGATCGTCGAGGGTGATGTCACCCAGCCAGCAGCCCGCGCGCTCACCGAGGAGGAGGCCGAGAACTACGCGCTGACCTGCATGGCGCGGCCGCAGTCGGATCTGAAACTGGACCGCGGGAAGTACCCGCCGAGCATCGAGGACGAGATCGACGCCGCGGGCGAGGGCGGTAGCGACGACCCTGCGGTCGCGGACGACTGAGCGCCGTCGCGTCGCGGTGCTGCCGTCCTATCGCTTCGGTTTTCGTCTCCCTCGAGAGCCCAAATTTTCGACCGTCGCCAGCCGGTTCGTCACCCGGTGACTGCACAGTTGTTCGGCCCGAGTTCCAGTTCGAACGCCGTCTCCGCGTCGACGTCTACCCGCCCGAGGTTCGCGGCCACGATGCGCTCGTGGTTGGCCGGTCGCGGCGGCCGGTCGTTCGTGACGTGCTCGACGAACTCGTCTTCGGCCATCGCAAACGCCTCGAGTCGGTCGCGCAGGTCGCCGAGCACGGCCGCGTACGTCCCGTCGCTGTCCCGCGGATCGGCGGCGTCGCTGTAGTGGCCCGGCGCGATCGTCGTCTCCGCCGGCAGTTCCGAAAGCGTGTCTTCGAGAGTCTCGTAGAACTGCCGAGCTGCCGCGGGCGCACCCTCGTCGCCGCGCTCGAGGTCCGGCCGGCCGACACCCTCGAGGAACAGCGTATCGCCGCTGAACAGGACGTCGCCGAGCCGATACGAGAGCGACTCGGAGGTGTGGCCGGGCGTCGCGACGGCAGTTAGCGTCGCATCGCCGACGTGGAGTTCGTCCCCGTCCTCGAAAGTCATAGCGTCGAACGCGAGCCCGCGGTCGCGAGCGCCTTCGGGGACGACGGCCGTCGCGTCGGTTCGGGATTCGAGCGCGCGGACGCCGCTGACGTGGTCGGCGTGAACGTGGGTGTCGACAGCGTATTTCAGCTCTGCGTTCCGATAGGCAACGTCCTCGGCGTAGCGGTCGGCGAACGCCCGAAGCGGATCGATCACCGCCGCCTCGTCGCCGCTGTAGATCGCGTAGGTCAGACAGCCGCTCGAGGGGCGGTCGTACTGGACGACCGTCGCGGCCGAATCGCTCTCGTGATCGAGGCCGAGGTCGACCTCGAGTTCGCGGGCGACGTACAGGTCCGCCCAGGAGTCCATCCCGCCCGCCAGATTCTGCGCGTCGATGCCCGCGTCACGGAGGAGATCGACGGCGTGGTCGCTGGCCTCGCCGCGGCCGCAGACCGCGACGATCGGTTCCTCGAGGTCGTCGATGAGGTCGGTCACGCCGCCCGTCGCCTGGGCTTGGATAAACTTCATGTGCGGGATCTGTACGGCTTCGACGCTTTCGCCCTCGATGTGCCAGCGGTCGAACTCGTCGCGGTCGCGGACGTCGAGGACGGTCAGCTCGTCGCCGGCGCGCAGCCGCTCGGCGAGCGTCTCGGGGGCGATCGTCGTCGGATCGTCGAGCGCCGCCTCGGTTTCGGACATATCGCTGCATACGCCCTCGCGGCGGTTAAGCGCGCCCCCGCGGTCGCCGTCGCGGGTCCGGTCGCGATCGGGCGCGAACCGGATCGAGACCAAAGTTCAACACGCACGCCGTGGTCGTGGGGGTATGGACGCTGCCGATTTCCAGCGCGACCTCGAGGCGTCGAAGGACACCGAACTCGAGCGCCTCGCCTCCTCGAAGCTGCTCGTCGCGCTCACCGACGCGGATCTGACGGCGGAGACGGTACTCCGGATCGTGGCAGACGGCGAACGCGCCGCGGCGGAGACGTTCGACGCGTGGACCGACGACGAGTCCCACGACGACGCGCAGGAACTGTTCGCCGAGTTTCGCGATCAGGAACGAGAGCACTGCGAGCGGGTCCTCGAGCTACTCGAGGGAGCGGACGGCGAGGCGTACGACCCCGACCCAGCAGGCGGTCCGATGCACGAACGGCTCCGGTCGCTCGAGGAGACCGTCCCGCGGCTGGGCGGGCTGGTCGGTCGCGCGCTGGTCACCGAGCGAACCCACCTGCAGGTCGTGAGCTTCTTCGTCAACGAGGGCGACGAGCGGCGGGCCGAGCAGTTCCGGGAACTACGCGGCGAGACGGCGACGCAGGGTGAGCGGGCGACCGCGCTGCTCGAGACGACGTGCGACGGGAGCGAGGACTGGGACCGTGCCGCCGCCGCTGCCGAGGACGTCGTCGACGCCGCGTACGACGCCTACGCGGGTTCGCTCGACGATCTCGGGCTCGATCCGAAGCCGATCTGCTGATCGGCGCGGTAGCGTCGGCGAGAATTGAGAAATTGACTGTCGACGAATAGGAAAGAGAAAACGGGAAAAGGCTCGCCTCGAGGGGGAACCCCCTTTCGGAGCGGAATCAGTCGACGAAGTCGATGTCGTCGCCCTGTCCGGGTGCCTGCTGGCCGCTCATGTCGGGCTGGACGGACTCGCCCTCCGGACGCCCGTAGATCTGGGGCGATTCGACGCCGGTGACGACGATCATCGTCCGCATGCTGCCCTCGAGGCTCTCGTCGATCGAGGTCCCCCAGATGATGCGGGCGTCGGGGTCGATGCGGTCGTAGATCTCCTCGACGACGCCCTCGGCCTCCTCGATGGCCATGTCGTTACCGCCGGTGACGTTGACCAGCGCGGAGTTGGCGCCGGAGATGTCGACGTCGAGCAGCGGCGAACGAAGTGCCGTTTTAACGGAGTCTTCGGCCTTGGCCTCGGAGTCGGCCTCGCCGAGGCCGATCATCGCGACGCCGCCGCGTTCCATGACCGTGCGGACGTCTGCGAAGTCGAGGTTGACGAGGCCGGGCTTGGTGATGAGTTCCGTGATGCCCTTCACCGAGCGCATCAGCACCTCGTCGCTGACCTTGAACGCCTGGCGGACCGGCAGTTTGCCGACCGAGTCGAGCAGGCGGTCGTTGGGGACGACGATGACGGTGTCCGAGACGTCGCGCAGGCGCTCGAGGCCGGCCTCCGCGTTGGTTCGGCGGACTTCGCCCTCAGCCGTGAAGGGCGTCGTGACGATCGCGATCGTCAGCGCGCCGGCCTCGCGGGCCGCCTTCGCGACGACGGGCGCGGAGCCGGTGCCGGTCCCCCCGCCGAGCCCGGCCGTGACGAAGACCATGTCGGAGCCGTCGATCGCGTCGTAGATGTCCTGCTGGCTCTCGAGGGCGGCCTCCTCACCGACTTGGGGAAGGGAGCCGGCGCCGCGGCCGCCGGTCTTCTCCTCGCCCATGAGGATCTTGGTGTCGGCGTCGATCTCCACGAGGTGCTGGACGTCGGTGTTGGCGGCGACGAGTTTCGCGCCGTGGATGCCTTCCTCGTGCATTCGGTTGATCGTGTTGCCGCCGGCGCCCCCGCAGCCGACGACCGTGATATCGGTCTGGAGATCCTGGAGAACGTCTTCGAGTTCTTCGTCGGTCATCGTGCCGGACTGTCGGCCGGCGTCGTCGGCGGACTGGCCGCCCTGCGGGGCGTCGTCCGCGGGGGACTCGGCCGGGTCCCCGTCTTCGGCCTCGTCGATGGCGTCGTCGATGAGTGAGTCCATTCTTGGCCCCTTCTAAACGATGGAGCATAATTACCTTTCCCCTACACGTCAGCCGTCTGTCTGACACGTTACGAGCTGATTATCTGTTTCCCGCCTTACGACGGTTGTTCTGACCGGAGTCTACGGGTATTTCGGTATTACTATCAGCTGTAGCATAGATCAGATCTCGAATCGGCGGGTCCGTTCGGTCCGAACCCTCTCGGGTTTGATGGTTTCCCCGTCGACGGTCACCGCCTCGCCGTTCGCGAGCGCGCCGAACTTCGGTCCCTCAGGAACGCCCGCCTCGTGGGCCAGTTCCGGATCGAAGCCCTCCTCCTCAGCGACGATCGCATCCTCCTCGAGCCGAACCGTCTCGTATTTCTCCTCGAGTACCGCGGCTACCTCCTCGATGATCGTCCGCCGCGCGTCGGGGTCCAAGTCAGGCACTGCGACCCGCTCTCCGACGCGAGTACCGCCGTTCTCGGTCTCGTACGCGACAGTGTGGGAGTCGACGATATTTCGGACGCGGTCGGGATCGATCCCCTCCGCGGTGTCGACGAGTGCTGGCGGTAGGTCGACGACGGTAAACGAGTCGGCTTCCCGATCGCCAAACCGGATTCCATTCTCGATATGGCCGAGTTCGGACTCGATCGCATCGACGAGCCCCAAGGGCCGGTTGCCGACCTCGCGCAGCCAGGTCTCGCCGACGATCCGGTAGCCGAGGTCCTCGAGCGCCTCTTCGAGCACCGGCCACTCGCCATCCAGCAGGGCGATCTCGGCGTCGCTTTCCTCGAAGGCGGCCTCGAGGACGTCCCGGTGGGCAGTCGGGTGACCCAGTTCCTCGAGGGCCCAGTCGGAGGCGATGTGGCCGACGGCCCACGGCGTTTTGCGGACGACGCGCTCGAAGCGGGGCGCGTAGTGGTTGCCGCCGAAGCCGACGACCTGTCGTTCGCGGTGGGGCTTGGCGTCCCGAAGGTCGAGGATGCCGCGGGCGACGGCCTCGGCGCCCGCGGGGTCGTCCCACTGCTCGTCGCCGCTGCCCAGTTCCGCGAACAGCGACGGGCAGCCGACGTCGGTCGGGCCGTGGTGGGTACACTCCATCCCCACGTCGTACCCCTCGGGCGCGTACTCGTCGAAGGCCTCGAGCAGCCGGGCGAGCGCGTTCGGGGCAGCCTCGGCGACGGCGTGGTCCTCGCCGCCGTATTCGGCCGGGCCGAAGTTCCCCGTGAAGTGACCCGTCAGCAGCGGGCCCGTCTCGCCCGAGTGGCGCGAGGCGAAGACGAGCAGATCGGGATCGCAGTCGAAGGCGTCCGCGGGGCGCTCGAGTTCGATGTGAAGCTCCTCGAAGGTGCGGAGTTCGGCGCCCTCAGTGCTGTAGTAGGTGCCGCCGCCCGCCTCGTCCGGACGGCTGTCCTCCTCGCGTTCGGTCCAGTCGGCGAGGGCTCGGAGCTGATCACAGACGTGGACCGACGCGCGGTCGGCGCGGCTCTCGACGATCGCGAGCTCGCTCATATCCGTGCTCCGGTTCCGGACGGCGTTAAGTCGCCCGTTTTCGCCAGCCGACGTGTCGTCGCGCCCAGCTGGCTCGAGGGGCCGACCTGTGGCCAGGGATACGAGCGTTGCGAGCGCTGCCGTTGCATTTTCCCGGCTGGAGGTAATCATATGAATAGTTACCAAGACACACGATGGCTGAACCACCCTCTTGCCAAAACGGCCGGTCAAACGACGGGGATGAAACCGCATCGCCGACCGACGTTACGCTCGATGCCCGGGATCTGACGGCACTCGTGAGCGGTCACGCCGTCGCGATGCTCGACGCCGCCGGACGCGTCGCCGCGTGGAACGACGACGCGAACGCCGTCCTTGGATACGACGAAGCGGAGATCGTGGGGACCAGCTACCGCGCGTTCTTTCCGGAGGAGGCTCGAGCCGCCGATCGTCCCGACGCGCTCCTCAAGCGGGCGCGCATCGAGGGACGAGCCGAGGACGAAGGGTGGCGCGTTTGCAGCGACGGCAATCGGTGTTGGGTCAGGGAGGTGATCGCGCCGATCTGGACGGCCGGGGGCGACAGCGACGGCACCGATCACCGCATCGGCGACGCCGCCGACGCCGTGCCGGACGCCGACGTGCAGGGGTACGGCTGGTTTCTCCACGACCGAACCGAGGAACACGAGCGCGAACTCGAGCGCCGCGAGGAGGCGGCGTTCCTCGAGAGCGTCTTCGCGGCCCAACCCGACATTCTCTACGCGTTCGACGACGACGGGAACTACATCGACTGGAACGACCGCGTCCCGGAGGTGACGGGGTACGACGACTCCGAACTGACCGAACTCGACCCCCTCGAGTTCATCGCGCCGGAGCATCGCGACCGGATCGCCGACTCGATCCAACGGATTCTCGAGGAGGACGAACAGGTCACCGTCGAGGCAGATCTGCTCACGAAGGATGGCGAGCGGATCCCCTACGAGTTCAACAGCGCGCAGATCACCGAAGACGAGGGCACCGTCGTCGGGTTTACCGGCGTCGGCCGCGACATCAGCGACCGCAACGCGCGCGAGCGGGAACTCCACGAGGAGAAGGCACTCACCGAGAGCATCTTCGAAGCCCAGCCGGACCTGCTCTACGCGTACGACACCGACCGAAACCTGATCCAGTGGAACGACCAACTCCGTCGGATCACCGGCTACGACCCCGACGACCTCGAGGGGATGTCCCCCCTCGAGTTCATCGCACCCGAAGACCGCGAGGCGATCGGCGACGCCGTCCGTCGAATTCTCACTGAGGGGGCGCGCATCACCGCCGAAGGGCGGCTCCTGACGAGCGAGGGCAAGCGGCTCCCCTACGAGTTCAACAGCGCCCGGATAACCGACGACGAGGGCAACGTCCTGGGATTCACCGGCATCGGCCGCGACGTTAGCGACCGCAAGGCGCGCGAACGGGAACTCGAGCGCCTCGAGCGGCTCAACGTGGTCGTTCGAACGGTCGACGAGACGATGGTGGCGGCCGAGACGCGCGAGGAAATCGAGCGCGCGATCGTCGACGCGTTCGCGGACGCCGACACGTACCGGTTCGCCGTCGTCGGGCGGTTCGACGCGGCCGCGACGGCCGAGCGGCGACAGTGGGAACCGCGAACCTGGGCGGGGCGGGACGCGGACGAGATCGACGGCGTGATCGGCTCGTACGTCGACCCGCCGGCCGCGGCGGCCGACCGATCGGACGCCTCCTCCCTCGAGGCCGACGCCGTCCGGCGGTACCGATCCCTCCGCGAGAGCGAGTTCGAACCGTGGCGCCGCGACGCCCGCGAGCACGAGTACGGCGCGGTCGCGGTCGTCCCGATCGTCGCGGGCGGCCGCTCGTTCGGCGTGCTCGTCGTCGCCGCCGAAGAAGCGACCGCGTTCGCGGATCGCGAGCGCGAGGTGCTCCAGGAGTTCGGGGGAACGATCGGCCACGCCGTCAACGCGATGACCGTCCGTCGGCTCCTCTACCGCGACACCGCCGTCGAACTCGAGTTCGAGTCGACTGATCGCGGGGACGCCTGCATCGACCTCGGCGCGCGGGCTAACTGTCTGCTCGCCGTCGATCACGTGCTGCCGCTCACCGACGGCGCGTACGTCCAGTACGTCACGGTTGCCGGGATCGGGCCCGATCGATTTCGCGACCTCGCCGCCGAGCAACCGGGGATCGAGGAACTTCGGAACATCGACGTGCAGGGCGACGAGAGCCGGTGGGAGCTCACGATCCGCGACTCGACGTTCGTCGATCTGCTCGCGAGCTACGGCGCGCGGCTCCGGTCGAAAGTCGTCGATCGCGGCCGCGCGACCGTCACCGTCGAAGCCAGCCCGGACGCGGCGGTCCGCGAGCTCGTCGATACGATCCGGGCGGCGTATCCCGACACGACGCTGGTCTCGAAGCGGACCGTCGAGGGCTCGGTCGAGACGCCGGGCGACTTCCGAAACCGGGTCGAATCGGCGCTGACCGACAAGCAACGCACCGCGCTCGAGGCGGCCTACTACGGCGGCTACTTCGAGTGGCCGACGCGAAACAGCGACGCCACGGCGATCGCCGATCGGCTCGGTATCGCCCGCCAGACGTTCCACCAGCACCTCCGGGTTGCACAGGCGAAACTGCTCGAGTACTACTTCGAGACGTCGTTGTAACGCGTCGCCGGCGCGAACCTATTACTCCGTCGGAACACCGGGTAGTACCAGACAACGCTGGTACACCCCTTACCCGTCGTCGCGGCTTCTCTCGGGCAATGAGTTCTCCCCCCGTCGACGAACCGACTCCGGCCGTCGCCTTCGACGCTCTCGCCACCGTTCGCCGACGCTGTTTGCTCGCCGTGCTCCTCGAGCGGCGCGACCGATCGGCCGCAGCCGGATCGTCGGCCGCGACCGAAACTGAGACCGACACCGGATCGGCGCCCTCGTCCCTGTCGCTCGCGACGCTCGCCACCGAAATCGCCTCCCTCGAGGCCGGTCAGCCGATCGTCTCCGACGACCACTGTACGCACGTCCACGTCTCGTTGGTTCACGTTCACCTCCCGAAGCTCGCCGACGCCGGCCTCGTCGAGCGCGATGTCGCCACGGACGGCGCTGGCAACGGTGACGAGACCACAGTTTCGCTCGCGTCCCATCCGCTCCTCGAGGGCGACTGGATTCGGACCCTGCTCGAGTCGCCAGTCGACGGTGGCACCGGCGACGACGACCTGCTGGATCGGACCTGCGAAGCGCTCCGGTCGGCCCGCTGCCGGACGGTCTGTCGGGTGCTCGCCCGCCACCGCGGCGCCGTTCCGGTCGACGATCTCGCCGCGCTGGTCGCGGCGCGGGAGGGCGACGGGGACGACGACCGGCGTCTCGTCGACGTCACCGAATCGGAGGTGCGGGATGTTGGGACCGACCTCGCACACAATCGACTGCCCGCGCTGGCCGACGCGGGCCTCGTCACGTACGACCGCGACGAAGCGGTCGCCGCGCTCGCGACCGACGCCCCACAGTGGCGCACCGACTGGCTGGCGGCGAGTCCGCTTGCGCCCGTCGCAGACCGGCTCGAGACCGCGTCGGCGTCACCGTCGTCGGAGCACGCCGGCTCGAGGCGACCCGAGGACGCGTCGTCGGTGCCGGACGGGGTACGCGGGGAGTTCGACGTCGGAACCGGCCGCGAGTCGGACGGCGACGACGAGCGGGACGGCTCGAGCGCCGACCGAACGCCCTCGTGCTGGGCGATCGACGGCGCCGAAAACATCGTCGCACGGGGCCACGATATCGCCGCCGGCGCCGAGGACGAACTGTTCGTGACGGTCCCCGACGACGGCATCCTGCAACGGCAGTGTCTCGAGCGCTGGCGCGCGGCCGCCGAACGCGGCGTCGACGTCTACGTCGGCTCGCGGTCGTCGCAGGTTCGGGACACCGTCCGCGCGGCGGTCCCCGACGCGACGGTCTGCGAACCGCGACTCGACTGGCTCAACTTCCCCGTCGACCGGGTCCACCACGGCCGCGTCGTCTTCGCGGACCGCGAGCGGGTCATGCTCGTGACGATCGAGGACGGCGGAGCCGACGGGAGCGAGACTGACGACACGCCGCGCGTGACTGCGGTCACGGGCGAGGGTCCGGAGAACGCGCTGGCCGCGCTCGTGCGCGAACACCTCGGGCCGCGGCTGGATCGCCTCGAGTCGACGCGTGAGGGCCGCGAAAGCGAAGAAACGGACGGGACACCGTCGCCGCTGCCGATGTGATGGCGGCCGAGTCATGCGTGACCGCCGTCGCGGTGGGCCGAGATCAGGTCGCGAGTAGGTAGATGAAGACGACGTAGCCGGCGACCAGCGCCGCGCCGTCGAGGCGCGTGAGTTTCCTGCCGTAGCCCATCATCCCGACCAGGACGACGGTGAACGCGACCATGATCGGGAGTTCGAAACGGAGCGTACTCGCGGTGATCTCGATCGGCGTGATGAGCGCGACGATCCCCAGGACCGCGAGGATGTTGTAGATGTTCGAGCCGACGACGTTGCCGATGGCGAACTCGGTCTCGCCGCGGACGGCGCCGACGGCCGACGCCGCCAGCTCCGGCAGCGACGTGCCGAGCGCGAGCACCGTCAGCCCGATCACCAGTTCCGAGACGCCGAGCGCGGACAGCAGGCCGGTGCCGCCGGTGATGAGCCAGCGCGAGCCGACGACGAGCACGAGTAACCCGCCGAGCACGAGCGCGACGTCTCTGATCGAGACGCCCTCACCCGCGTCCGGATCGTCCATTATCGGCGCGGGATCGGCGTTGACGTAGTAGAGGAGATACGCGGTGAACCCGGCGAGTACGAGCAGGAAGATCGCACCCTCGAGCCGGCCGATCGTGCCGTTCGCGCCGAGCGCGACGAGCAGGATCGCCGCGAGGACCATGAAGGGGACGTGCCGGCGGACGACGATTTCGGTGACCGAGAGCGGTTTGATGAGCGCCGAGACGCCGAGTACGAGCCCGATGTTCGCGATGTTCGAGCCGACGATCGTGCCGAGGCCGATATCGCTCGAGACGTTCAGCGCGCCGATGGTCGAGACGAAGAGTTCGGGCGCGGTCGTGGCGAACGCGATGACGGTGACGCCGACGGTCGCCGCGCGGAGGCCGATCCCGAGCGCGAGCCGACCGGCGCCGGCGACGAGCAGTTCGGCGCCGCCGTACAGCGCGACGATGCCGGCGGCCAACAGCACGACGTCGAGCGAGGTCCCGGAGAGCATGGCCGCGAGTTGTACCGAACGCCGTATAAGCGACCCGAAACTGGAGACCCGAACCGCCGCGTCGGCGCGCTCGAGCCGCGACCGGCTGCGCCCGCAGCACGGCGCCGAAGTCCCACCCATTATATCCCCGCCGAACCGACCTGCACCCATGGCGATGGACGTCTTCGGTCTGCTCGGCAACCCCGTCGGACACTCGCTGTCGCCGCCGATGCACGAGGCGGCTTACGACGAACTGGACATCGACGCGCGCTACGTGACCTTCGAACCGGACCCCGACGACCTCGAGGACGCGATCGAGGGCGCCGCGGCGCTCGGCGTGACGGGCCTGAACGTGACGATCCCGTTCAAACAGGACGCGCTCGCGGTCGTCGAACCCGACGATCTGGCCGCCCGAATCGGCGCGGTGAACACGATCGATTTCACCGGCGATCACCCCACTGGCCACAACACCGACGCCGGCGGCGCCCTGCGCGCGCTGCGGGAGCAATCGGACGCGACGCTCTCGCTCGAGGACGCCCGCGCGGTCGTCGTCGGCGCCGGCGGCGCGGGACGGGCGATCGCGTTCGGACTCGCGGACGCCGGTGCGACCGTCGATATCGCGAACCGGACTGAATCGAAGGCACACGATCTCGCAGACGAGGTCCCCGATGCGACGGGCTACGGCCTCGAGAACCTCGAGGAACTCCTCTCAGACGCCGACGTGCTGGTCAACGCTACGAGCGTCGGCATGGAGGAGGACGCGACGCCGGTTCCCGCCAACGCGCTCCACGGCGAGCTGACCGTGATGGACGCGGTGTACCGGCCGCTCGAGACGCGGCTCCTGCGGGACGCGGCCGACGTCGGCGCGACGACGGTCGACGGCGCCTGGATGCTCCTCTATCAGGGTGTCGAGGCCTTCGAACGCTGGACGGGGTGGGACGCGCCGGTCGACGCGATGAACGAGGCGCTGCGCTCGCGGCTCTAAGGCCGTTCGATCGGAGACGTTGGCAGTTCCTGCATCGTATCAGCCGAATTTAAGTGAAAGAGACGACTATATTCGGATAATGGCAATCCTCGAAAAGCTGAAGTCGTTGTTGGGACTCGACGAGTCCGACTCGGAGCCGCGACGCTCCCGCGAGGTCGGGGTCACGGTCGAACGCGAAGGATCGCGCGGGAGCGACCGGTCCGAATCGACGCCGGCGGACGAGGCCGCGGCGTCGACCGACTCCCCGACGGAGCCGGCCGAGGAGTCGGAGAAAGCGCCCGAACCGCCCGGATCGCCGGGTCCGAAGGAAACGGAGACGGACGCGGACGCGGACACGGCGCCGACCGAAGCGGAGACGGCCGACGCCGAGGCGGAGACCGACGAGGCCGACGCCGAACCCGAAACGACCGAGATCGACGAGGCCGAAGTCGCGATCGAAGACGCGGAACCGGACCGCGACGTGAGCGAGGGCGACGGTGCGGCCGCGGAACCGGACGCAGAGCCCGAACTCGAGGCCGAGGATGAGTCCGCACTCGAGGCGGAAGCCGAACCGGAAGCCGAGTCGACCGACGAGTCGGCGGAGACCGAGAGCGAGGACGAGCCGGAACCGGAAGCCGAATCCGAACCTGAACCTGAACCTGAGCCGGAAGCCGACGAAACGACCGAATCCGAATCCGTCGACGTCATCAAGGGCATCGGTCCCGCGTACGCCGACCGGCTCGCCGACGCCGGCGTCGAGACCGTCGACGAACTCGCGGCCGCCGACGCGGCCGACCTGGCCGAACAGACCGACATCTCCGAGAAGCGGATTCAGGGCTGGATCGACCGCGCCGAAGTCAGATAGGACACAGGCAGGCCGTTCGCGGGCGGTTTCGTTCTCTTTTGCTCCCTCTTGCGCGCGACTCGAGTCCCACGAGCGCGCCACTTTCGATCGCGACCAGACGGCTGATCGACCGAGGATTCCCGACGCCGACGTGTCCCGTGCTCCGCGGGACCGAAAGAAGATTAGTCGCGCACCTGCTCTCGAGGGGTATGAGCGATCCGCGCGTCGTCACGACGCTCGACTCGTTTCGGGCGGCCGCTCGCGAGGGGCTGGACCGAGCGCGGTCCGGCGACGACGAGCTCGAACCGACGACGCGCACCGGAACGCCCACTCAACTGCGAATTCCCGTCGAAGTTCGCGTCGACGTCGCCGATCCGTTTCTCGCCTACCGCCGGGCGCGCGACGGCCCCGACGGCGGCGCCTTCCTCGAGACGACCGGCGGACAGCCCGGCTGGGGCTACTTCGGCGTCGATCCGGTCGACCGGCTCACCTGTTCCGCGGACGCGGTCTCCCGCTCTCGAGACGGCCAGTCGCCGACGCTGGCTGCGCTCGAGGGACTCCTCGCGGGGGACCGGCTCGTTCGCGGCGACTGCGACGTCCCCTATCCCTGCGGCGCCGTCGGCTGGCTCTCCTACGACGTCGCGCGGGAACTCGAGGAGTTGCCCGAGTCGGCGGTCGACGATCGCGGACTGCCGCGGCTCGAGGTCGGCGTCTACGACCGCTTGGCGGCGTGGGAGGCGCCGGTCGGCGGGAATAAAAACGACGGCGAGGACGAGCCGGTCACCCTCCGCATTACGGCCTGTCCCCGGTTCGATCTCCGTCCGGACGAAAACGAGAACCTCGACGACGCGATCGAGGCTGCCCACGAGCGCGGTCGCGACCGCGCGCTCGAGCTCGCTCGAGCCGTCCGCGAGGGCGATCCGAGCGTCGGCGAGCCGCCGGTCGACCGGCCGGACGCGACCTTCGAGAGCGACTGCGGCCGCGAGACCTTCGCCGACCGCGTTCGGCGGGTCAAGGCGTACATCCGGGACGGCGACACCTTCCAGGCGAACATCTCCCAGCGGCTGGTCGCCCCCGCGGCGGTCCACCCGGTCGCGGCCTACGACGCCCTGCGGCGGGTGAATCCGGCGCCGTACTCGTGCCTGCTCGAGTTCCGAGCGGCGGATCTGGTGAGCGCGAGTCCCGAGTTACTGCTGGAACGCGATCGGGAGTTCGTCCGTACCGAACCGATCGCCGGCACCCGACCCCGCGGCGAGACGCCCGCAGAAGACGACGGGCTCGAGGCCGACCTCCTCGCCGACGAGAAGGAGCGGGCCGAACACGCGATGTTGGTCGACCTCGAGCGCAACGATCTCGGAAAAGTCTGTGCGTACGGCTCCGTCGCGGTCGACGAATATCGGCGGATCGACCGCTACGCCGAGGTGATGCACCTCGTCTCGAACGTGACCGGCCAGCTACGGCCGGACGCGACGCTGTCCGACGCCGTCGCGGCCGTCTTCCCCGGCGGGACGATCACCGGCGCGCCCAAGCCGCGGACGATGGCGATCATCGACGAACTCGAGGCGACGCGGCGCGGCCCGTACACGGGCAGCGTCGGGGTCTTCGGCTTCGACGGCCGCGCGACCCTGAACATCGTTATCCGGACCTTGGTCCGCCACGCCGACGAGTACCACCTCCGCGTGGGCGCGGGGATCGTCCACGACTCCGAGCCCGAACGGGAGTACGACGAAACGCTGGCCAAGGCGCGGGCGCTCATCGCCGCCGTCGACGAGGCGCTCGGCGAGCGGGCCGGGATGGCGCTCGAGGCAGATTCCGACGGATCGGCCGACTCGAGCGACGCGTCCGGAGGTGCGTCCGATGACTGACGGCACGCCGGCGACCGAGACGCGGATTCTGGTCGTCGACAACTACGATTCGTTCGCGTACAACCTCGTGCAGTACGTCGCCGAAGCGATTGCTTCGACGGGCCCCGCGGCGTCGCCGCGGGACGTCGGCGAAATCGCGGACGAGGTGGTGGTCCGTCGCAACGACGAAATCGACCTCGAGGGCGTCCGCGAGCTGGATCCGACGGGAATCGTCGTCTCGCCGGGTCCGGGAACGCCCGAGGAAGCTGGCATCTCGATTCCGCTGTTCGCCGAAACAGAGTATCCGATCCTCGGGGTCTGTCTCGGCCACCAGGCGCTGTGTGCGGCCAACGGCGCGCCGGTCGTCCACGCGCCGGAGGTGGTCCACGGCAAGCCCTCGACCGTCACCCACGACGGGGACGGCATCTTCGACGGACTCCCCGCGGAGTTCCAGGTCGGGCGCTACCACTCGCTGGCGGTCGAGCGGGCGGACCTGCCGGACGCGCTCGAGGAGACGGCACGAACGACCGACGAGCGCGGCGTGTCGATGGCGGTTCGCCACCGCGAGAAACCCCACGTCGGGGTCCAGTTCCACCCCGAGAGCATCCTCACGCGGCGCCACGAGGACGCCGCAAGCGGGGACGGCATCTCGCTCGCCACGGGGAAACGGATGATCGAGAATTTCTGTCGGCTCGCCGCTGAACGTCGCTAAGCATGTCCGAGAAAACCGAACTCCTGTACCACGTCGACGGCGACCTCGTGCCCGCCAGCGAAGCGACCGTCAGCGTCGACGACCGCGGGTTCCGGTACGGCGACGCCGCCTTCGAGACGCTGCGGGCCTACGGCGGGACGATCTTCGCCTGGGGCCGCCACGTCGACCGCCTCGAGCGCACCTGCGAGGCGCTGTCGCTCGAGCACGGCCTCTCGACCGACGACCTCCGCGAGCGGATCGACGCGACGCTCGCAGCCAACGACCTCGCGGACGCCTACGTCCGCTTGTCGATCACCCGCGGCGTCCAGCCGGGGAAGCTGACGCCCCAACCCGAGGTCGATCCGACCGTCGTCGTCTACGTTAAGCCGCTTCCCCGCGGCGGTCTCGAGGGCGAGCGGGTCTGGGACGAGCCGGCGACGGTTCGCACGGTCGAGACGAGACGGATGCCCGACGAGGCGATTCCGGCCGGCGCGAAGACGCACAACTATCTGAACGGGATTCTCGCCCGGGCGGAGCTTCGAAATCGCGACGAACCCGCCGATGAGGCGCTCATGCGCGACCTCGAGGGACACGTCGCCGAAGGAGCGACGAGCAACCTGTTTTTCGTCCGCGACGGCACGCTCCATACGCCGACGGCCGACGGCCCGGTGTTGCCCGGCATCACGCGCGCGCTCGTCCTCGAGTTGGCCGCCGAAGGAGGAATTTCAGTTCGAGAGGACCGGTGCGACCTCGAGGACGTGCTCGCAGCCGACGAGGCGTTTCTGACGAACCGGACGTGGGAGCTGCGACCGGTCGCGACGCTGGACGGCCGCGAAATCGGCGGCGGCCCGGTGACGGAGCGACTCTCGAGGTTGTACGACGAGCGCATCGAGGACGCCTGTTACCGGTAGATCGGTCGCGTCCTGACCGACGATTGTCGACGGCTGCCGATCGTGACACCGGAGCAACAATTATGTGCTGGATTGGCATATACTCAATCGGTTCGCACCGCCGCACGTCCACCATCGATCAGACGATCGAACGATGACCGACGATATCGATCTCGAGAGCACGTACGAACGCCGATTAGACGAACGCATTCGAACCATCGCCGGGACGACGGCGGCGACGATCAGGGACGTCATACGAGGGTCGCAGGGGGCGTTTCCGACGGTCGTGTACGATCGGTTGGAGGCCCTCGGCCTCGCGGAGTCGCTTCGGGAGGGGCGTCGCAATCCGGTTGCTCGTCCTGGGTCGCTTTGCAATCGCGAGCCGGAACTCCACCCGCTGGACTTCGAGTGGTACTTTACGGCGGAGACGACGACCGCCATCGCGACAACGGTCGCCGAGAGCGCCGCCGGCCCCGTTTTGTGTCTCGGTGCCCCGACGGTCGCGTTCACCCTCGCGGAGCGAGGGGTACCCGTCACGCTGGTCGACCGAAACGAACTGATCGAAACCCGCTTCGCTCCCCGGTACGACACCCTGACGTTCGCCAATCGAGACATCGGTGAGCGGCTCGCCCTCGAGGAGACCCACTCGGTCGCGTTCTTCGATCCGCCGTGGTATCCGGACGATACGGCGGCGTGGCTGCACCGCGCCGCAACCAACGTCGCCCAGGGCGGCCGGATCTACTTCGTCCTCTTTCCGCCGCTGGTCCGCCCGGCCGCCCGCGCGCAACGCGAGCGATTGCTCGCGACGGCCGAGCAACTCGGATCGGTCGCAGTCGACGACGGGGCGATCACGTACCGCACGCCCCCGTTCGAACGGGAAGTGCTCCGGGAGGAGGCAGTTCCCGTGGTCCGCGATTGGCGCCGCGGGGATCTCGTTCGCATCGACGGCGTTTCTCTTTCTCCCGATGCCCTTTCCGACCCGCCGTCGACGAGCAGCGGACCGGCGTGGGAGACGTTCGTCGCCGACGGGCGAGTGGTGAAGGTCCGACAGGAGACCGCCTCGGATGCCGGCGCCGTTCTGTCCCCCGTCGAGGGCTGTGACGGCTACCTACTGCCGAGCGTGAGCCGTCGCGACGCCCGGCGTCGGAACGTCGATCTGTGGACCTCTCGTAATCGCGTCGCCTCGGTCGGCGATCGCGAGGCCGTTGCGGAAGCGCTACGCAGGCTCGAGACGGGGGCGGATCTGACGGCCCTGCGGTCGACGTCCTTCGAGGCCTCGATCTCCGACCGGGAGCGCGACCGACTGGTCGATCGACTCCGAACGATACTGGCGTAGGCGGCGTAGACGCAGCGCCGCTTACGTACGCCGCCGGCGACCGTCATTTCCCGCGACAAACAGCGTTAGTCGTTCGACTCGAGGGCCGACCGCGCCGACCCGTCCGCGCGGTTCGCCCCGTCGGACGTCGCCGGCGCGTCGATCAACGCCCGGTCCGTCCCCGACAGTGCCAGCGCGAAGTCCGAACCGAACGCCGACGCCGGCGTCTGGAAGCCGTCCGGAACCGAACCGCCGCCCGCTCGCCCTCGATCCTCGAGCACGCGCTGGGCTGCGATCACCGCGGACTCGGCGGTCAGCGCGTACGGGTCGGGCGTCCGCAGTCTGGCGCGGGCGCGCCGTCCAGCGTCGTCGGTGACTTCGCCCCAGACGACGGCGTGGCCGTCGGCTGCGTTCCGGTTTTCGAGGCCGTCGACGCGAGCGTCGACGAGCCGCTTCAGGCCGCGTTCGACGGCCCGGCGCTCGAGCAGCCAGCCGACCGAGTCGACGGCCGACAGGAGCCGATCGGCCCACGGCGGCGCGGCGGCGTAGACCTCGATCGTCTCGATGCCCGTGGTGTGGGCCGCGGTGACGACGTCCCCCCACGGGATCGTGACGGCGTGTTCCGGACCCTCCCCAAAGTCGATCTCGCGGTTGCGAAACGCCGTCGGCACCTTCACGAGCCGCCCGTTTCGGCGGACGACGCCGCCACTACCGAGTTGCTCGACGATCGTCCGGGCAGTCCCTCGCGAGAGCGATCCGGTTCCCTTGATCCCGAGCGCGAGTTCGTCGGCCGACGGGAGTTGGGCGTGGAGAAAGGCGGCCAGACAGTCCGAGGGAACGACGTCGAAGCCGACGCCCGGAAGCATCGTGATTCCCGCCTCGCGCGCGGTCGCGTCGCGCTGGCGCAGGCGTTCGAAGACCGCGACCTCGCCGGTGATGTCGAGGTAGTCCGTCCCCGACTCGAGGCAGGCCTCGAGCAGCGGATCGACCGTCTCGACGAACGGCCCCGCGCAGTTGAGGACGGCGTCGAACCCCTCGAGGCGGGCGGCCAGCGACCCGTCTTCGAGGGCGAACGCGCGGCCGTCGACGCCGAGTCGGTCGGCCAGCCGCGCGACGGCGCGGCGGTCTCGTCCGGCGACGGTCGGTGACCCTCCTCGAGCGACGGCCTCGCGGGCGATCAGCCGTCCCGTGTCGCCGTACGCGCCGTAGATGAGAAGGGAATCCATGGGCTCCGTTGACCGCTCGGGGTGTTAAAACTGCGTCAGACGTTCGCTGCAGTCGTAACGTTCACGACTCACGAACGGAAAGGCGCCAGCAATGGACGCCGAATCGCGTATCGTAGCCCTCGCGGACGTGCCGACGGACTCGAGCTACCTGTTCCGAGTCGCCGACGAAGCGGGTGACCGAAAGGAGGCAATTCTCGTCGCCGACGAGGTCGGCGAAATCGACGAGACTGGCGAGACGGACGACGGTGAAGCTGACGACGCCGGCGCCGCGAGCGTCTCCTGCTGGCTCAACTACTGCCAGCACTTCACCCACATCAAACTGGACAAGGGCTCGGGCGCGGCGATGCGAAACGGCGAGATCGTCTGCGAGAACCACGGCGCCTACTTCGAGGCCGACTCGGGCTACTGCACGTACGGCCCCTGCGAGGGCGCGACGCTGACCGAACTCGAGGTGACCGTCGCCGACGGAGCCGTCTACCTGACGGACGAGGAATACGCGTTCGTCGGCCCGGGGCCGATCGAGGACGACGACGATCTGACCTCGACGTCGAACGTCGAGTTCTGAGCGGCTGCGGGTTCGAGCGGGGCGATGTTTTCGAGAGACTGGAGAAAGCGGCGGGGAGGGGGCTACTGGAGCGGCGCCGGCGAGACCAGATCCCGCTCCTGATCGTACTCGAGGAGGCCGGCGTCGACCAGTCGCGGGAGGTGATCGTGGTACAGCGAGAGGTAGACGTTCGCTACCTGTTCGCCCGACAGCTCCGTGACTGCTCGCCCGGTCTCGCGGACGGCGACCTCCTCGGCGGCGTCAGGGAGCGTGATCGCCTCTCCGTAGCTCGTCATGACCGCGAGGAGTAGCCGCCGCCGCTCGTTGGCGAGTAACGTGAAGGCATCGCTGATCACGTCCGCGGGAACCTCGCGACCGTCGAGCCACTCGAGCACCGCGAGCACGAACTCCGGCCGGTCGAGCGCTGAATTGGATGTAGCTGTCATACGTATCCTGGTCCCTCGAGTCCAAGGCGTCGCGTATCGACGGCCGATGGCAAGCGGGGACGACGAACGGAGGGGACCGTCGATCGTCGTTCGCTCGAGGGTACGTGTCGGTTTCTCGCCTCGCGGCTAAATAGGCGTGTCGAAACGGGGCGTCGCTGTCAGGCGATCGTGACAGTCAGTCGTCGATGGTAAACGTCGGTTCTGCGATCGACTCGCTCTTACAGGAGGGACACCGAGAGGGGCGGTTAAGCAGGTCGTCGAAGTCGGCGAAGCCGCAGTCCCGGCACTCCGGCGGGGCGACGAGAAACTGCTCGTCGTCCCGGCCGTCGATCGTCCGGGAGACGTGTTCGACGTGTCGGAGCACCGCATTGGGCGTCAGATCGAACGCCGCCGCAAGTTCGCTCGGGGTCGCCGGCTCGGCCCGGAGGGCGTCGGCGAGGCGCCGTCGCGTCGTTTCGTCGGCTTCGCGCATACGTCGACTGACGGGCCGCGGTCTTTTACGGTTTCGCTCCCCCGGCCGCCCACATTTGTGGTACGTTCTCACCCCTCATTCAATAAAGGGCAAGTAACTTACCGTCACCCGACGAACGGCCCAACATGAAGGCCGTCGTCCTTGCTGGCGGATACGCGACTCGGATGTGGCCGATCACCAAACATCGGCCCAAGATGTTCCTCCCGATCGGTGATTCGACGGTCATCGATCGCATCTTCACCGAACTCGAGGCGGACGAGCGGATCGACGAGGTCTACGTCAGCACCAACGAGCGGTTCGCCGCCGACTTCGAGGCCCACCTCGCCGACAGCGAGTTCGAGAAGCCCCGGCTCTCCGTCGAAGACACGACCGACGAGGACGAGAAGTTCGGCGTCGTCGGCGCGCTCGCACAGCTGATCGACCGCGAGAACGTCGACGACGACCTGCTCGTCATCGCCGGCGACAATCTGATCAGTTTCGACGTCGCGGACTTCCTCGACTACTTTCAGGAGAACGACGCCCCGACGCTGGCCGCCTACGACGTCGGCTCCCGCGAGAAGGCTAAATCCTACGGCCTCGTCGAACTCGAGGGAGACCGCGTCGTCGACTTTCAGGAGAAACCCGAGGATCCAAACAGCACGCTGGTCTCGATCGCCTGCTACGCGTTCCCGCAGGATTCGCTGTCGCTGCTGCCGACCTACCTCGAGGAGGGGAACAACCCCGACGAGCCCGGCTGGTTCGTCCAGTGGCTCCAGAACCGCGAGCCCACCTACGCCTTCACCTTCGAGGGCGCGTGGTTCGACATCGGCACGCCCGAGAGCTACCTCGACGCCGTCGCCTGGCACTTGGACGGCAATTCGCTGGTCGCCGACTCGGCGACGCTCGAGAACGTGACGATCGGCGACAACGTCCACGTGATGGCCGACGTCACGCTCGAGGAGACGAACCTCGACCACGCGGTCATCTTCCCCGAGGCGACGGTCCGGAACGGGGACATCCGCCGGTCGATCATCGACGAGGGGACCCACATCGAGGAGTTGGATCTGGCGGGGGCACTCATCGGCGCCCACACGACGATTACGAACGGGTCGTCGGAGTAACCACAACCAGTTTCACCACCGCGTTCTCGCGCAGTCGTCGTCTCCGTCCGGCGAGCTGACAACCGACAACTGATAACTGACAACTGGCGGTAGTCGCAGCTTTCGAAAGAGCCACGGGTACGGACTCGTATATCGGAGTATGCCGATCAGGGGTGGGGACGAACTATCGGTCTTATACGTCGACGACGATCCCGATCTCAGGTCGCTCGTCGCGACGTTCCTCGAGCGGCGCGACGACCGGTTATCGGTCGCGACCGCGACCAGCGCCGGCGCAGCGCTGGATCGACTCACTGCCGACGTCGACTGCATCGTCAGCGACTACGAGCTGCCCGACACGGACGGGATCGAATTCCTCGAGGCCGTTCGCGGGGAGTATCCCGACCTGCCGTTTATCCTGTTTACGGCCGGCGGCTCCGAGGCGGTCGCCAGCGATGCCATCTCGGCGGGCGTGACGGATTACCTCCGGAAGGGGACGGGTACTGAGCAGTACGCCGCCTTGGCCGACCGAATCGTCGACGCGGTCGAGGCGTCTCGAACCCGGCGACAGCGCCGACGGCACCACACTGCGATCGAAACCGCACAGGAGGGGATCAGCATCGTCGGCGCCGACGGCCGCTTCCAGTACGTCAACGACGCCTACGCCGGGCTGTACGGCTACGATCCCGAGGAGTTGCTCGGCGAGCACTGGGAACTGCTGTACCCCGACTCGGAGGTCGAGTTCGTACGGTCGGAGCTCGTCCCCGCCGTCGAGGCCGAGGGCTACTGGCACGGGCGCACGACCGGCCGCCGCGCCGACGGCACCACGTTTCTCGAGGACCACGTCGTGTCGACGACCGAGAACAGCGAACTCATCTGTACGGTTCGGGACGTCAGCGATCGGGAGGCGCGCGAACGGAAACTCACGCGGCTGCACGCGGCGACGCGGGACCTGATCGAGGCGACGACCGTCGAGGAGATCGCGACGCTCGCCACCGACGCGGCGGACGATATCCTCGAGTTCCCGCTCAACGGCATCCACCGCTACGACGAGGCCGTCGACGGCCTCGTGCCGATCAGCGTCTCGAACTCGAGTCGCGAGTTGCTCGGCGAGCCGCCCGTCCTCACCGACGGGCTCGCCTGGGAGACGTTCCAGCGCGGGGAGGCGAAGGTCTACGGCGACGTTCGCGAGGCCGAGGGCGTGCTCAACCCCGACACGCCGATCCGGAGCGAGATCCTCCTGCCGCTCGACGAGCACGGCGTCTTCATCGCGTCCTCGACCGAGTGCGACGCCTTCGACGACGCCGACGTTACCTTCGCGAAGCTCCTGGCGGCGAACGTCACGAGCGCGCTCGACCGGACGGCCCACGCCCGGAAACTCGAGCTCCTGCAGGAGCGGACGCAGACGCTGATGAACACCTCGAGCGTCGACGCGACGGCCGACGTCGCGGTTACCGCCGCCCGCGAGATTCTGGGGGCGGATCTCTCGACGTTTCACGGGTTCGTCGAGCGAGACGGACAGCAGCGCCTCGAGCCGGTCGCGACGACCGACACCGTCCACGAGGTCTTCGACTCGACGCCCGAGTACGTCCGGTCGGAGACGGCGGATCCGGTGACGGCGTCCGTCTGGGAGGTCTTCGACGACGGCGAACCGGCCTACGTCCACGACACTAACGAGTACCCGGAATTCGTCGACGAAACCCCTGCGAGGAGCGCGATCCTACATCCGATCGCCGACTACGGCGTCTTCGTCGTCACGTCGACGACGCCGAGGGCGTTCAGCCAGACGGACGCGAAACTCACCGACATTCTGGCCTCGACGCTGACGACCGCGCTCGAGCGCGTCGATCGGGAATCGCTGCTTCGGGACCGGACGGCCGAACTCGAGGCCCAAAACGAGCGACTCGAGCGGTTCGCGAGCATCGTCTCGCACGATCTCCGGAATCCGTTGCAGGTCGCCGAGGGCAGTCTGGAACTGGCGCGTGAGATCGCCAACGACGACGACGGATACGACGGCGACAATACTGCCGACGACCACCTCGACGACGCGCGCTGGGCGCTCGAGCGGATGAACGGTCTGATCGAAGAACTCCTGACCCTCGCACGCGACGGCGAGCGGATCGACGACCCCGAACCGGTCGACCTCGCGGCGCTCAGCGAGACCTGCTGGCGAAGCGTCGCGACGGCCGAGGCGACGCTCGTGACGCGCGTCGACCGTCGGATTCGCGCGGATCGCTCGCGACTCGAGCAACTCCTCGAGAACCTCTTTCGCAACGCGGTCGAACACGGCGGCGACGGCGTGACGGTAACGGTCGGCGATCTCGAGGACGAAGCCGGCTTTTACGTCGAGGACGACGGCCCCGGAATTCCCGACGACGACCGAGCGCGGATCTTCGAGAGCGGCTACTCGACGTCGGCGGACGGAACCGGGTTCGGCCTGTCGATCGTCCACGAGATCGTCGCGGCCCACGATTGGGAAATCGCGGTGACCGAAGGAACTGGCGGGGGGACCCGGTTCGAGATCACCGGTCTCACCGCGGCCGAGTGACTGGTAGCACGCTCGCCTCGAGCGACGACGTAACGGCTGGACTCGTTTTCGCGTCGCAGCGACTCACGTTCGCGACGGGAACGGTACGGGGGCTACCGGGCTCGAGTGTCCACTAGTCGAATTCAGCAGTCTCTACGCTGAACAACTATCTAAATATTATATTACTACGAGATAAGATATGATCGTAGGCAGAACTATTCCGAACCGCTGTCTGGGAACGGAAGGGAATCGCAGCGGTCGCCGCTCACAGACAGTTGAAACGCAGGGATTCGTTCCGAAAAGAGCGGGATCTCTCTCGGTTCGAGAGTCGATCGCCAGTTCGCGGGATCGAACAGTGACCCGGCGAGCGGAATCGGGAAGCAACATCTGTATCTGGTTCTTGATGCGGTTTAGTCCCCCTCCAACCGCTAATTCGGGTACGGTTCTACAGCGTTGCAGTTCCGACTCGGATAGCGGCGATATCACTTTTCGAGTAACAATACATCTAATTGAAATATTTGGAAACTGAGTTGAAGGGGGAACCATATCTATTCAGACACTACTGAAACACTAACGGGGTCAATTGAAGCGGTGGAAGCTGCAGGTCGCTCGCGGATCACGACGCGTCGGACCGAAGGAAGAAGCGGCGTCAGCCGCCTTCAACTGCCGGCGCTGCGCTCAACACGTCGCCGTCCGCGACCGGCGTTTCGGCCCCGCACTGGTGGGCCACGTTCCGGTCGTTTCGCAGAACGATGACCGAATCGGCGAACGTACCGTCGTCGAAGAGGTCGTCCCCGAGCGCAGGATAGTCGTCCGCGAGGGCGGCGAATACGTCGCGGACGGTCGCGTCGGCCGCGACCTCTCGCTCGAGCGACTTCGTCCCGACGGGGTCGCGAAAGGGGCCGTAGAGTTCGCACGTGACGCGCATCGGTGACCGGTGGTACGGTGACGAAACGCTTGAAAGCAGTTGCTGGGGACAGGTTATCGCGCTCGAGTCGCGAGACGGGAGTGAATCGCGACCCGACGCCGTGCTGCTGCCAGCAGACGGTGGGCGTCGCGGTTCGCGATCGAGTCCCGGTGACGCACGTCCGCGCGCGACGGCTCGACGGGGTGCAGGATCGCCGAACCGATCGCGGTACGTCGCGCCAGGCATCCGAATCGGATCGGTGGGTGCAGGTCTGTGGAATGCGCTGGCGACTGGACCCACGACGGCATCGGTAAAAGCTGTTGCGTCTGGTAACACCGCTCACGGTCGACGCACGTTTGTTTCTCCGAACGAATCGGTCGCCCCCGAAAGCCCCACGCGCCGTCGTCGGCTCGAGGTCAGTCCGGCTGCCCCGTCGACCGTCCCGGATCGACGAGCGAGATCGGATGCCGCGGGCGACGGGTCAACAGCGAATCCAGTTGCTCGAGACACGAGGTGCCGCTGGCGACGACCGTCCGGTCCGCGGCGTCGGGGGCCTCGAACTGCTCGCGGAGCCGGTCGCCGACGTCCATGCTCAGGTCGTAGTATTCCCGTTTGTAGCCGAAGCTGCCGGCCATCCCGCAGCACTCGACGTCGGAGGTGACGACGTCGTAGCCGAGCCGCTCGAGGACGGCCGTCGTGTACGGCTCGAGCTCGAGGGTGCGCTGCTGGCAGTGGGAGTGGTAGGCGACGTCGGCGGTTGCGGCCCCACCGTCGGCCGTCACCTCGCCGGCTCCGCCGTCCGCGCTGCCCAGCGGCGCCGGATCGGCGCCGTTCTCGAGCAGGCCGTAGACGTACTCGAAGACCTCGTAGCTGCGGTCCGCGAGCGATTCGTACTGCGCCGGGTCGAGCAGTTTCTCGTACTCGCGCTGGAACATCGCGAGGTCGCTGGGTTCGACGACGACGACGTCGTAGCCCGCCTCGAGGTAGGGCTCGAGGTCGGCGGCCACGTCGCGGGCGTGGTCCTCAGCGGTGGCGACCATCCCCTGCGAGAGCGGGGCGCGACCCGACGCGGCCACCTCGGGAACCTCGACCGCGACGCCCAGCGCCTCGAGCGTGCGGACGGCGGCCTTCCCGCGCTCCGTTCGCACGTGGTTGGTGTAGAGATCGGGGTAGACGACGACGTGATGGTCCGCGTTGGTGGGCCGCGGCTCGTCGCGGTTGCGGAACCACTCGACGAAGGTTTCGCGCTCGAACGCGGGCAGTTCGCGGCGCCGATCGATGCCGAGGGTCCGCTCCATGAGCAGCCTCGAGGGCGGGGTATCTGCCAGCCAGTTCGAGACGGGTGCGGTCGCAGAGCCGAGCTTCGCGAGCGTCGAGAAATTGCCGAAGAACCGCTTCTGGAGGTCGAGTCCGGCCGGTTCCTCGTCGGGGGTGAGCCCTTCGACGAGGAAGTCGAACTGGCCGTCGTCGTCTTCGCGGTTGATGCGGTCGCGGACGACGGTGTTGATCCACGGAATGTCGATCTTTACCGGACACTGGTTGACGCACCGCGAGCAGCCGGTACAGAGGTCGTTGAACTCGGCCGCGGAGTCCTGCCCGTGGACGCCGGCCTCCCAGCCGGTCGCGATGCCGCCCGAGTAGGTCTCGCCGCCGAAGGCGTGGCCGCCGACCGACTGGAAGTTCGCACACGAGTTTGCACAGGCCGAACACCGGATGCAGTACAGCGTCTCCCGAAGCTGGTCGTCCTCGCGCATGTCCATCCGGCCGTTATCGAGGAGGACGAGGTGGAACTCCCGGTCCTCGGCACCGGCGTCGACGATCGGCTCGTCCGAGTCGAAATCGATCGTCGGCGTCCCCACCGGCGGCGAGAACAGCGAGACGTAGGAGGTGATATCCTGGCCCGTCCCCGACCGCCCGATGAGTTCGACGAACGGCTGGAGGTCCTCGAACGTCGGGATAATTTTCTCGACGCCGGCGACGGCGACGTGGGTGTCCGGCACGGCGACGCTCTTGCGGGCGTTGCCCTCGCTGGTGACCAGCGCCATCGTCCCCGTGTCCGCGGTGACGAAGTTCGCACCGGTGATCCCGACGTCCGCTTCGTCGATGCGCTCGCCCAGATACTCCCGGGCGAACTCGGTCAGTTCCTGTGCCGTCTCGAGGTCCTCGTCCAGGTCGAAGTGTTCGTTGAAGAGGCGGGCGATGTCCTCGCGCGAGCGGTGGATCGCCGGCGCGACGATGTGGCTGGGCGCCTCGTCGGCGACCTGCAGGACGAACTCGCCGAGGTCGGTCTCCCAGACCTCGCTGCCCTCGGCCTCGAGGTGCTCGTTGAGGTCGATCTCCTCGGTCGTCATCGACTTGGACTTGACGACCGTCTCGGCGTCGTTATCGCGGACGACCTCCCGGACGTAGCGGTTCGCGTCGGCCGCGTCGTCGGCGACGTAGACGGTGCCGCCGTTTTCCTCGACGGTCTCGCGGACCTGCTCGATCAGCTCGGGTAGGCGCTCGATCGCGTCCTCCTTGATCGCCCGCGCTCGGTCTTTGTAGGCCTCGTAGTCCTCGAGCCGTTCGACCGATTCGTAGCGGCCGGCGTTGAAGCCTCGGGCGTTCTCCCCGACGCTGTCGCCCTCGGTGGCCAGCAGGTGGCGGATTCGGTCGGCCTTCGCCGCTCGGTCACTGGACATTGTTCTCGCCTCGGGTCTCGCTGTCGCGTTCGCGCTGTTCTTCGCCCTCGCTCTCGAGGATGATCGCGTGCGTTTCGCGCGGCCCGTGGACGCCGTGGACGAGTTCGCCCATGTCGGCCGTCGCGCTCGGACCGGTCGCGATCACGGCGTCGTCGCGTCCGTCGCGGAACCGGTCGCCGAGGCGCTCGAACGCCGCCGCCATGTCGGAGACGATATCCCGCTCGCGGAGCACGACGACGTGGCGATCCGGGAACAAGCTCGCGAACTCGGCGCCGTCGGGCGTCGCCTCGAGGACGACCGAGCCGTAGTCGGCGACGCCGATCGCCGCGGCGGTGACGCCGCAGGCCGCGTCGCGCAGTTGGGCCGGCGTCGGATCGCGGACGACGTCCGTACTCGCGAGCGAGACTTCCTCGAAGGGGAGCGGGGTGCCGACGGCCGGTTCGACGATCGCGTCGGCGATCGCCGCCTCGAACGTCGAGGGGGTGGCTCGGGTCACGTCCGTCCGAACGGTCCCGAGATTCGTTTCGAACGTCTCGAGTTGCGTTACCATCTTGAGGATAGGTAACGAAGGCCGGTGATTTGGGTCTTATCATTACTTGCGGGGGACGGACACGTCTCGGTTGCCCCGCACCGGATCCGGTACGCCTAACAGCCAGCAACCGAAACCGGAGTGCTACCGCTCGGATCGAGGCGATCCGCAACTGATCGCATTCGGTCCGGTCACACCGGATAACTCTTAAATAGATCGGTGCGTAACTACGTCACAAATGTCACAACGACCCAAATACCCGGTGCAGGCCGCCGCGACGACCTTCCAGATCGTCGAGACCCTTCACGAACTCGAAGGGGCGGGCGTCGCCGAACTCGCCGCCGAACTCGAGATGCCCAAGAGTACCGTTCACGACCACCTCCGGACGTTGACCGAAGCCGAGTACCTGGTCAACGAGGGCGGGACCTACCACGTCGGCGCGCGGTTTCTGGAGCTCGGCGGGTTCGCCCGGAGCCGGATGAAGCTGTATCAGGTCGCGTCACCGGAGATCAAAAAGCTCGCCGAGGAGACCGGCGAGCACGCGAATCTGATGATCGAGGAACACGGGAAGGGGATCTTCCTCAACAAGTTCAAGGGCGACGACGCGGTCACGCTCGACACCCACATCGGAAAGCGGGTCCACCTCCACACGACGGCGCTCGGCAAGGCGATCCTCGCGCACCGATCGGAATCGACGGTCGACGAGATCATCGACCGCCACGGGCTGCCGGCCGTGACCGAACGGACGATTACCGACGAGGCCGAACTGAAGGCCCAACTCGAGGCGATCCGCGAGCGCGGCTACGCGATCGACGACGAGGAACGCGTGCTCGGCATGCGCTGTATCGCGGCGCCGATCTGCGACGAGAACGACGAGCCGCTCGGCGCGATCAGCGTCTCCGGCCCGACGAACCGCTTTACCGACGACCGGTTCGACGAGGAGATTCCGAAGCACGTCCTGAGCACCGCGAACGTGATCGAGGTCAATATGACGTATTCGTAATTCGTCCGGTCCCAGCGGATTTCGAAACGAACCCCGGGGGCTCGCTCTCCTCGCACGAACGGCGTCGTATCCGGACCGATTCGCTCGTTTTATACACCCGTATGATTGTAACGTTACACGTCGAACCGGCCGGATTGGCCGTCGCGAATCGACGCCCGGTGTCCGCCCCTATCGGACGCAGCGACCGATCGTTTCGGCCGCACCGACGGACGCTGCGCCGGTCGCGGGTTGCGCCGACCGACTGCTGCGGACGAGGTTCGAGGGAATCTATTTACGTTTCGTTGTGGGAATGTGCCGCATGGTCGTCGTAACAGCGATCGACGGCGAAGACGGCTCGAGTCGGGTCCTCAGCGAAGGCTGGGCGCTGGCGAACCGGTTCGACGAACCGCTGCACGCCATCCTGGTCTACGAGGGACCGTCCCACCGCGAGCTCATCAACAAGTCGCTGAACGTCGAGGACTCGGTGACGCCGGAGCGGGCGCAGGAGATCGCCGAGAGGGTCCTCGCCGACGTCGCCGAGGGCGTAACCGACGAGTACGAGGCGGTCGGCCGGACCGGCGAGGCGCCCGCGGAGATCCTCGAGTACGCCGAGGAGGTCGACGCGCGCTACATCGTCGTCGGGGGTCGCTCGCGGTCGCCGGTCGGGAAGGCGCTGTTCGGCAGCGTCACGCAGTCCGTGCTGCTGGACGCGTCGTGTCCGGTGCTGGCCGTCATGGACGAGCGGGAGGCATAGGGCTCGAGTCCGGCGCCGAGGTCACCGGGCGGCCGACTCGAGGCGCCTCGAGAGCAGGTCGTCGACGAGAACGGTCGCGGTCGGGTGGTCGCCGTATGCGTCGGCGACCCGGAAGGTACACGTTTGGACCGTTCCGTCGCCGTAGTCGCGGGTCGTGATCGCGGCCGAGGGGTTCGCCAGCCAGCCCTCGACGTAGCCGACGGCCGCGTCGTCGGCCGAGTCGACGTCCGCGACCGCGTAGGGGTACAGGCCGTCGAGTTCCCAGCCGGGAACCGTTCCGAACAGCCGCTCGAGGCGTTCGTCAACGGTGTACAGCAGCGACGCCACGAGGTTCCAGCTCTCGTCTTCGGGAAGGTTGCGGTAGTCGAACGCCGTTTCCGTCCCATCGCCGGCTGCGAGCGAGCCGTCGCTGTCCGCGACCGCCAGTACGTCGCCCCCGTCGCGGGCGTACGCGAGCACGTCGTCGGTCGTTTCGGTGACGAGCGCGACGTCGACGTCCTCGTCGAGCCGGTCGACGACCGTCGGGTCGCGGTCGGAGTCGCGGTCCCCGAGTGCGGTCCGAAGCGCGTCGTCGACGTAGACCGTGGCGTCGGCTGGTCGAGCGTCTTGCCCGTCGTGCAACCGCGGCCGGGACCGCGGGCAGACGGTGACGGGTTCCTCGGTTCGCGCGTCGCCGAACTCGAGGGCGATCGTTTCGGTGGTCACCGCGTCGGCGTCAGCTATCACGTCCGACGCGGCGACGTCGACGAGATCCGCCACGCGAACCGTCGACGCGGGATCGACGGCGACCGTGCGCCGGCCCGATTCCCCCGCGATCGTCCAGGAGAGGTCCGCTTCGAGCTCCTCGGCGGTGTCGTTGACGACGACCGCGTCCGCCGCGATCCGTCCGTCGTCCCAGACGGCCCGCGACTCGAGGTCCAGTTGGACGGCGACCGGGGCGTTGACCCGCGCGAACGCCTCGAGGGTCCCCTTCGGCTCGCGGCGGTAGTCGAGCAGGCCGTTGAACTCCCACTCGATGTCGGAGAACTCGGTCAGGACGTAGCCCGCAATCTCGTCGCGGGCGCGCATCTGCTCGATGACGTCCTTGTTCGAACGGAGTTGGCGGCGTTGCCAGGCTTCCGCCAGCGCCTCGAGATCGTCGAAGGCCTCGGCGAGCGCCGAGTCGGCGAACCGCTCGCGGTAGCCGGCGGGGCGTTTCAGCCCCTCGGGGAGGAACTCGTAGTCGAACCAGGGCGGCTCGCCGTCGTACGCGTCCTCGACGGCCGCTATGTCGCCCAGTCCCCACGTCCCGAACTCCGAGACGACGATCGGCGCGTCGTCGGGATCGGTTTCGGTCGCCGCGTAGTTCGCTTCGGGGTTCTCGACCATCCCGTCCAGATCGGCCGCCCACGCGTCGGCGCGGTCGGGACTGACGAAGTAGCGATGGTAGTCGTTGATGTCGGTCGCGACGTGGGCCCACCCCGAGTTGTCGCAGACGAGCCGCGTCGGATCGGCCGCCTTCGTCTCCTCGTACAGTTCCGCGAGGGAGGCTTGCTTCGCCCCGTCGTCCCACAGCGACGTCTCGACGTCCAGTCCCTGCGGGTTGCCGATCCCCCACTCCTCGTTGTAGATGCTCCAGACGACGACGCTCGGCCGGTTGTAATCGCGCTCGAGCATCCCCCGCAACTGATCGGCCAGTTCCTCCTTGGAGCGTTCCGTACACACTGACGGATTAGCCGGCTCCGCCCAGACGAACAAACCGAGCCGGTCGGCCGCCTCGAGGAAGTCCGGATGGGCCGGCTTGATGTGCTTGCGCAGGAGGTTGAAGCCGAGGTCCTTCGCGATCCGCACCTCCCGCTCGAACCAGTCGTCCTCGGACGGCCGGTATAGCGTCCGCGGGTAGTAGCCCTGCTCGAGCGCGCCGCGGATCGGATACGGCTCGCCGTTCAGGTAGATCCGCCCGTCCCGCGCCTCGACGCTGCGCATCCCGAAGTAGTCCTCGTCGCGATCGACGACGGTTCCGTCGCGCTCGAGGGCGACCCGCACGTCGTAGAGCGCGGGCGTCTCGGGCGTCCAGTAATCGGGGTCCTCGATCGAGATCGTTACGTCGCCCGTGCCGTCTGGCTCGAGCGCGGTCGTCGCGGATGCGACCGCTGTACCCTCGCGTTCGACGGTGATCGTCGCGTCGACCGCCGACGGGTCCTCGACGGTCGCAACAGCAGCGGCCGTCGTCTCGAGTTCGATCCGAACGGTGTCGTCCTCGACATTCGGCGCCGCGCGAAGCTGCTCGACGCGACAGGCGGGGACGTCCTCGAGGGTCACTTTCTGCCAGATCCCGCTGACGCGCTGGTACCACGGTTCGCCCTGCTTTCCGTGTGGAATCTCGGAGATGTCGTCCGGATCGGTGACTTCGACGGCGATCGTATTCTCGCCCTCGACGAGTGCGTCGGTGACGTCGACCGAAAACGGGAGATAGCCGCCCCGGTTCGAGCCGGCGCGTTCCCCGTTCACTCGGACGACGGCCTCGTAGTCGACGGCGCCGAACCGGAGCAGGGCGCGGCGATCGTCGCCGTCCGGCGGCGCCTCGAGGTCGATCGTTCGCCGGTACCACGCGGTGCCCGTGTACTCGCGGCACTCGTCGTGTTCCTGCCAGACGTGGGGGACCTCGACCGTGCGCGCCCGGTCCGGCCACGGTTCGTCCGGCGCCGCCCAGTTGCGCTCGCGGCCGCGCTCGTCGGGGTCGGTGACGAACCGCCACGGGCCGGACAGGTCGATCCGCCGCCGCTCGCCGCTCGCGTTCGCGCTCGAGTGTGTCTCCGTCCTCATGAATGCAATCAAAAACCGCTCGAAGCGGCCTTAGGCGGCCTCTTCCGTTTCGGTCTCAGCCTCGGTCTCGGCGCGCGATTCTCGTCGCATGTCGGCCAGCAGGTTGTCGCCGGTCCGCTCGTCGAAGAGGTGGATGTCCGCGGGATCGAAGGCGATCTCGACGCGATCGCCGACGTCCGGCTTCACGTCGCCGGGGACGCGGACCCGACACTCCGAGCCCTCGATGTCGAGGTAGACGAAGTTGTCGCTGCCCGCGACCTCCACGACCTCGACGGTGGCGGCGATCGAGTCGCCGTCGCCGCCGTACTCGATGTCCTCCGGGCGGATGCCCAACTCGAGGTCGTCGCCGGCGCCCGATTCCCGGATTTCGTCGACGATCGACGCGGGGATCTCGTAGGTGAACCCGTCGCCGACGAGCGTCGAGCCGGAAAGCGAGACGTCGAAGAAGTTCATCGCCGGGCTGCCGATGAAGTCCGCGACGAACCGGTTGGCCGGGTTGTTGTATACTTCTTCCGGCGTCGCGAACTGCTGGAGTTCGCCGCCGTCGAGGACGATGATCCGGTCGCTCATCGTCAGCGCCTCGTGCTGGTCGTGGGTGACGTAGATCGTCGTCGTCCCGAGCTCCTCCTGGAGCCGCTGGAGTTCGGTCCGCATGTGGACCTTGAGCTTCGCGTCTAAGTTGCTCAGCGGCTCGTCCATCAGGAAGATCTTCGGGTCGCGGACGATGGCGCGGCCGGTCGCGACGCGCTGTTGCTGGCCGCCCGAGAGTTCGCTCGGCTTGCTGTCGAGCTGGTCGCCGATGCCCATCATCTCGGCGGTTTCCTCGACCCGCTGCTCGATCTCCTCGTCGGACATGTCCGTCGTCAGCTTCAGCCCGTAGGACATGTTCTTCCGGACGGACATGTGCGGGTACAGCGCGTAGTTCTGGAACACCATCGCGATCCCCCGGTCCTGGGGCTCGACGCCCTTGATGCTCTCGCCGCCGATCTTGATGTCGCCGGCGGTGATCTCCTCCAAGCCGGCGATCATCCGCAACAGCGTCGACTTGCCCGACCCCGAGGGGCCGACGATAGTGATGAACTCGCCGTCCTCGATGCGGGCGTTGAAGTTCTCGATGGCGACGAAGTCGTCGAGGTAGACCTTTCGGACGTCCTCGAAGGTGACCGGAGCCGATTCCGAGTCCGAGGCCGTCGCCGGCACCGATGCTGCTTCCAGGTTCGATTCCGCGTTCGCGTCGCCGAGGTCGTTTGCGTTGCTCATTGTCGTAGCACCGTTCGCGCGTCGTGCGCGTCGTTGTCGATTTCGATCGTTGCCGTCGGCGCGACCGCGCTCGCCGCAGTCGCACCTGCTTCGCCCGTCTCCGGGGTGCCGATCCGCGTTCGGTCACCGATCCCGCTCACGCGTCGGTCACCTCCGTCGCGACCGGGGTCGCCTCGGCCGGGGCCGAGACGTTCGCCACGAACTCGACGTGCAGTGCGAACGCGACGCCGGCGAACAGCACCGCGACGGCGACGGTCAGCAGCGAGCTGACGACGAACAGGACGACCGTCACGACGCCGAGCGCGACCGCGCCGACCGCGTGGCGGGCCGTCCAGCGGTAGCCGTCCGCGAACGCCTCGAGGACGGGTTTCCCCGCCGCCAGCCCCAGCAGGGTCGGCATCGAGACGAGCGCGGCGTACAGCCCCGCGTACAGGCAGCCGAGGCCCAACAGGCCGGCCGTCACCGCCCCGCTCGCGAGGTACGCCAGTACGTAGTTGGCCGCGCTCACCAGCAACACGAGCGGGACGAACGACAGCAGCGTCGCGTGGACGAACCCCTCGCGGACGGTCTCGAGGACCGCCGACCGATCGATGCCGTCCGCCTCGCCCTCGCGAAGCGAGAGCACGGCCCGGTAGGCCCCGACCGTCGCCGGGCCGATCGTGACGAGCGGCAGCGCCGCGAGGAACCACGCGAGGCTGATCCAGACCACCTCGACGAGGTTGTCCCAGACGAACCGCGCCGTGTGCTGGAGCGAGGCGTACATCGGATCGAGGTCGTTCGATTGGGGTTTGATTTTGGCTTGGCGCATCGTGGATCACTTCGTGGTCCCCTGCATTTCGACCGCGCGGACGAGGTGGCGCTGCATCACCAGGAAGACGAGCAGGAGCGGCACCGAGGCGACGACCGCCGAGGTCATGATGACGCCGGGTTCGGTGACGCCGAGGTTGTCCTGCAGCGTCACCAGCCCGATCGGCAGCGTGTACATCGCGTCGCTCTGGAAGATCAACAGCGGCCAGACGAAGGCGTTCCACGTCCAGATGAAGATGAACAGCCCGAGCGCCGCGAGCGCCGACCGCATCAGCGGCAACACGATGTGGGTGAAGATCCGCAGGCGCGAGAACCCGTCGAGCCGGGCCGCCTCCTCGAGTTCCTCGGGGATGTCCTTGAAGAACTGGACGAGCATGAACACGCCCAGCGGGTTCGCGGCGCTGGGGAGGACGACGCCCCAGAGGGAGTTGACGAGCCCGAGTTCGCTGGCGATGATGTAGACGGGGACGAGGTTGATGATCCCCGGCACCATGAAGCTCGCCACGATGACCGCGAAGACGACGCGTCGGCCGGGCCAGTCCAGCCGGGTCAGCGAGTAGGCGATCATCGCGTCGACCGCGATCACGACGGCGGTCGTGATCCCGGCCAGGATGACCGTGTTGACGGTCCACTGGACGATCAGCGAGTTCGTCAGCAGGTACTCGTACCAGTACAGCGTCACGTCCCACGGGATCAGGTACGGCACCTCGGCGTAGACCAGATCGCGCGTCATGAACGACGTCGCGAACATGTACCAGTACGGGATCAGGAACAGCGCCGCCGTCCCGTAGAGTCCCGCGTACAGGGCGATCGTCCGAAGGCGGGTGTTCGACAGCGAGACGTTCTCGAGGACCGATTTCGATTCGACGCTCATTGGTCATCACCCGTGAGGAAGTAGTAGTTGGTCGCCGAGATGGCGATCAGGATCATAAAGAGGACGTAGCCGACCGCGGCGGCGTAGCCGAACTCCCGGCCGGTGAACGCGGTTTCGTAGAGGTAGAGGACGACCGTCGTCGTCGAGAACGACGGGCCGCCGTCGGTCATGATGTACGGCTGTCCGAACACCTGGAACGAGTTGACGAAGGTGACGATAACGATGAAGATCAGCGGGTTCCGCATCTGCGGGATCGTGATGTCGCGCATCATCCGCCACGGACTCGCGCCGTCTAACTTCGCCGCCTCGTAGAGGCGGTCCGGAACGTTCTGGCGCGCGGCCAGCAGGATGATGAAGTTGAACGCCAACTGCCACCAGATCGTCGCGATGGCGATCGCCGGCATCGCGAGCTGGTGGTCGGTCAGCCAGTTGCCGCCGCCGATGTAGTACGGGACCAGCCCCGAGGCGCTGAAGACCTCCGTCCACAGCAGCCCGACGACCGCGACGGTCAGGACGTACGGGCTGAAGAAGATCGTCCGCAGCAGCCACTTGCCCCGCACGTCGCGGTTGACGCCGAGCGCGAGCAGCAGGGAGCCGACGATGATCGGCGGCACCGTCAGGACGACGAAGTAGACGGTGTTTCGCAGCGCGTCCCAGAAGTCCGGATCCGACAGCAGGATCCGGTAGTTCTCGAGGCCGATGAACTGCGACTGGGCCGGATCGAGCGCGTTCCAGTCGTGGAAGCTCATGTACAGCGCCAGGAGCAACGGCCCGAAGAGGAAGGTGCCGGCGATCAGGACGTAGGGAAGCGCGAAGGTGACGCCGGCGAGCAACTCGCGGAGCGACGACGCCGTCAGGCCGCCTGACTCGTCGGCGCTCGCGTTCGTCGCGTCCGTCTCGGTTTGTTGTGCTTGTGCCATGGTTAGGGTTAGCCTCTGTTGAACGTCTGCCGAACGCCTCGCTCGGCCGTCTCGATGACTTCCGGCGGCTCCACGTTTCCGGCCCGCATGTCGTCGAGCGGCTGGTAGATCTCCTCGATGTACTGCTCGACGTTCGGCGTCGCCGGCGGCCGGATGAACTGGTCGTTCTGGACCATCCCGTAGAACGTCTCGAGAGTCTTATCCCACGTGTCCGACTCCCGCAGGGCGTCGCTCTCGAGCGCCGTCCGGCTGGCGGGGAGGTGGCCGGCGTCGGATCCCCACCGGTCGTTGAACTCCTGGGTGAGCAGACGGACGGTTTCGATCGCGTCCTCGAGCCGTTCTCGATCGCGGTCCTGGCTCTCGGGAATGATCAGCATGTGGCTGTCGCCGACCGTCACGGGACTGGTCGACTCCGGCATGATGAACGGCTCCGTCAGGCCGAACTCGAAGCCCGCCTCGCGGACGACGCTGATGTGCCACGTTCCCTCGAGTTTCATGCCGACCTCGCCGCGGTTCCAGGCGTCCCAGCCGGCGGTGGGATCGACCGGCGCCCACTCGTGTTCGTACACCCAGTCGTGCATCTCCTGGACGACGTCGTGCCCGTCGTCCGTGTCGAAGGCGGGTTCGTAGTCCTCGGTGATGAGTTGGCCGCCGCGGCTGTGCAGCAGCATCCGCATCGTCTCGGCGTGGAACTCGCCCTCGAAGTAGTCGAAGGCGTAGTAGTCGGTGTTTTCGACGATCGCGTTGGCGCACTCGTAGAACCGTTCGGCCGTATTCGGCGGCTCCTCGGGATCGAGCCCCGCCTCTTCGAAGATTTCCTTGTTGTAGTAGAGCCCGAACGGGTGCGTATCCATCGGGACGGCGAGCTGTTCGCCGTCGACGACGCCGCCCTGAGCGACCTCCTCGAGGTACGGGTCGGTGCCGATCTCGTCGGTGACCGGGACGATGCTGTCCTCGTAATCGCGCATCATCCGCGAGTGCATCACCGCGACGTCCGGCGGGTTCCCGCCGACCATCGAGGTGTAGAGCCGGCCGTAGTGTTCGTCCCACGGGACTCGCTGGCGGTTGATCCGGAAATCGTACTCGTCGCTCGCGTTGATTTCGTCGACCATCGTCTCCATGACGGCCCCGTCGCCGCCGCCGAAGAGGGTCCAGTACTCGACGCCGTCCCGCGAACTGCCGACGTATCCGGTACAGCCGGCGATACCGGTCAATCCGGCAGCGCCCGTCGCCTGCAGTACGCGGCGACGGCTCACCGTCCGCGACGAGCCGCCATCGGGTGGGCGTGACATAGTCTCACCCTTGTTGGTGTTGCGCATTGGCACACAAGTGTATGAATTAAACATAACATATGTATCTTCCGGTCAGTATGCCTAGAATAATCGGCGTCAATGATGCAAAAATCGGAGTAGAGGGTGGTTCCGCCGGTGCAACCGTCGGCGATTCGCAGCGGCCAAGACGTAAAGATTCTCTGGCCTGCCGGACACTGAGAAGATCGTTCCGGCCCGTCAGAGTCAGAACGCGCTGTCGGCGAACCCGCCGTCGACGGTCAGCACTTCGCCGGTGACGAACGAGGACGCGTCGCTCGCGAGGTAGATCGTCGCGCCGATGAGTTCCTCGCGCTCGCCGACCCGTCCGAGCGGCGTCCGCTCGTCGATGCGCTCGCGCTTTTCGGTTCCCTCGGCGTAGGTGTCCTCGTTCTGCGGCGTGATGAAGAAGCCGGGCGCGATCGCGTTGACTCGGATTTCGGGTGCGAGTTCCTTCGCCGAAGCCCGCGTGAACGCCTCGACGCCGCCCTTCGCCGCCGAGTACGCCGGCAGATTCGCCATCGAGAGCCGCGCGGCGAGCGAGGAGATGTTGATGATGCTCCCGCCCTCGTCCATCGCGGGCGCGAACGTTTGCGTAATGCGTCGGACGCCGTCGAGTTGGACGTCGGTGACGAAATCCCACTCGTCGTCGCTGATGCCGACGACCGTGTCACGGGAGATCGCCCCCGCCGACGAGACGACGACGTCGATCCCGCCCAGGGACTCCTCGGCGACCTCGCGGAGGTTCTCGAGCGACTCGGGTTCGGTGACGTCGCAGGTAACGCGGGCCGTGGTCGCACCCTGCTCCTCGAGGAGGTCGGCCGTCTCATTAACTGCGTCCTCGGAGCGACTCGTCGCGATGACGTCCGCGCCGTCGGCGGCGAGTCCGACGGCGATCGCCTGTCCGAGCCCGCTCGTCCCGCCGACGACGACGGCGCGCTTGTCGGCGACGGTGACCGGGGTATGCGTATACTCGTCCATATGTCACGCGAGCACAGCGACCGTCATGAACGTTTTCATGAACGACCTGCACGCCGTTTCTCATTGGGGAACGAGTCGATTCGCCGGATACATCCGCCGTTCCCCATGTTATCAATTCACACTGAGTATTCGGGTTACAAAAATACGATTGTAAACTTCGAGTTATCGGCAGCTTTGTTTCTGATCAAGAAATACGACGTAGCAACTCGTGGACCCGCTCTCGACCCGTTCGGGATCGCGGGACCGGATCGGTCGACCCGACCGCGCCGCCATCGCGCAGCACCGAACGGTTTTATTCACCCCGTCCGAAACGTCGTCCATGAACGCTACGATGGTCACGGAGTTCGCAAAGCGGGACTGGGAAACGGCGGCCGACGGGACGGTTCGGTTCGCGCTGATCGGGCTCGGCTGGTGGACCGTCGACATCGTCATCCCGGCGATCGAGCAGGCGGACTACTGCGAGACGGCGGTGCTGGTCAGCTCGTCTACGGAGAAGGCCCAGCGGCTGGCCGACCGCCACGACGTCGACCGCGGAATCACGTACGACGAATACCACGACGGCGCCGCGAGCGACGCCTACGACGCCGTCTACATCGGCACGCCCAACGCCTACCACCTCGAGTACGTCGAAACCGCGGCCGAACTCGACAAGGCGGTGCTCTGCGAGAAGCCCCTCGAGGCGACCGCCGAACGCGCCGAGCAGTTGGTCGACGCGGCAGCGGACGGCGACATCCCGCTGATGACGGCCTACCGCATGCACACTGAGCCCGCCGTCCGCCGCGCCAAGGAACTCATCGAGGACGGGTTCATCGGCGAGCCGACGCAGGTCTACGGCAACAACACCCAGCCGCTGCTCGAGATGATCCCCGATCCCGACCAGTGGCGCCTCGATTCGGACGTCACGGGCTACGGGACGTCCGTGATGGACCTCGGTATCTACCCGATCAACACCGCGCGCTTCCTCCTCGAGCGGGATCCGGTGCAAGCCGAGGCCCGGATGTCCTCCACCCACGAGGCGTTCGACGACGTTCCGGACCAGTTCGCCACGATTACGCTCACTCTCGAGGACGACGTTCCCCTGGTCTGTACGACGAGCCAACACGCCCAGGAAGACACCGAACTCAAGATCATCGGCACCGACGGGCTCATCGAACTCTCGCCGGCGTTCCACGGCGAGGCCACGCTCCACCTCTCGTCGGGCAGCGTGGAAGCGACCATCGAGGATACCGACTTCACCGAAGTCGAGGAGATGCGCGAGGAGTTCGATTACTTCGCCGACCGCGTCCTCGGCGACGAACCGATCCTGCCGGACGGCCGCCACGGACTCGACGATCTGCGAACGATCGAGGCGATCCACGAGGCCGCCGAGCGGGACGAACCCGTCGACATCTAATCGCGCGGCGGCGACGCCGCGGAATTACACGCGATTACTCGCCGTCCCGGTGCGATACCGACCCCGCGCGATACCGGCCCCGCTCGAGACTCGAGGACACGCCCTCCTCGAGAAACGGTCTCCGATCGGCCGCTACCTGCTTGGAAGTAGCCGGCAATGGTCGCAACCAGCGCCGAACGCGGTCTCGGGATCGAGCGTCGAACGGTTACGCGAGAAATAGAATGACTTTTCGATAGGTCGAAGGAACAGTCAGGAACCATATATACATCTCACGATGGTCGATGGTCGGATTGCCAGGAAGCCGATGCGAATCAGACGGCGGTCTATAACGCTCGTTCCATCTCGTACTCGCCGCGGTCCCGTTCGGTGATCTCGAAGCCCGCCGACCGATAGAGGTTCATCGCGATCCGGTTCGTCCGGGCGACGGTGAGCCACACGCGCGTCAGCCCGTTTGCCTGCCCGTGGCCGAGCAAGCAGCCGATGAGGTGCGTCCCGATACCGGCGGACTGGTACGCCGGCCGAACGAAAATCGCGAGCTCGGACGTCGAATCGTACGGGATCAGGACGGCGTGGCCGACGACGTCGCCCTCGTGGCGGGCCACGACGTTCAGTCCCTCCTCGAGCAGGTCGGAGAGCCACTCGACAGTTCGGTTCTCGCTTCTGGGCGGTAACCCCTGCGTGCGCGAGTCGTCGTCGAAATGGGCGTACATCTCCTGCAGCGGCTCTAACTGGCCGTCATACTCGCGAATCGAGATCGTCCGCTCCTCGCGGTCGGTGAACGTTTTCGGCGGGCGGGGAAGCGACGTCCGTTGGGCGGCGGCCATACGCGAGGGTAGTTTCTGCACGCTCCTAAGGGCTCCCCGCATTCCCGGTTTCTGGGAGCGACCGGGGACTCGAGCTGGAGCTGTCACGACTGAGGCGACCGACTGTACTGATGCCAGTCTAGATTGACTATGTATCTAATCTAGTAACTACTATGCATTCAGATACTAACAGTGAAACGGAGGTGATAGAGGGCAGTCTCGTCGTTCGACATCGTGCGGAACTGACTCGCGGAGAGATCGATCGTCGATCAGTGGCAGTGAGCGTTGAGGTGGACGTCGCGAGCGGCGTACGACGGACACAGTTCGACGGTCGCGTGATCGACGCCGCGTGCCTCGAGTGTCGCGTGGACGCGTCGCGTCACCGCCTCGGCGTCCGCCATCGTCTCGGCGTCCGTCTCGAGGTGGACGGTCGCGACCGTGATCCGGCTGCAGACCTGCCAGGCGTGGATGTCGTCGACCGCGGTCACGCCCTCGAGGTCCTCGAGCGCGGCGCGAACGGCCGCTCGGTCGAACGGCGTCCGGTGGAGGAAGATCGCGCTGCTGCCGCGGAGCACGTTCACGGCGGACCACGTCACGACGACCGCGATGAGGCCGGCGGTGAGCGGGTCGACGAGGTGAAACCCGGTCAGTTCGATGACGACCGTCGAGACGATGACGGCGACCGAACCGCCGGCGTCGCCCAGCAGGTGGTAGAACGCGCCGCGCTCGTTGAGGCTCATCTCGCCGCCGTGTAACACGTAGATCGAGCCGACGTTGACCGCGAGCCCGCCGGTCGCGATGAGGAGCGTCGGGCCGGTTCCGATCGCGACGGGCTCGAGGAATCGGTGGTAGGACTCCCAGAGGATGAATCCGACCATCGGGAGCAGGAGGACGCCGTTGAGGAAGGCGGCGAACGGCTCGAGGCGGTGGAGGCCGTAGGACCAGCGCCCCTCGTCGCCGTAGGATTCGGCGACGTAGGCGGCGGCGAAGGCCATCACGTACGCGAGCGCGTCGAACAGCATGTGGAACGCGTCGCTGATGAGCGCGACCGAGCCGAACAGGAGTCCGCCCGCGAGTTCGGCGACGAATCCGACGAGGTTGATCGCGGAGACGACGGCGAGTTTCCGGCTGCTCGTCGACGACGCGCCGTGGTCGTGGTCGTGCCCGTGACCGTGGCCGTGGTCGTGACCGGTGTGCTCGCCGCCGTGTTCGTGTCCGGGCCCGTGAGCGCGGTCCTCGTGGCGGGCTCGAGCCGACTCGTGATCGGTCATCGTTGGCGTCGCTTCGAACCCGAATCTTATCAACATCGCTGTTGTAAACGCGCCGTATTTCGCTATAGATTAGCAATAGAGGTCCAGATTGTTATTAACTAGATCGAGAACGGAGAGCCTAGCGACGACTCTCGAGACGGGAAGGCGCATACGAAAGAGCCGAATTAGAGCGCGAAACGCACGTGGCCGCCGGCGGGACACCGACGATGGCGATATTCGGACGAAAGCGGGTGCGTCGAGGTACTCGAGAGTGCGATCAGTCGTCCTCGAAGAGGTCGGCGACGTACTGCTGTTCCCAGTCGCGTCGCGCTTCCAGTTCGCGCCGGCCGCGCCGGGTGAGGGTGTAGAAGTTCGTTCGGCGGTCCGCCTGCCCCTTCTCGACGAGCCCCTTGTCGACGATCGTATCGAGATTCGGATACAGGCGCCCGTGGTGGATCTCCGTCTCGTAGTAGTCCTCGAGTTCCTCCTTGATTGCGAGGCCGTGTGGCTCGTCTTGGCCGGCGATGACGTACAGGAGGTCGCGCTGGAAGCCCGTTAAATCGTACATATTTGAACGTTGTTGTGTCAGGAACATAAATAAACCGGTCGATACGAGGTTGCGATCGGAAGAAATTCGGTGCGGCCGACCTATCGTCGGGCCGTGTCCGACGCGTCCGACGGAGAACGGCTCACCGTTGACGACGAGATCGTCGCTCGCGCGCGGATTCACGCCCGCGAGGTGGCCGGCGACGGTGGTGATGGCGAGTACGAGCTGCCCGTCGATCTCGAGGCCCTCGAGTGGAACGTCTCGGCTCGGGCCCGCCGGCGCGCCGGGGCGTGTCGCTGGGACCGTAATCGAGAGGTCGCGACGATCGTCCTCGCGCGGCGGGCCTACGAGCGGTACGAGTGGCCGGAGTTCGCCGCGGTCGTTCGCCACGAGCTCGTCCACGCCTGGGAGTTCCAGCAGTTCGGCGAGTCGGGGCACGGCCCGCGGTTTCGCGAGCGAGCGGCCGACCTCGAGGCGCCGCGCCACTGTCGGGCGTTCGCGGAGCCGCGGTACGTCCTTCGCTGTCGCGCCGAGGGCTGCGACTGGCGGGCGACGCGCCACCGCGCCTCGCAGCCGGTGAAGGCGCCGGATCAGTACCGCTGCGGGAGTTGCGGCGGCGCCTACGAGGTCGAACACGTCGCGAGCGGGCGGACGTGGGCGACCGCCAGCGAGTACGGCGGCGCGAAGGCAGCGCTCGGCGACGACTGGTAGGCGATCGGCGGCCGTCCGGGTCCACGTCCGCGAGGACGGTAGCGGATCGGCAGCCGACGGCGCGTATCGACGCCCTGACCGCGGAACACTTATTCGCCTCACAGAACCTGTACTAGCTATGGGAATCCTCGAGTTGATGCTCGGCCAGTCGGGTCCCGGCGAACAGGGCGTCGAGGGCAAGTCCTACAAGCTGCCGAAGGCGAACCACGACTTCGTCTATCCCGTTGCAGCCCGATCGGCGGAACTCGACGCCTTCCAGCGGCTGATCCGGGCCGAGGCCGACGCACCCTACATCGAAGAGAACACGGAGGAACTGCAGGCCGTCTTCGACGACGTGCTCGGCGAGGCGGAGATCGACGCGGCGGAACTCGCCGAGCGAAATCGACGGCCGCGACTCGAGGCCGAACCGGTGATCGACTACTGGCGCGAACAGGTGGCCGACGGCGACGGCGTCGGCGTCGTCTACGCCCGGCCGGGCACGTACTCGACGCTGGCGTCGTTCGTCAACGTGTGTCGACAACGCGACGAGGACGCCGACGATCCCTTCGAACTGCCCGAGGACTTTTCGAAGGCGGCGGCGCTGCTGACCCGCCTCGAGGAGGCGACGGACGACCAGTACCGCGCGGTCGTCCACAGCGATCTGCTGCCGGACGACTCGGACTAACTCTCGGCGCGGTCGGCACTACGAGTTCCGCCGTCAGCTCGACGGAGTTCGATTACGAGGCCGACAGCGCCGAGCAGCGCCGCGATAAGCATGAACCCGACGCCGCTGCCCGGCGAACTGACCTCGAGAAACCCCCCGAGTACCATCACGAGCAGCGCAAACCGCTGGAGCGCAGCACCGATCATTACCGTACCGATGTTAGAATACTATCAAGTATCTTCTGATCGGGTTGTAGCGACTAGCGGTGTCCGTCGCCTCGCAGCGGAGATAGCGGGTCGAGCGCGAGAATAGACTCAGACGATCGTTTCGAAGGCCTCGAGCGACGCGAGTTCGTACGTCGGTCGGTGCTCCGCGGTCTCGACCCCGCCGTCGGTCGCGATCCACGCCGAATCGAGGCCCATCGCGTTCGCGCCGGCGACGTCGGCGTGCAGCGAGTCGCCGATGTGAATCGCGCCGTCGGGCGTCGCCTCGAGCGTCGAGAGCGCGTGCTCGAACGGCGCCGCGTCGGGCTTCGGGTGAATCCCCGCGCTCGGCTCGGTGAAGACGCGCACGTCGAAGGCGTCCTCGATGCCGAGCGCCTGCAACTTCTGCGTCTGCGTCTCGCGTCCGCCGTTAGTGATCAGCGCGACCTGCCCGTGGTCGCGGGCGCGTTCGAGCGCCCGCTCGGCGCCCGGCCGAAACTGAACGGCGGTCGGGTCCGTCTCCTCGCGGTAGGCGCGGGCGAGTCGGGACGGCACATTCGGGTCGATATCGCGCTCGGCGCGGCGCGAGACCTCGGTAAACAGGTGCTCGTAGAACTCCAGATCCGTCTCCGCCGTCGGCAGATCGGGGATCGCGGCGCGCAGGTCGGCCGGCGTACAGAACCGCTCGCAGCCGGCGCGGTCGAACGCCGCCTCGAGCAGCGCCGCGGGAGCGCGGGTCGGCTCGCAGAGGGTGTGGTCGAGATCGAAACAGATCGCGTCGTAACCGGACATCTACCCTATATTGGAGCGAGCGCGTTCTTAACGTTTCGACGGCCGCAATTCCGGACCCGACACGGTCAGCGGTCGGTCCCCGGGACCGGCCTGCGCGATTCGCCACGTTCAAGCCGGTTCCCTTCGACCGTCGATGCATGACACGGACACGATCCGTCTGGATCAAAGCCGACGACACCGTCGGCGACTGGGACGAGCGCCGCGAGCGGATCACCGCCGCGCTCGAGGCGGGCGCCGACTGGGTACTGGTCGACGAAGCCGACGTCGAGCGCGTGCGCGAACTCGGCGACATCAACGTCGCGGCGTTCCGAACGAACGGCGACGTGACCCTCGTCGACGACGCGGAAAGCGACGACGCCGAGGACGTCATCGAGGACGTCGGCGACACCGGTGACGCCGGGGGCGCGTCGAGCGCGAAACCCGACGCCGTCATCGTCGGCAAGGACGGCGAGGGCGACGCGACGATCGACATGCCCGAGGACCTCTCCGGCTCGGCCGACCTCTCGACGCTGCGCCGCGACGAGGACGCCGACCTCGAGCGGGGCGCGTACGTCCGTATCCTCGACACTGAATACGAGCGCTTCGCCGAGACCGCGGCTCAGGAGGCCGACCACACGATCATCATCGGCGAGGACTGGACGATCATCCCGCTCGAGAACCTGATCGCCCGGATCGGCGACGAGACCGATCTGGTCGCCGGCGTCACCACCGCCGAGGAGGCGCGGACCGCGTTCGAGACGCTGGAGATCGGCGCCGACTCCGTCCTGCTGGACTCGAGCGATCCCGACGAGATCCGCAAGACCGTCGAGGTCCGCGACGACGCCGAGCGCGAGACCCTCGATCTGGAGTACGCCGAGGTGCTCGACGTCGAGCGCGTCGGCAGCGCCGACCGCGTCTGCATCGACACGGGCAGCCTGCTCGAGCACGACGAGGGGATGCTCGTCGGCTCGATGGCCCGCGGGCTGGTCTTCGTCCACGCCGAGACGGCCGAATCGCCCTACGTCGCCTCGCGGCCGTTTAGAGTCAACGCGGGCGCCGTCCACGCCTACGTCCGGACGCCCGACGGCGGCACGAAGTACCTCTCGGAACTCCAGAGCGGCGACGAGGTCCAGGTCGTCGACACGAACGGCAACACCCGCGAGGCCATCGTCGGCCGCGTCAAGATCGAACAGCGCCCGATGTTCCGCGTCGCCCTCGAGACGCAGGCCGGCGACCGGGTCGAGACGCTGCTGCAGAACGCCGAGACGATCAAGGTCGCCACCGGCGAGGGCCGCAAGGCGGTAACCGACCTCGAGGCCGGCGACGAACTCCTGCTGTACTACGAGGACACGGCGCGACACTTCGGCGAGGCCGTCGAGGAGAGCATCATCGAGAAGTAGCGAGGAGCGTCGCAGTAATCGCGATTGCAGACGGCTCACCGTCGGTCGAACCTCCTCGTCCAACGCAACGCTGTTTCTCGCGGCTCGCTCAGACTTCGCTCGGGTCTGCGTCTTCGGGTTCGGCCGGCTCGAGGCGCGTCGTACACCAGTGACAGAACTCGAGGTCTTCGTCGAGTTCCTTGCCGCACTCGGGACAGGTCGGCCCGTCGCTCGAGCCCGACCCCGATCCCGACGCGGTCGGCGGGAAGCCGAGCGAACGGAACGTCGCGTCGATCGCCGCGAACAGGCCGATAAACGAGAGGGCGAACTGTCCCATCGAGTCCATATCTTCGCTGACGATCGTCACGGCATCGGCCATCGTTTCGGCCGCGGCGAGCTGGTCCATCGGGAGGAAGATCGCGATCGCGGAGAGATACAGCCCCGCGAAGACGACCGCGCGGAGCCAGTCCCGCAGGAGCGCGTGTCCCGCGCCGGGAAAGAGGATCGAGAGGGCCCCGGCGAGGAGCGCACGAAACCATGTCATGGTCGGACACTAGGCGAGCCGACTGGTTAACATTCCGATTCCGAGACGTCCGACCCCGTCCGCTCGCCGCTCGGCCGCAATCCGGGCCAAGGTAGCTACGGCCGTCACTCGTACGGCGCCCGGATCACCATCACGCCGCAGTACGCACACTCGAGAGAAACGCCCCGATCCGCGCCCGTTCGAGCGGTCCCCGTCGCAGACGGTCGCTCGAGTTCGTCCGTCGTTGCCGTCCCCGTTCCCGCGTCGGTCCCGACGAGCGCCCCGTCACAGTTCGGACAGCGATCGAGAAACAGCCGGAGCGCGGTCAGCACGATTCCCTGCTCGTCCGGCTCGAGGCCCCGCCAGTCGGGTCGGCGCTCGTCCAGCGTCTCCGCGGCTGCAAGGTCCGCGAGAAAGGCCGCGTTCGACGGCCAGCAGCCGATCCGCTCGTCGTCGCGGGTCGCGACGAACCCGTCGCCGGTGACCGCGAGCGTCACCCGTCCGGGAGCGGTCCCGAGCCGCGCCGCGAGCACCTCCCGCTGTGCGTCCTGCGTTCGGATCTCGTGCAGTCGCTCCCGCCGGGCCGATTCGAACGCCGACTCGAGGCGGAGCGGCGTCGATCCCGGCGGCGTCGCGACGAGATCAATCGAGCGAAGCAGCGTTTCGGCACGCGACGACGCTTCGGAATCGAACGCGCCGTCGGTGACGCTACCACCGTCCCCCTTTCGCCCGCCGCCGACGAACGCGAACGCCGCATCGCCGTCTCCGGCCGCGGACGACCCTCGATGGAGCAACTCGAGGCGACTCGTTCCCGTCGAGTTCATACGCCCCCTGGGTCGTAGCGGCCTATTGGTATGCGGCTGTTACCGTCACGAACGCTGGCAGCTAACTACCGGTTGACCGCAGTCAGTCGATCGTATTGCGGCCCGGAGCGGTATCGCATCCCGGAGCGGTATCGCGGCCGCGGCCCGGAGCGTGATTCAAACGCTTACTCGAGGTCCGACACCAACCGCGAGAGGGTCGCGAGATCGTACTGGCCCGGCGCCGTGGCCTCGGCGGGGTCGACGGGCGCGTAGCCGATCCGCGAGCCGTACAGCGGCGCGACGGCCCGAGTGTGGCTGCCGGCCTCGCCCATCGCCATCGTCGCGACCGTCTCGCCGTCCTGCGTGAGTCGGTGGGTTGCCGACAGCACCGCGAGCGAGTCCGACCGATCGTGGGCCGTCACCGCGAGCTTGCCGACGTCGGCGTACTCGCAGGCCTCGGCGAGTCGCTCGATCATCGCGTCCTCGCTCGGCGTCCCCTCGAAGTCGTGGGTCGACGCGACCACCGAAACGTCCTGCTCGCGCGCGGTCTCGAGCACGTCGTCGGCCGCGCCCGATCGAAGCGACTCGAGTTCGACGTCGATCGCCTCGACGCCGTCGATACGGGCGGCTTCGGCCAGCACCTCGAGCCGTTCCGCGTCGTCGCCGGCCCACTCGCCGCCCTCCCACGCGGCCCGGTTGGTCGCCAGGACCGGGAGTTGGCCGTCGTAGGCCTCGAGGGCGGCCAGCGCGTCGTCCGCGTTCGACAGGCCCATCCGAAACTCGACGGCGTCCGCGTGATTGCGGGCTCGAGCTTCGTCCGTCAGGTCGGCGGTTGCGGCGGTGAGAACGAACGAATCGAATGCGATAGCCATTGTACTCCGGTGAGAACGGGCGGTAGAAAAACGGTACGGGTCCGCGCGATTCGTGCGGGGTCGTCCGTCGTCAGTTCGAAGGCTCGACGCGGCGCCGATCAGGCCAGGCCGATCGTCTCCTCGGCCTCGAGGAGCTCGTGGTAGCGGTTGCGGATGGTGACTTCGGAGATGTCGGCGACGTCGCTCACGGCGGCCTGGGTGGTCTTCTCGTTGGTCAGCAAGGCGGCGGCGTAGACCGCGGCGGCCGCGAGGCCGACCGGCGACTTGCCGGAGTGGACGCCCTTCTCCTTGGCGTTCTGGAGCAGCGAGCGGGCGCGGTGTTCGGCTTCGTCGGAGAGTTCGAGACCGGAGGCGAAGCGAGGCACGTAGCTCTCGGGGTCGGCCGGCTGGACCTCGAGCCCGAGTTCGCGGACGACGTAGCGGTACGTGCGGGCGATCTCGTTTTTCTCGACGCGGGAGACGTCCGCGATCTCGTCGAGCGAGCGCGGGACGCCGGCCTGGCGCGCGGCGGCGTAGACGCAGGCCGTCGAGACGCCTTCGATCGATCGACCGGGCAGGAGGTCCTCCTCGAGGGCGCGGCGGTAGATGACGGAGGCGGTCTCGCGGACGTTGTTCGGCAGACCGAGCGCGGAGGCCATCCGGTCGATTTCACCGAGGGCCTGCTTTAAGTTGCGCTCCTTGGAGTCGCGGGTGCGGAAGCGCTCGTTCCACTTGCGCAGGCGCTGCATCTTCTCGCGCTGGCGCGAGCCAAGGGAGTTGCCGTAGGCGTCCTTGTTGCGCCAGTCGATGTTCGTCGAGAGCCCCTTGTCGTGCATCGTGTTCGTCGTGGGGGCGCCCACGCGGGACTTTTCGTTCTTCTCGGCCGCGTCGAACGCGCGCCACTCGGGGCCGCGGTCGACGGAGTCCTCCTCGACGACGAGGCCGCAGTCCTCACAGACGGTCTCGCCGTGTTCGTCGTCGACGACCAGGTTGCCCGCACACTCCGGACAGACGAGGTCGTTCGATTCGGTTTCGGTCTCGGTTTCGGTCGTCGCGTCGGTTTCTCGTTCGGTACGCCGTACTCTCGTGTTCGATTGTGCGTCGGTCATGCGATGGCGAGTGCTGCCCGGACGAACGAATCGCAAAAGTCCGGACGGAGTCGTTACCTACTCCGTTCTGAGACTCGAGGTATAATGGTTTCGAAATCGAGATCCGATACGCCACGAAACCCGGTAATTCGCCGGAACCGGTATGAGGAATCATAACATTGAAGTAGTGAATGCGTCCCAAAGCGGAGGGTCCAATTGGTCGTCGTTCGAACCCCGCGTATGGACGTTGCAGTCGGCAGCACCAACCCGGTCAAGATCGACGCGGTCGAACGAACGCTCGAGCGATTCGACCCGAGGGTCACCGCTTTCGACGTCGAGTCGGGGATTCCCGAGCAGCCGTGGTCCGTCGAGGAAACCGTCACGGGCGCCGAGAACCGCGCCCGGCGCGCGTTGGCCCGAGCGGACGGCAACTACGAGTTCGGCGTCGGCCTCGAGGGCGGCGTCGCGCGGTTCGACGGCGCGCCGGGAGTGACGCTGATCATGTGGGCGGCGGTGACCGACGGCGAACGAATCGAACGCGGCGGCGGCCCCGCGCTTCGGCTCCCCGACCGCGTCGCGGATCGACTCGAGGCGGGGGAGGAACTCGGCCCGGTAATGGACGACGAACTCGATACGACGGGCATCGCCGAGTCGGAGGGCGCGATCGGCGTCTGTACGGAGGGGTTAACCGATCGGACGACGGCGCTCGGTCAGGCTATCGCCTGCGCGTTCGGTCCCTTCCTGACCTCCCAGTACGAGTAGCCGGCCGCCGGTAATACGCTCTTTCCCGCCAGAAACGATCACAGGCCCGGATAGTCGTCAAATCGAATGAATTAACCGCTCGTACCAAGCTACCCTTTCCGGTCGAGTATCGGGCTATTACTTCAGGAAGAAATCGCACGACGGCGGCGGGTTAACCGCGCGTACCAAACCCCCTAAGGGCATTCCTCGCATCGAAATCGGTATGAGCAGCGCAATGGCCTCCGACCTCACGAGCAAACAAGAGCGGATTCTCCAGTACCTCCGGGAGAACGCGGCTACCAAGACCTACTTCAAATCCCGAATCATCGGGAAGGAGCTCGGGATGACCGCGAAGGAGGTGGGGTCGAACATCACCGCCATTCAGGACGGCGACTACGACGTCGAGATCGAGAAGTGGGGCTACTCCTCGAGTACGACCTGGAAGGTTAGCGTCTAACCGCAGGCTCGCTGCGATCCGCTCCCGAACCGCAGGCTCGCTGCGATCCGCTCCCGAATCGATCCTCCCCGCGTCGCCGGCACTCGCCGTCCGGCGATCGATTTTCTCTGTTTCTTTCATCGCGAGTCACCCGGCCGCGACCACCGTCTATTTCAGCCGCGCCGGCGATTCACGAGCCACCACGAATGACGGTGCCGATTTGCTTCGACATGGACGGGGTCATTCTCGAGGGCCCTCGCACCGCTCCGCAGGTGTACGACGATGCAGCCGACGCCGCACTCGAGGAACTGGGCGCCGAGCCGACGCCGGCCCAGCGACGCGCACTCAGGAGTCAGGACACCGAAGCGATCCGCGGGCACTGTGTCGAACTCGGTCTCGACCCGGATCGGTTCTGGACGCTGAAGGAGCGGTACGCTTCCGCAGGCACCCACGAGCGGCTCCGGTCGGGTGCGCGCGGGCTGTACGACGACATCGACGCCGTGCGGACGCTCGCCGACCGAGCGGAGACGCCGGTCGGACTCGTCACCAACAATCGCCACGAAACCGCCGCGTTCGTCGCCGACTTCGTCGACGTCCCGTTCGACGTCGTCCGCGGTCGCGATCCTACCATCGACGGATTTCGGCGGCGCAAGCCCGACCCGTACTACCTCGAGGACGCGCTCGTACAACTCGACGGGACGACGACTATCGATCGCGTTCGCGCAGGTGGGACCGGCACCGGTACTGGCGACGGAAGGGGAGAACCGCGAGGACTCTACGTCGGCGATTCGCCGAAGGACGTCGTCGCCGGGACGAAGATCGGGTTCGAGACGGCCTTCATCCGCCGACCGCACAACCGCGACCTCGAGTGTCCGGCGGACGCGACGTACGATCTCGAGTCGCTAACCGAACTGCTCGACCTCGAAATCGTCGAGGAACGGGTGTGATGGCCCTGCGGCTCGGCGACGACCGCTGAAAACCGAGCGAGAAGAGGGTCACTGCAGGTCGACGGGATCGACCCGTCCGATTCAGCCCTCGTACTCGAGCAACTGATCCGCGTTCCGCGCAAGTCGCCGCGCCCGGTCGCCGAAGGAGTCGGCGTGGCGCACGACGAGCATCATGACGGTTTCGGGCCGTTCGACCGCGTAGCCGTCGTCTCGCGACAGTAATCCTGCCTCCTCGAGTTTGCCGGCGTACTTGCTGACCGTCGGCGCGGAGACCTCGAGCGCGTCGGCCAGATCGCCCGCGGTCGCGTCCGCGTTCAACAGGAGTTCGATCAGCATGCCCCGCGGAGTGTCCCGCCGCAGGTAGCCCAGCGTCCGCTTTTCGAACTCGT